>NZ_JABCQB010000001.1:0-508967 GCF_015244525.1 Gluconobacter sp. R75690 | reverse complement strand
TGAAGCAGTTCCGCGCTATTGCAACCCGCTACGACAAACTGAAATCCACCTTCCTCGCGGCGGTTCAGTTCGCCTCAATCATCATCCTGCTTAACTGACGACACGCCGTAGGTGTTCATCCCATAAAGATAAACTCAAGCCGCGATGCGTTCTTCCCGCTCGCCGCTTTTAGATAGATGATTAACACTCGGGCTGCTGAAACGTATCGCGCTACAAGTCCCGATACTGGTCCTCTGTGGAGGCCTGTACATAGCCGGTTCGCTGTTTCATTGACACAACCTGGACGTTGAAAACTCGACGAGAATGTTAACTCGACAATTGAGGCTCCGATGGCCTCGGATTCCATTTTTTAGCGTGTCAGGAAAACCACCGTTTTCCGGACACTCTTGCATTGTTCTCATGACTCCATTCCAAACGAGCCATCAGTTACCAGTCGCTTTCTCAATGGCTACAATAAGGTTGGAAAGCTCGCCTTGCTTAGCCAAAATCGTATCGAGCGCGGCCCTCACTTCGCTCTCTGGAACAGCTTGGCCGGGCGCGTCCACAAGCCACAATTTCAAAAGACCACCCAGCCGCCCGAAGTCACCCCGCAATCGGGTCAGGGTCGAGAGGGTATCAAGGTCAATCATGCTCGGGGGCTCATAGCCAAGGACCAGCTTCCGAAGCAGGGTTGAAGCAGGAAGCCGCACCTTCCTGGCGGTAAGCTCAATCCGCTCCTTTTCCTCCACTGTCACCTTGACCGGAATACGCTGCCCAGATCGCGGGCCAACATTCTTTTGGCGTCTCTTTTCGGTTTCGGCCATGAGGCCATCCCTCTATTCCGCGTTAAGCCGAAGGCGAATAAGCACGTTGCCGTGTGCACGGCAACCTATCTTGCTTTCAGTGGTTATGCAATTTTGTGCAATTATATGCAAAAATAACGGAGCAATAGGTTATTGCTTATATTCGCATATAATTGCATTTAATTGCCTGTATTAGCTTATTTTCGCTTCATAACAGCCTCAGGCCGATGCGTTTAAACACATCGACGGAAGAGAGGCATTCTTTTGGAAAGGAAGAGACGTTTCAATGACGCCAAGCAAAAAAGGTATGGCGCGGGTCAGATTTATCGCCCTGAAGGACGTCATCACCAAAGAGTTAGAACAAGGCTACAACAGAACGGATATCTTCCAAAAGCATCATGACACTTTACTAATGAGCTACAGCCAGTTCACTCGGCATATCCAGAAGTTCATTATGCAGCCCTCTATGGCGCGTTCAACCAATGTTCAGCCAATACCTACCCTCGCCACAACTCCTTGCTCGACAGTTAAAGAACAACCCTCTCCCAAACGTCATTCCTTCACAGCTCGTCCCGTCCAATTTGATCCGGATCCAGATCCCGATAAAATCAAACGCTGGCTCAGCCCTGCGCCGAAAGATTGAGCGTTTCTTTGCTTCGGTGCACGTACGAGATGCCTTATGGACGTTCGGGAGGCCAATGTCGCATCCGCACAGAAACCCTCATCCCATTTTGGAACCTTCAGGCACTTACTGCTTGGCGAGTTATCCACACCAAAGGGGGTTTTAAGAGTTTTATATAGTTTTAGACGCGAAAAACTCATTTTTATTCAATTATATCAACTTCTTATAAGTTTGTTCGGTGTGTGATAGACGGCATCTGGTGTGTAATAGACGGCACACGGTGTGCGATAGACGGTGATCCGTGTGTAATAGACGGCCTATCCACAGGCCTGATCGCTTATCGCCCCACCAAAAACCGTCCCGTCGACAACCCCATTGGCACCAGCCAGAAGTTCATCGAAAGCTGCTTTTCGATGGCGCATTATCAGTTGAGGCCCCCTCTGCCCCACCTCTTCTCGCAAGATGTAATCAGGCAGGTCATTGGCCGCGATAATCTTACGGAGGATACGGCTGACTTCTTTTAACGAACTGGCGCTACCACTGCGTTCGTAAATCGTCTGGAAGCTCCATCTTGCCTCCCCTTTACCGGCAGCTTGACGTGCCAATCGGTACACAAACCGTCCAATACCCGTGGAAATCAGAAAATAGGCAGGATCGACTGTCAGGACGTCCGGCCTCTTACCGTCAGTAACTTCCTTGTAAATCCATTTCGGAACTTCAATCTCGACACTGGCTACTCTCCCGGTGTCAGTTCGCGATATAACGGCATACGAACTGATTAGCCCTTCAGATTCAACTGTGCGTAACACACGCCCATCGAAACGCGACGTTTCTCGCACACTCTTTATGATCGTTCCCTGAAGACGGTCGAGCGCCGCCTCAACCTCAGCAAACTGCCGCGAACCATTGCTCTTGCGACAAAACCTAAGAATGTCGCCGATCCGAGGCCGAAACACACGCCCCGGCTTCTTTCCCTTGCCGTCTCGATAGCGATTCATTGCTTCCGTCAGGTGGGAAACAAGCATTAAAACAATATCATAATCCCAGACCGACGCCATTCCGTCAGGGCCAGCTTTGACCTCCACGTAGCCATTCGGTAAATTATAATGGATCATCCCGCCTGCCCGCTTCTTGCCTTTAGATACGCGAAACAAAGCCACGTCCATCAGGCTACGGCTATCTCTGGTGCCAACGTCGACCAAGGATGGCACCAAAAAATCGAATTGCGCATCAGCCCCTTCTGAAGACCGACTACCATCAGTGGAAATCAATGATGCCGTTTCGCGAGAACGATTGCCCTGGCCCCGTTGTCCAGTATGTCGATATGCCCCTCGTCGTTGAGACTGATCTTCATGGGTGACGCAATTGGCTGTCGGTTTTTTATCCACGAGATCAGGGGACTCAGTGCTCACCTGCATCAATCGCAACAATTTGGATTGTCATACCGGCCCGGGACGAGAGGCTACGACACCAGACACCTTGCGTGCTTCGATCCACTCCTCAATTTCAGCCAAGTCCCAAGCGACGTTTCGACTGGTAAGAGCAATACGGCGAGGAAAATCTCCTCTCTGCTCCATGTTGAAAATAGTGCGCTCGGCCAACGGTATCATTGCATGAAGCTTTTTCCGGTCGATAAGCGTTTTGCTTTTTACTTTTCCCCCCATGGTCACTTTCCTTTGATATCGTGCAGATGCTTGACGATACCGGCTAGTGCCCGCAGGAACCTGAAAAATAGTTAGAATCTAGTTGTCATTCAGGATATAGTGGGACGATGAAAAAGAGCATGAAGATGCAGGACGCTTTTGATCCGTATCTTGAACGTATGGTTTCACAGTCTGAAACTTCCTCAGGTCGCATCAAAGCCAAGCTCAGTGACAGTTATGCATGGTGCTTCTGCGAACTCTGCGAAAAACCTACTGAATATTCAGCAATTTTAGAGGCACCAAAGGTCGTTAAACGCCTCCAAAGAAGAAATGCCAAAGTTGTATCGCGGAGAGAGACTATATATGCTGCAGCTCAGGAAAGAGCTGATGCATTAGTCTTGCGTTATGAGCAGGCATGCGAAGGCAAATTTGGCCCCTATGAGGCTGCCCGCATGTTGATGCACTACTGCGATATTCCTGAAATGCAGGGAGATCGATCTGTAGATGGCTTTCGAGAACAAATTGAAAGGAAAATGCTATTTGCAGAATGGGCTCGGCATGGTGAGCCCGTTTGGACCACCAGACTACCGGGGCAGACGGACGGAGATGCAAAACCCAGCAAGCTCTATTGCGAAACACATAATCCAAGACGGAGCGATGATGCCCGTCGCGCTTACCAGCGAGATAGACGCTTCATATTAAAGTATCATGATTTCATTGAGAAAATCTGGAGCCAAGTTATTAACGCCGGTTCTCACCCAACATGGGATATTGAAAGTCATGCTTACGTCAGGAGAGAAGCTCGCCGCCAACTTCAGGCCCTTAAATCGCCCACCAGCATGATCGGCGATTTTCTAACTCAAGGGACTATGAATCAGGCTGAAATAGCGCGTCACCTTGGCGTATCTCGTCAGGCAGTTTCAGCAGCTATCAGACGACGCGCCAAGAAATCAACCGAATAACGCCAATGTCACCGCTGCCTGAGTGTCCATTCATCAATCATGTCAGCCCAATCCTGTAACATTTCTGTTCTCTGCTCGCGGTATTCCGCTTTGTTATAAACTGCTCTTACGCCTTTCTGTTCATGGGCAAGGCACTTTTCGATCCAGTCAGTATTGTAACCTGCCTCGTGCAGCAGAGTGCTTGCCGTCCTGCGCAAATCATGCGGCCCGAACTTCGCAAGCGACTTCCCCTCTTTCTGCGCAAGCCTGTAAGTCAGCGTCAGGACTTGGTTCAGCGTCGCACTGCTCATCGGCTGATCGGTGTCATACCGCGATGGCAAAATGTATTCGGAGCCGCCCGCGAAGGTTTTCAAGCCAATGAATATATCGAGCGCCTGTCGGGACAAAAACACCAAATGGGGATTGCGCCGCTTCATCCGCTCCTTAGGGATGGTCCAT
Organism: Gluconobacter sp. R75690; assembly: GCF_015244525.1. Lineage (NCBI taxonomy): Bacteria > Pseudomonadati > Pseudomonadota > Alphaproteobacteria > Acetobacterales > Acetobacteraceae > Gluconobacter > Gluconobacter sp. R75690. Next base: position 504,520 of record NZ_JABCQB010000001.1, on the reverse strand, counting down.
AGCGCCTGACTGAAATTAACCTCGCTCCAAGTGGCGTTGGTCAGCTCGCTCTTTCGGACCATCGTTAGCAGCAGCAATTTGGCGGCGGCCCTGATCGAAGGGGTTGTCCCGATGCGCTCCACGTACTGGTACATCAGCCCAATCTCTTCCGGCGTTAGCGCCCGGTCCCTTGGCTCGAATTTCGCAATCGAGGCAGGCCGGACCAATTCGGCGGGGTTTTCGACCTTCTGCCCTCTTTCAATGGCCCACCGATAGACTTGGAACATCACCTCTCGGGCATGCACGGCGGTCGCTGGAGCACCACGCTCGACGATGGCATCGGTCAATGCCCTCAAGTCCTCGTGGGTAATCTCAACAAGCTTCTGGCTGGCAAATTTTGGCTTTAGTTCACGTTCGTAAACGGACTTGCGCATATCGCGGGTGGAGTCTGCCATCTGGTATCCGCGCAGCCATTTCTCGGCCCACGCGCCGAACGTCTCCACACCCTTGATCCGTGCCTTGTCGCGCGCCTTCTCCTTGGCTGGAGACTTTCCGGCAGCGACCAGCTTTTTAGCCTCTCCCAACTGCTCACGAGCTTCGGCGAGGGTGATCCCCCCAACGCCATACCGCCCGAAGGTGAGAGTCTCCTGCCTGCCGTGAATCGCATAGTTATATCGGAACGAGATGCTGCCCGCAGGCGTCACCGCGACGTACAACCCATCGCGGTCATTCACCTTGTAAAGCTTATCCGTCGGCTTGAGGTTGCGCAGTTTGGTATCGGTCAGAATCGGCTCATGGCACTCCAAACAGCGATACCATGATCAAAAACCATCAAAATAACCGGATAAAATCCTTATTATTCATATGGTTATTGAATATAGATACCATGACGCTCATAGAATGTCCGACATGGTATCAACAAAAATCATGGCATCAGCTTCAGTCAGTGCCACGCACTATGCCATAGAAAATAACTGCTTGGCGATACCGTTCGATGCCAGACAATGCCGGACCAAAAAACAAAAAAGCCCGCATTTCTGCGGGCTTTAAGGCACTTTCATACCGGGTGATGCCACCCTATGCCAGACACGGGATCATTCCCACTCAATCGTGCCCGGCGGCTTGGACGTGATGTCATAAGTCACGCGGTTAATGCCACGAACCTCGTTGACGATACGCCCGGCCACCCGGTTCAGGAATGCGAAGTCGAACGGATAGACTTCCGCCGTCATGCCATCCGTGCTGGTCACGGCACGCAGGGCACAGGCCTGATCGTAGGTCCGGCCATCGCCCATGACGCCGACCGTCCGCACTGGCAACAGAACCGCAAAAGCCTGCCAGATCGCATCATACAGACCGGCGCGGCGGATTTCCTCAAGATAGATCGCGTCCACCTTGCGCAGCAGATCCAGCTTTTCCTTGGTGACATCCCCCGGAATACGGATCGCCAGTCCCGGCCCCGGGAACGGATGCCGCCCGACGATGCTCTCCGGAATACCCAGCTCACGGCCAAGCATGCGGACCTCGTCCTTGAACAGCTCACGCAGCGGCTCGACCAGTTCCATGTTCATGCGGTCCGGCAGACCGCCGACATTGTGATGGGACTTGATGGTCACGGACGGACCACCCGAGAAGCTCACGCTCTCGATCACGTCCGGATACAGCGTGCCCTGAGCCAGGAATTGCGCGCCACCCAGCTTCGCAGCCTCTTCCTCGAAGACCTCGATGAACAGACGGCCGATCGTCTTGCGCTTCGTTTCCGGATCGGTCACGCCAGCCAGTTCCTTCAGGAACAGCTCGGAGGCGTCACGATGCACGAGACGAATATTGAAGCGGCCACGGAACGTCTTGACGACTTCGTCAGCCTCACCGGTACGCATGATGCCCGGATCCACGAAAATGCAGGTCAGCTGATCGCCGATCGCATCATGGATCAGCTTGGCCGCAACGGAGCTGTCCACACCACCCGACAGACCACAGATCACCCGGCCAGAGCCGACCTGCTTGCGGATGCGCGCGATTTCCAGCTCGCGGAAACCCGCCATCGTCCAGGTTCCGCTGCAACCCGCAACATTATGCGTGAAGTTGCGGATCAGCGCAGCGCCATGCGGCGTATGCACGACTTCCGGATGGAACTGCACGCCATACAGACGACGTCCCTCATCCGCGATGATCGCGAACGGTGCCCCTTCGGAATGGGCAACGGCGCGGAAACCAGGCGGAAGCTGCGTGACGCGGTCGCCATGGCTCATCCAGACCTGCTCACGCTTGCCGCGCGCCCAGACGCCACGGAACAGCGAGCAGTCCTCGGCAATATCAATATAAGCGCGACCGAATTCGCGGTGTTCGTGGTGCTCGACCTTGCCACCCAGCTTCTGGCACATCGCCTGCTGGCCATAGCAGATCCCCAGCACGGGGCGGTTCAGCGCGAAGACCACATCCGGAATCGGCGGTGCATTCTCGTCATGCACACTGGCCGGGCTGCCGGACAGGATGATGCCGCGCGGATTGAAAGCGCGGATCTTTTCCTCGGTCGCGGTATACGGCCAGATCTCGCAGTAGACGCCGCTCTCGCGGACGCGACGCGCAATAAGCTGCGTCACCTGGCTGCCGAAATCCAGTATGAGGATACGGTCTTCGTGAAGGGTTTCGTCGAGCTTTTCGACGGTGCTGGCGTCCTGCTGGGTCAATGTCATGGCCTCGCGTTCCGGTTTCATGGTGCCTTTTGAGGCTCTCCTATAAGGTGTTGTGTCGTCTGCGTCATCCATTCTGCAACACGGAACAGGAACAACATGCGCCTGCCAGCACTTTTCGCCCTCTCCGCCACGGCCCTGCTCGCCGCCTGCGCCGGCACTCCCGACCCCGGCAAGGATCCGACCGGCTCCTGGGTCGGTGCTCTCGTCACGGATCAGGGCACCTGCCCGACCGAGCATCCCTCGACCCTGCGGATCCGCGGCAAGGAGATCCTCTTTACGCCGGCTGACGGCGCACAGGTCCTGCACGGCACCTACACGCCTGGAAGCCAGCATTATCATGCCGAACTCGCCATGACGGATATGGACCATCACAACACGGCGGTCGTGTTCAACGGGTACCCGGTCGGACAGGCCATTGGCGGCATTTTCGGCTCGCCTTCGTGCCGGGCTCATATCACCATGACGCGAAACTGAAATTTTTTCGAAAGCGGGGTTGTCAGGTCAGTTAAGCCTCTGTAAAACCCCGCCTCACAGCGCACCCGTAGCTCAACTGGATAGAGCACCAGACTACGAATCTGGGGGTTAGAGGTTCAAGTCCTTTCGGGTGCACCAGTCTTCTCCTGATGAAGACCTATACAATGTGTCCGCACCCGTAGCTCAACTGGATAGAGCACCAGACTACGAATCTGGGGGTTAGAGGTTCAAGTCCTTTCGGGTGCACCACATTGCCTTTTCCCCTTAAAATTTAGTGGCGCTTCAGTGCCTCACCTGCTCCAGGCAGCGGTAGACCTCGTCCCATTCATACGGTTTGGACAGGAACATCGTGCCACCCGGCAGTTGCCCCAGATCCTGAATCCGCGTCCCTGAGGTCAGAACCAGTCCAATTTCCGGGCGATGCTTACGGATCAGGCGGGCAAGCGCCACACCGTCCATGTCGCCAGGCATGTTCACGTCTGAAAAGATGGTGCCAATATCCGGATTCCGGGCCAGCACCTGAAGCGCCTCGTCGGCATCAGCCGCGAGAGAGGCCTCATAGCCCGCCTCTTCCAGCATATCCGCCGCGAGAAAGCGCAGAAGCGCCTGATCCTCGACAACGAGAACATGCTTTCTGTTGACCCTTTTGGAGTCCCCACGAAATCCTCCTTTCGGAGCCGCTCGCGAGGATGTCTCCTTCATGGACATGACATACATGGCAATCACCTTCCGGGATTGAAAAACCTGTAACACCCAATCGGGCGTCCTGCCCTCTGCAACGTCACGACAGGGCTCATGTTTGCATGTGTGAATTTTTTCTGACGTGCGCCTGATGCATGGGAACCCGAAAAACTCAGTGCGGCAGCGGCGCGGCAAACCCGCCACGCCCCGACGTCGCCAGCACATCGATCCCGACAATTCCCCACTGCCCGTCAGGCTGGCGCACAAACAGTGGACCGCCACTGTCCCCCCGCGTCGCCGAGCAGTCATGATGGATCAGTCCGTTCAGTGCCAACCCGTTGATCTGACAGGAAATATCGCCATACGGAACCTCAGGCCGGTCCTGCGGATATCCGACCAGCATCGCCGCAGCGCCCATCTGCGCCGAACCATAAGGAACCAGATCCCCTGACAGGACCACCGGCCGGTCCAGAACCAGCGTGGCCCGATCCTCGGATGCGGTCCCGCCTTCGTTCGCAGGATCGTATCCGGGGGCAATAACAAATCGTGTCACCTGCGCATGAAGGCGGTAATGCCCCATCGCATAGCCCATCAGGACATGAACATCCGCAGGCTGGATATAATGCCGGGTCGCGGGCAGCCACAGACAATGCGCGGCCGTCAGCATCACGGTCGGCGCTACGGCAAATCCCGTACAGCGCCCACCAAGAGACGTCTGGACCCGCCCCAGGATCCGCCAGGGCGCCGTATTCACATCCACGACGCTGCGATGACTGTCTGCACCGAGTCCCGGCAACGCCAAGGCCGGAGCGGCGATTGCCCCTCCGCCTGACAGACAGACAATCAGCAACGCGGCGGCGCGTTTCATCCCAGATGATCCGGACCGAACGCATCAGGCAGCAACTCGGCCAACGTCCGGGTCAGCAGCAGCTTCCCCTGCGGGTCGATCATGTGAACCGGCAGCTCCGGCAGTCCGAATTCCCGCAATTTCTGCCGGCATCCCCCGCATGGCGTGCACGGAGCATCTCCACCCACGATCACGATTTCCTCGATCCGGCGCCCGCCGCCCCGCACCATGGCGGCAATCGCCCCGGCCTCGGCACAGGTTCCAAGCGGATAGGCCGCGTTCTCGACATTACAGCCGGAATGGACAACGCCCTCACACCGCAGCGCCGCCCCAACCTGAAAGCGCGAATAGGGTGCATAGGCACGCGAACGGGCCTCAAGGGCCTCTCGGATCAGTTCCTGTATCATGCCGACGATATTATCCCCTGCGGGTTCAGCTTGGAACATGCTTCCAAGAGAGATACGGTATCACCATCATGAGTGCACTGCTTCCTTCCGATCCCGCCACCGATCCGTCCTTCCACGACATGCTGGAAACCCGCCCTTCCCTGAAGATGGACGCACGGGACGGCCTGCTGTTTGAAGGCGTGCCCCTGCACGTCATTGCAGCCGCCGTCGGCACACCGTGCTGGATCACGGGTGCCGAAACGCTTCGACGCCGCGCAAAAGCCCTGTGCGCCGCGTTCGAAGCGCGGAACCTGCCGGTGAACATGCATTTCGCCATGAAATCGCAGGACCATCAGGCGACGCTGACCATCCTGCGCCAGTGCGGCTACGGCGTGGACATCGTCAGCGGCGGCGAGATGCAGCGCGCCCTTCATGCCGGGATTTCACCCTCGGCCATCGTGTTCTCCGGCGTCGGCAAGTCCGATGCGGAACTGCGGGCCGCCGTCGAGCATGACATCGCACAAATCAATGTCGAAAGCGTCGAGGAACTTTACCGTCTGGACGACATCGCCCGCGCCTGTGGCCGCGTTGCCCGCGCCGCCCTGCGCGTCAATCCGGACGTGGACGCTGACACGCACGACAAGATTTCCACCGGCCGCGCCGGAGACAAGTTCGGCATCGAGCACCGCCGCGCCGTCGCCCTGTATGGTGAAGCTGCCAGTCTGAAAAACGTCCGCCTCGTCGGTCTGGCCGTCCATCTCGGCAGCCAGATGCTCACGGCAGGCCCTTTCCGCGAAGGTTATGCCCGACTGGCCGAAATGGTCCGCGAAATCCGCGCGGCCGGCCACACCGTCGAAGCCGTGGACTGCGGCGGGGGCCTGGGCATCCGCTACCGGGACGAAATCGCCCCTTCGCCCGACATGCTCGCCGGTGTCATTGCCGAAACGCTGGGCGATCTTGACGTCCGTCTCAGCATCGAACCCGGCCGCTGGCTCTCCGCCCCGACCGGCCTTCTGTTGACCCGGGTTATCGAAACCAAGGCTGGCAATCCCGATTTCGTCGTGCTCGACGCCGCCATGAACGATCTCGCCCGCCCGTCCCTTTATGAATCGTGGCACGGCATCATGCCCGTTGCCCCGAGCGGCCTGACAAGCCCCACCAAACTCTGGGACATCGTCGGCCCGGTCTGCGAAAGCAGTGACATTTTCGCCCGCGACCGCGCCCTGCCTGCGGACACAAAGCGCGGCGACCTGATCGCCCTGCTCGATACCGGCGCTTACGGCTCGGTCATGAGTTCCAACTATAATTCCCGCCCATTCGCGGCGCAGGTCCTGATCGACAACGGAAAATGGGAGATCATCCGCCAGCGCCAGAGCGTTGCGGAACTGATCGCTGCCGAAACTGTTCCGGAATGGCTGACAGCTAAGGACGACCATGGCTGAGCCAAACCCGGCCCTCCACCTCAAAACCCTGCGCCGGAAAGCCCAGCGTGTCCTGTGGTGGGAACGCGCCTGGGAACCCCTGCGCTGGCCCCTGCTGCTGATCGCGTTCTACGTTCTGGCCTGCCTTGCACGGGTCCCCCAATCCCTGCCGGACTGGCTGCATACCCTGCTGGAAGCCGGCGTTCTCGGCACGGCCCTGTGGCTGACCATCACCGGCCTGCGCCGCGTGCCTCCCGTCAGCATCCCTGTGGCCGACCGCCGGATCGAGCATGATTCCAAACTCGCCTACCAGCCTCTCCTCAGCCTGACCGACCGACCGGCTTTCGCGGGGAATGGCGAGCAATCCGCCATCTGGTCCCGCCATGTGGAGCGCGTCACGGCTTCACTTGGCACGCTCCGCGTTGGCCTTCCCCATCCCGAAACCAGCCTGCACGAACGGCTCGCGCTCATTGCTGTCCCGCTGGCCATCGTGGTCGCGGCAGTTCTCGGCGGTACGCATACGCCCTCACGTCTTCACGCAGGGCTGCTCCCCGGCGTGGATGACGACAGCATTCCGCTCCCGACCCTTCAGGCCTGGATCGACCGCCCGTCCTACGCACCCGGCGCGCCGATTTTCCTTTCCGCCACGGGCCACAACACGCTTGATGTTCCACAGGGTGCCATCCTGAACGCCACCATCACCGGCGCGCATGGAAAACCCGCCCTGCACGGGATCGCTACGCCTGAACAGAACAGGCTCGATGCCGAAAGCTGGAACAGCCACGGCACGCTCCAGCAGTCCGGCACCATCAGTATCGTCGTCCGTGGCCGCACCCTTGGCTCATGGCGCGTGAAAGTCGAACCCGACCTGCCGCCCACCGTCACCTGGGACGGCAAACCCGGCCCGCAGAAAGACGACTGGCGCACCGGCCTGCCCTGGCACGTCCACCAGACCTATGGCGTCGCCTCGCTTGAAGCCGAGATCAACCTGCCCGGCCTGACCCGGGGCCGCGTCCTGCGCGTTCCCATCCCGCTCGACGGACAGCCCAAGGATGCGAAAGGCGTCGCCACGCCAGACCTTTCCTCCGATCCGTTTGCCGGAATGGAAGTCGAAGGCCGCCTGCATGCCAAAAGCGCGTCAGGCCGCGAAAGCCGCAGCGATATCGTCAAATTCCAGATCGCCGCCCGCAAGTTCAATGATCCGCTGGCCCGCGCCCTCGTCGCCCTGCGCCGCCGCCTCATGCTCGGCCAGCAGCGCGCCTCGCAGGCTGCAGCCGAACTGAACCTTCTGACGCAGACGACCGACGAACGCGCCATTCTCGCAACCCTCGGCCTTGAGATCGCCTCGCTCCAGAAAGACGCCCCTGATGGCTCGGCGGACCGTGTGCCCGGCGAACTCTGGGCACTGGCGCTTTATCTGGACGATCTGCGCCGCGACGGCCCCGACATCGCTGATGCCGCCGCCGAAGTCCGTGCCGCCCAGCAGGGCGTGCAGCAGCAGCTCGATCACATGCGGGACCTTGGCGAGAAGGGCCACACGCTCCCCGAACAGGAAGAACTCCAGCGTCGGACACAGGCTCTCAAGGATGCTCTGAACCGCCGGATGCAGCTCCTGTTCTCGCGCGCGGCCCAGAGCGGCATCGTCATGCCGCAGTCCGGCACCAGCTCGGCCGATCCGTTCTCCGATGAAATGCGCCGCCTCCAGTCCGAGGCCAATCAGGGCCATGGCGACGAAGCCCTCAAGCGCCTCCAGCAGATGGAAGACATGGCCGAGCGCATGCGTCAGGCCAGCCCCGAGGATCTCAAGGCGCTTGCCGAGCAGATGAAGGCGCAGGCCGAAGCCCGTGCCCAGCGCGCGGCCCTACATGATCTCGTCCACCGCGAGACCACCCTGCTCGACCACACGCAGTCCCGCCTCTCGGCAGCTCAAAAGGCCGCGGCTCCGCCCGATGACGGCAGCCGCCCGGATGTCAGCCAGATGTCCACGGCCGACCTGCTCCGTCAGCTCGGCATGCAGCCCCCGCCGGGCATGGAGCAGCCTGCCGACGCCAAACCGCCCACTCCGGTCGATCCCGCCACGGTCGCCGCGCAGTCCGACGGACGCCGCGCGGACCATGCCCTGCAACGCGCGCTACAGCGCGTGAACGACATCCTGAGCCACCGCGTCAAAGACCTGACCGGCAAACCCGCCACAGCCTTCGAAAAAGCAAAGACGGACATGCAGACCGCGCGCGAAGCCCTCGCGGACCGCAAGGATGCCGAGGCCCAGACCGCCGAGCAGAAAGTCCTCGCCGATCTGTCCGAAGCCGGAAAGCAGATGCGCCAGAACCAGAAATCCGGCGGATCGGGCAAGGGACAGGGCGGCAGCCTGAGCTTCATCCCGTCCGGCGGCGCAGGGGGTTCCGGCAAACCCCAGCAGGGCGCGAAAGGCCAGCAGGGCGATGACGGCGACCAGCCCCAGGCCGGCGACGAAGACGGGGATGACGACGACCAGAAGGATCAGGATCCGCTGGGCCGCAAACTGGGCGAAGGCGACAAGGGCAAGGATTCCGACGCCCATATCCCGGACAAAAGCGCCCGGGACCGTGCCCGCGACATCGAGCGCGAACTCCGCCGCCGCGCCTCGGACCGCACCCGCCCGCAAAGCGAACTGGACTATCTGGAACGGCTCCTCAAATCGTTCTGACACAAAAAAAGCCCGGCGCCGTCATGGCACCGGGCTTTTTCAGATCCAGTCCTTAATGGACATAAGCAGTTCTTTCACGACCCCACTGCCCCGTCCGGGCTGCCTCCTCAATCTGAGCTGCCCCGGGCAACACGCCGTGCATCAGCATCTTCCAGTTGGGATCGGCGACCAAAATTGCACACAAATCACTCCAGTAGAGCGATGAATCAAAGTGTGAATTGGTGCTGTTATGAATCAGCATCAGCGCCTGATCGGCATGACCCCTGAAGATCAGATCGAGCATGATCTGCGTGGTCGTAGGCAGGCCCTGCCCCGGACGCTTCTGCCGGGTTTCCCACATGAATGCCCCGGTTTCATTTCCGATGGATGCTCCCTCGAACTCCAGGGAGACAAAGGACAGGGCATTCTGCTTCAACCGCTCCGCATCCAGCGCGAATGTTCCATTGCGCCAGATCACGGGAACCGGTGTCGACACGCTGTCGGAATCGGATGCGCCGAATGGCCTCAGCACAGGGATCGACAGCCCGAAACCGAACGGCCCGGTCGCAGGCGGAGCCTGTGGCGGGTATTCAGGCTGGCGGCAGTCGCCAATTTTCTGGAAATGCGGCAGTTGCGCAAAACGCAGCGCGACATAGTCGCCGCACCGTTCTGCCCCGCCTGCGCCAGCGTAAAACAGGAGGTCCGGCGCGTCCCCTGGTTTCGGTCCCGTCCGCTGCCAGAGCGTCGCGACAGATCCGGGTAGTCCGTCAATATTTTCAGAAACCGGGGCGCCCTTGCCCATCCAGACGAGACAGAACGACTGCGGCTCTGCGCTCTGAACCTGGCAGGCCCGCGCCTCTACATGCCCTTCAGGCCCGGACCACAGAACCCGGGCCTTCCCGGCAGGCGTGGAACCGGCAGACGCCGCCCCGCCCCAGATCCCGACAAGAAGAAGAGCAAGAGCTGAGCGCGCGCGCATACCGGATTCCGTTTCTGAAAATTACATAACGTTACGGAATACGATAGAACGGATTGGGCAGAAGAAAACCCTTTTTCGCATAGCCCCCGCTCAGATCGGACGGCTGGTCCCCGAGGCTTGCAATGATCATATAGCCCTTGCGCTCAATCCGCTCGCGCGTCGGCGTCTTGTACAGCGCTGCATAACCATGAGACGTCATCGGCCGCAGATACAGCCCGTCCCAGTGCCGGATTCCCGCCAGATGCAGGTTCCGCTCCGTGGCCTCGCGCTCGTCCTCATGCCGCCCCGTCACGAAAAATACCGCGACATGATGGGCCTGCGCATCCTCGATCAGCGCCCGCGTGGACGCAAAAGCGGGAGCCCGCCCGCTCTTCTCCCAGGCATCCGCGCCGCACGGCCCTTTGGGCAACGCATCGCACGGACCAGCCGCGATATATCCGAAATCATTGGCCCGGATCTCGTCCCAGTTGGACAGCGTCGTCTCGTCGATATCGAGCACGATAGCCGGGCGACGCGTCTTCGGCGCAGTCTCGTCAATCCACTGACGGGCCTGTGCCACAACGACATCGAAATCATGCTGATAGTCGCCACTGTCGTGATAGGCGCTGGCGGCCAGAATGGCATCGCCCACATTCGCGGGCTGTGCGGCCATGGCAGCCAGAGGCGACATGGCGCCACCGACGAACAGGCTGGTGGCGAGCAGGAGAGAACGGATCATGGAGGAGCCACCTTTCGTGACAGAAGAACAAGACCGACCCCGACGAGGGCCAGAGCCGTTCCGATAACGGAAACACCGCTGTAACCCAACCCCATGGACAGCGCGATCCCTCCCAGCGCCGCGCCAATGGCGTTTCCGAGATTGAACGCCCCGATATTCATGGACGACGCCAGAGCCGGCGCATCATGCGCGGCCTGCATCACCCGCATCTGAAGCGCGGGCATCAGCGAAAACGTGGAGGCCCCCCACAGAAGCGACGCAAACAGCGCGCCCGGCACGGTCTGCGCCATCCATGGGAAAATCAGCATGATGGCGCCAAGAATGGGGAAAAAGACCAGCAGGCTTCCGTCCAGCGAACGGTCCGCACTCCGTCCACCCACGGCATTGCCGATGGAGAAACCGACCCCCGTCAGCATGAGCGCCACGGTAATGACCGTCGGGCTCGCATGGGTGATGTGCTCAAGGATCGGCGCAATATAGGTATAGAGGACGAACATCGCCCCTGCCCCGATCGCGGTCGTCAGCAGCGCCAGAAGCACATTGCCCTTCACGAGCACCCGCAGCTCCCGCCCGACTTCCGGCGCCGGACCAACCTCACGGGCCGGCAACGCAAGCTGTACCGCCAGCATGGTCACGAGCCCCAGCGTCGCCGTTATGCCAAAGGCACTGTGCCAGCCGAAATTCAGCCCCAGCCAGGTTGCCGCCGGAACACCAATGATGTTGGCGATCGTCAGCCCCATGAACATGGACGCCACCGCACTCGCCCGCCGGGAAGGCGCCACCGACAGCGACGCCTCGACCGCACCGAGCCCGAAAAACGCCCCATGCGCCAGACTGGTCAGGACACGCGCCGCAAACAGCAGTTCATAGCTGTTGGAAACGGCGGAGAGCAGGTTCCCCGCGACATACAGCCCCATCAGCAGGATCAGGGCCAGCTTGCGCCGGAACCGCGCCATCAGCAGCGTAATGACGGGCGCGCCGATCATCACGCCCATCGCATAGGCCGTCACCAGGCCACCGGCCTTGGGTACGCTGACCTGAAGACCATGGGCGATGACGGGCAGAAGGCCCATCGGGGTAAATTCTGTCGTGCCGATGGCAAAGGCGCCAACGGCGAGCGACAGCAGGGGCCAGTTTGGTGGCGATTTCGCTGCCAGTTTCAAGACCGGTCTCCGGGACTGCAGATTGTTCGAGATTGATCGAACCCTGCCATACCCGGAATGCCGGAACAACCAAAAGTTGTTTTACATCATGCCGTTGGGATGCTCGCCCATGTCCATGCCATCCATGATCATGGTTTTGTGGTGCGGATCATCAAGATGACATTCATGATCCTGAAGCTCCTCGCCCGATCCATGATCGAAGACATGCGCCATGTCATCGAGCAGAATGAACCCGCCATGCTTGGCCGGCGTGATGACAAGCGTGTGGATGGACATGTCATCGGCCGCAATCACGCGGAACGGCGACGGATCCAGCGACGGTACGATCCGCGCCCGGTACGGATGACCGTACAGCGACACGAGCGACCAGGTCTCGGTGATCATGTTCTTGTCGAGCTCGGCCCGGGCATAGGCCGTCAGGCAGTCCAGATGGATATGCAACTGGTCCTGCGTGCGGCCCGGACGCGAATTGATGGCCATCGACAGATGGGCGTCCGGGATTTCGAACCCGTAGGACTGCGCCACATGCCCGCGCTCCGCCCAGGCTTCGGCGAAATAGTTCGGTGTCTCTGGCTTCAGCAGGACGGGATCTTCCACGCCCGGAACCTTCTGCGTCGGGATCACGAGATACTGCCCACGCCCGGTCTTGTCCTTAAGCAGGGCATAGCCGTCTTTTTCGTCATAGACCGTGCAGGGCTTGTGCGCAGCATCCGGCGCGCACCGTCCATGCACGACTTTCCACAGCGCACCCCGGTCATGGGACTTGCCACACCCTGACAGCCCGAACACAACCGCTGCCGCCAGAAAACCAACCCTGGCCGCCGTCCCGTAATTCCGCAAATTCATTCTTCCCTTACCTGACATTCAAGCTGCATCGCAGCCGCCAGCCTCTCGAAACGACGGCGAACCGCACTGCCTGCCGCCCGGACGCTGCGCGCGCCCAGAACCAGCACGAGCGTTCCGTCTTCCACGAGGAGCCTGCACTCATCGAGCAGGACCTTCGTCCCTGCACAGAGTGTATACGCCAGCCGGAGCGCCAGACCCAGCCGCACCGCACGCTCGATTTCCGAACGCGACAGAAGCTGCCGGGAAGGTTCGATCAGGGGAGAGTCCATCGAGACTTCGTAACGCACCGCCAGCGTCAGCCCGATGAAGGCCCGTGCGCTGTGGTCAAAGCCCACGCCATGACCATGCATCACACGCCGGTAGGTCTGCTCCGCGCGGTATTCGGGATGATCGTAGGACCCGATGTCCGACAGCATGCAGGCCAGTTCGCGCAGGCGCCTCTGGGTCCGGGTCTCGTCGCGGAACAGCGGCGCCGTCCAGCTCACCAGAGGTTCGGCCAGCGCGGCACTGCGCGCCAGACGATTGGCCATCTCCGCCGCCAGATCCGTCATCGGATCGAGGCCAGCGACCGAAGACGCGACATGGCGCATGTACCAGCCCTCGCGCAGCCCATCGACACTGAACACGACCTTGGACGGACGGACGCGCTCCATCAGGCAGCGCAATACAACCGCAGCAAACGGCGCATCCGCCAGACGCTTGCGGGGCGCGCCGGGCAACTTTTCCAGAGTACGGCGGGGTGAGGCAATGACCCAGTCCGCCATCTCCCGCGCTTCCCCTTCCGAAAGAGTGAACAGATGCACGAGGTTCAGCGGATACTGCGTCCGCGCGATCTGCAGTCGCGCCAGAGCCCGGAACGCCCCACCCACCAGATAAAGCGGCCGCCCCGTCATGCCCGGAAGCCAGTTCACGGCTGCCAGAAGTTCGTTCGCGATTTCAGCCGCGCGCTCGATGCTGCCCTTGGCGCGGTCATGCAGCCGGATCACGCCCAGCTTGGTCGTCACAGCCTCGAAATACTGACCCTCAGCCACATGGATCAGCTCCAGCGATCCGCCGCCGATATCCGCAACCAGACCGTTCGCTTCGGGCAGCCCGCACAGCACGCCGCGCGCCGCATAATCGGCTTCCTCGGTTCCTTCCAGAACCCGGATCGGCACACCTGGCATCCGGGCGCGGATCGCATCCACGAAATCCGGACCGTTGGACGCGTCGCGGACAGCCGCCGTGGCGAGAACCTCGAAAGGCTCGGCGCCCATGGCGCGGGCGACGGTGTGGAACCGCCCCAGCACGTCCATCGCCAGCGCCACACCCTCGTCATTGAGACGGCCCGTTGCATCCAGACCACGCCCCAGCTTGAGCGTGACCTTCTCGTTGAAGATCGGAAGGGGGTTGCGCGTCACCCCTTCAAAAACAACCAGCCGGACCGAGTTTGAACCGAGATCGACAATGGCGGAACGCTGTGAAGATGAGGACATGCAGATCAGTCTTCCAGAATCCTGTCGGGCCGCTCACGGGGGCGATGCGCCTCCGGAAGGACCTTCTCCCGCGCAGCCGATCCTCGGCCGGACAGGGACGGATTGTTCATGAAGTATTCGTGGGCGGAGAACGGATGTGCGCCCGGCGAAACCCGATGCCAGTAGCCGTCCCTCGTGAGCGTCCAGCTCTGAAGGTTGTCCTTGATGTTCATCGTCATGATCTGGCCAAGAATCTGCGCATGGACCGTCGGGTTCGTGATGGGCACCATGGCTTCTACCCTCCAGTCCATGTTCCGCACCATCCAGTCTGCGGAAGAAATGAAAACTTTTGCCTTGTGAGACGGCATCCGATGCCCGTTTCCGAAGGCAAAAACCCGCGCATGTTCCAGAAAACGCCCGACAATCGACTTGATTTCGATATTATCCGAAAGTCCCGGCACACCAGGACGCAGACAGCAGATTCCCCGGATAATCCCGATGATCTTCACCCCGGCCTGAGACGCCCTGTACAGTCGGTCAATCAGTTCCGCGTCCACGAGGCTGTTCATCTTCAGCCAGATCCGGCCCGGCCGCCCTGCTTTCGCGTGATCAATCTCGTCCTGGATCAGCTGCTCCAGAGTGGAGCGGATGGTGATGGGCGAAAACGCCAGCGCATCCATTTTCGCCGGAATGGCGTAGCCCGTCATGTAATTAAACAGCCGAGCGGAATCCGACGCCAGCTTCGGGTCACAGGTGAAAAACGACAGGTCTGTATAGATCCGCGCCGTGATCGGATGGTAATTGCCCGTCCCGAAATGCGCGTAAGACCGGAGCAGCCCATTCTCGCGACGGACGACAAGGCTCAGCTTGGCATGCGTCTTGAGATGCGCAAACCCGAACACGACCTGCACGCCCGCCGCCTCCAGCGCACGCGACAGGCGGATATTGGCCTCCTCGTCAAACCGCGCTCGAAGCTCGACCATCGCCGTGACCGACTTGCCAGCCTCGGCCGCCTCGATCAGCGCATGCACGATCGGACTGTCGCGGGACGTCCGGTACAGCGTCTGCTTGATCGCCAGCACGTTCGGGTCCAGCGCAGCCTGACGCAGGAACTGCACCACGACGTCGAAGCTCTCGAACGGATGATGGACGAGCATGTCCTTCGCCCGGATCGCCGCAAAGCAGTCACCGTCATAATCCAGAACGCGCTCGGGAAAGCGCGGCGTATAAGGCGGGAACACCAGATCCGGGCGGTCATCAACAATCAGCTGCTTGAGATCCGTGACACCCACGAAACACGGCAGGACAACCACGTCCTCTTCGCCGACGCCAAGCTCCTCACCCATCTCACGGCCCAGCGCCTCAGGCAGCTTGCGGTCCAGAGCAAGATGGATGCACACGCCGCGACGACGCTGCTTCAGTGCAGTTTCGTAAGACCGCACCAGATCCTCGGCCTCGTCCTCGAACTCCACATCCGTATCGCGGATCACGCGCAGCACACCGGCCGCCCCGATTGCCAGACCGGGGAACAGACGTCCGGCAAACAGCGTGATCAGGTCTTCGAGCAGCACAAACCGGATCTGGTCCGGCGTCTCCTGCCCTTCCTTCAGACGCGCCGGCAGCCGCAGGAAACGGGGCACCTGCGCTGGCAGCAGGATCAGTCCATCCATGACATGCATGGAGGATGCCGGGTCCTTGAGCCGCATGAGCAGCGCCAGCCCCATATTGGGAATGAACGGCAGCGGATGGGACGGATCAACCGCCATCGGCGTCAGAACCGGGAAGACGCGCTCGTCAAACAGTGTGGAGAGCTGCGCCAGATCCGTCTCGTCCAGAGAGTCGGTCGGCAGGATGACGATCCCCGCCTCCTTCAGCTCCCCTTCCAGCATATGCCAGACGCGCTGCTGCTCGGCCAGGAGATGCCGCGCCTTCTGCCGCACCTGCGCAAGCTGCTGGACCGGCGTCAGCCCGTCCGGACTGCGGACGACCATGCCCTCGCGCACCTGCCCCACAAGCCCCGCCACGCGCACGGAATAAAACTCGTCGAGATTGCTGGAACTGATGGACAGAAACCGCACCCGTTCCAGAAGCGGATTGCGCGGGTTTTCCGCCTCATCAATGACGCGCTGGTTGAAGTCGAGCCAGGACAGCTCCCGGTTCAGGAACCGCTCCGGCGATGTCGGCATCTGCGCGTAGTCTTCGGCCCGTGCCGCGGCTGCCTGCCGACGGCGCCCGCGGTTCTGCGCCGGGGTCACGGCATTGCGGGGCTTTCGGGGGGAGCGGCGGCGCGGAGCAGGCCGGGAATCTTCAGTCGTCACGATGGGGTCTTCCGGAACACACAGAAATACGGATCGCATAAAAGGTCATGCCGCGGGATAGGCATGTCAAACGGAGTTTTTGTGTCACGCCCATGACGCCTACCCCTCGGGCGTCAGAAGATCCGGCAGCATTTCCAACGCCAGTGCCCGCGTAATCGGCTGCTTGCGCGCCAGAGCCGCCTCGTCCAGCCGCTCCACCGCCGAGACCAGCGCATTGCCCGTCCGGGGCAGATGCCGCCACAACCATTCCGTCACCGTCTGCGACACCACAAGCTGCCGGTCCGCCAATAGAGACAGCAGCAGCGTTGCCCGCAGATCGTCCTCGGGCTCGCCCGTCGCCGTAGTCGCCGTCGCCCGCAGGCGGCTCGCCAGATCGGGCAACATGAAATGACTGCGCGAGGGTGGAAGCCGCCCCGCCATCAGAACCCGGTCACCCTGGGAGAACGCATCGTTCAGCAGATGCAGCATGGTCGCCTCATCTCCCGGCGAATCGGCATTGTCGATTGCCAGATTCCCCTGAACCCGGATCCGCCCGCCTGCCGAAGAGGTGGAAAACAGCCGCGCATCCAGCACCGTGGCATCATGTTCATGCGCCCAGGCCGTCAGAAGATGCGTCTTCCCCGTCCCCGAAGGCCCCCAGAGCCAGAGCCGCTCGTCCGGCCACTGGTTCCGCGCCAGCCAGGCCCGCGCGGCCGCATTGGACGGCCCGTTGATGAAACGCTCGGACGTCATGGCCGTCACGCGACGCAGCGGAAACGCCATCTGAACCGCCGAGCGTCCACGATGATGCTCCCGGCCGACAGCCCCGGATTCCGGCACCGCATCCCCGTCCGTGGCCCTGCCCGCATCCCGTTTCGTCATCCCAGGTCCCTTTTTCATGCCGTTACGCCTTCAAACAGGCGTTCCGCCAGCGCTCAGGATGCTCTAGAACGGCGTCACGTCAACCAGCGGGAACCTTCGACCATGACCGATCAGCCTGACACCTCCCCCGGCACGAGCCACAGCACGACCGGCGGCGCAAGCTACGCACAGGCCGGCGTGGACATCGCCGCAGGAGATGCTCTGGTCGACGCGATCAAGCCCGCAGCCAAGGCCACGAACCGTCCCGGCACCATGGGCGGCCTCGGCGGCTTCGGCGCCCTTTTCGATCTCAAGGCCGCAGGCTTCACCGATCCCGTCCTCGTCAGCTGCACCGACGGCGTCGGCACCAAGCTGATGGTCGCCATCGAAGCCGGCAAGCATGACGACGTCGGGATCGACCTCGTCGCCATGTGCGTCAACGACCTCGTCGTGCAGGGTGCCACCCCGCTGTTCTTCCTGGACTATCTCGCCACCGGAAAGCTCTCCGTCGAAGCGGCTGCCACGGTCGTGAAAGGCATCGCCAAGGGCTGCGCCGAGTCCGGCTGTGCCCTCGTCGGCGGTGAAACGGCCGAAATGCCCGGCATGTACGCCCCCGGCCATTACGATCTCGCAGGTTTCAGCGTGGGCGCGGCCGAACGCAACAGCCTGCTGCCGGCCAACATCGCCGAAGGTGACACGCTGATCGGCCTTCCCTCGTCCGGCGTCCATTCCAACGGCTTCTCGCTGGTCCGCGAGGTCGTGCGCCGCTCCGGCCTCGGCTGGAACGATCCGGCCCCCTTCGCCGAAGGGCACACTCTCGCCGAAGCCCTGCTGACGCCCACGAAACTCTATGTCCGCACGGTTCTGGACCTGCACGCGAAGGGCCTGCTCCACGGCTGCGCCCACATCACCGGCGGCGGCCTGCCCGGCAACCTGCCCCGCGTCCTGCCTGAAGGTCTTGGCGTCCGCATCGACGGTTCCGCATGGATCGTCCCACCCGTGTTCCGCTGGCTGGCCGAAACCGGCAACGTCGCTGCCGACGAAATGCTCCGCGTCTTCAACTGCGGCATCGGCATGGTGCTCGTCACCTCTGAGCCCGAGAAGGTCATGGCAGAACTGGATACGCGCGGCGAAACCGGCTTCCTCATGGGCCAGATCGTCCGCTCTGACGACGCCTACACCCTGACCGCACCGGTCTCCTTCGCATGAAGAATTCGCACTCGAAAGCCAGAGCCAAGGCCGCGCCCAAAAAGACCGAGAAAGTCCCCGTAGCAGTCCTGATCAGCGGCCGCGGCAGCAACATGCGCGCCCTGATCGAGGCCTGCGCCCGTCCGGACTACCCCGCCGAAATCGTACTGGTCCTCAGCAACCGCCCGGATGCTCCGGGCCTTGAAGTCGCCGAAGAAGCGGGCCTGAAAACCCTCGTCATCGACCACAAACCTTTCGGCAAGGACCGCGAGGCCCACGAGCGCGAAATCGACGCTGCCCTTCAGGCGTCCGGCGCCATGCTGGTCGTCCTCGCCGGCTACATGCGCGTGCTGACGCCCTGGCTGGTCAAGGCATGGGAAGACCGGATGCTCAACATCCACCCGAGCCTCCTCCCCGCCTTCCCCGGCCTGCACACCCACGAAGCCGCCATCAAGGCCGGTGTGAAAGAGCATGGCTGCACGGTCCATCTCGTCACATCCGGCGTGGACGAAGGCCCCATCCTCGGACAGGCCAGCGTTCCCGTTCTGGAAAACGACACACCCGAAACCCTCGCCGCCCGCGTTCTGGAACAGGAACACCTGCTTTATCCGGACGTGCTGGAAATGATCTGCCGCACCGTCGGCTGAGCACGCCCTGTCAGTGTCGCGGCGGGTGCGTCCGGATGGGCTGGGGTAATGGCCTCAGCCCATTCTGAAGAAGCCGAAGCTCTTCAGTCGCCATGCAGCGCATGATATCGGCCCCATATCCAGTGCCGTCCACGCCGAAATCAGTCGTCGCCTTGCAACTCGACACGGCCCGCTCCCGCCACACCCCATAGGCCCGTTCATCGAACCCGGTCCGTCCGTCGGAAGACAGACGAACGTCAATCACCTGCTCCAGATACGATGCGACGTTCCCCGTGCACCCATTGGCATTTTTCTGATCCGACCTGCAGGGCCGCATCGCCCCATCCACACACGCGACAACCTCGGAATCAGAGCTGTAAGGCTGGCCGATACAGGCATCCAGTCTCCGCCTGTCCGGAAGCTCCTCGCAGCCCTGACCCGGAAAATGCGGGCCGACACCTATAACGGGCTTTGCCTCGGGATAAAGGGCGCAGTCGCGAAGACCATCACGTACAATCTCGATATGCAGAACCACAGGCAGATGACGGGCACCTTTCGTCCATGTTCCCTGCAAACCCGCCGCATTCCGCCAGTTTACCGGGCCGGGATCAGGCCTTGATGTAACGAAGCGCAGGTCAAACACGCCTCCGCCCGGCTCCACGAAAATAAAGGTTTCTCCCTGCGCCTTGGCTTTCAGCGGGATCTCCCTGTGCTGCGAGACGTAGGAATAATGCACGTCGCGCAGATGGGTATCGTCCGCTGGCGTGACGATCATGACAACGGGCAAATCCCCGATTGTCCCGCTCAGCCCCAGCATGGGGAAAGGTCGCGTCACCGCGCAGAACGCGAAGTGAGAAACGCAGAACGTCAGCCCGGCAAGAGCCCTGCGGCAAAACCCCTTCATCGCGCCTGACATGACAGTTTCCGACCCCGGTTTTTCTTCCGGCCTACAAGCGCCGACCAGGCAGGAGGTTCCGCCCGACAACAAAAAAAGGCGCGGACCGAAGCCCGCGCCTTTCCTTCAGGACAGAAAGTCCCAACCGCAGATTACGGCAGGATTTCGGTCTCGGCGAAGAAGAAGGAGATCTCGTTCTTCGCGTTTTCGAGGCTGTCCGAACCATGCACGGAGTTGGCTTCGATGCTCTCGGCGAACAGCTTGCGGACGGTGCCTTCAGCAGCGTCGGCCGGGTTCGTCGCACCCATGACTTCGCGGTTCTTCGCAACAGCATTCTCGCCCTGCAGAACCTGAACGACAACCGGCTCGGCGATCATGGAGGACACGAGGCTGCCGTAGAACGGACGCTCCTTGTGAACCGCATAGAAAGCGCCAGCCTGCTTCTCGGTCAGCTGGATGCGCTTCTGGGCAACGATACGCAGGCCAGCGCCTTCGAACACGGCATTGATCTTGCCGGTCAGGTTACGCTTGGTTGCGTCGGGCTTGATGATGGAAAGCGTGCGCTCGAGAGCCATCTTTCTTCTCCTGGTTAGGACCGGTCCTCGCGGGACCAGCGGGTAAATACCGCCGTTCCACTAGAGCAAATTCATCGTTCCTGATAGGTCTGTCGCAGTATTTTAACGTCCCCTGTTTCTTTTCTTCCGACTGATCGAGGCGCCCGTGAGCCTGCTCACCATCACCGACCTGACCCTCCGCATCGCGGGCCGCACCCTGCTGGACAATGCGTCCCTCAGCGTGGACCCGGGACGCAAGATCGGTCTGATCGGCAAGAACGGCGCCGGAAAGTCCACCCTTCTGGCTGCGATCGCCGGTGATTTCGCCCCCGATGGCGGCACCATCACGCTTGCCGCCCGGGCCACGATGGGCCGCGTCAAACAGGAAACGCCCTCGGGCAGCACCTCCATCCTCGATACGGTCCTCGAAGGCGATCTCGAACGCACGCGCCTGCTCGCAGAGTCCGAAACCGCCACCGACCCTGCCCGTATCGCCGACGTCCACGAACGCCTCATCGCCATCGACGCCTATACGGCCCCTGCCCGCGCCGGCGCCATCCTCTCCGGCCTCGGCTTCGATCAGGACGCCCAGAACCGCGCCGTCTCGGACTTCTCCGGAGGCTGGCGGATGCGCGTGTCGCTTGCCACGGCGCTGTTTTTGAACCCCGATCTTCTGCTGCTCGACGAACCGACGAACCATCTCGACATCGAAGCCACGCTCTGGCTGGAATCCTGGCTCGCGAAGTTCTCCGGTGCCGCGATTATCGTCAGTCACGACCGCTCCCTGCTCGACAACACCGTCGATGCCATCGCCCATCTCGATCACCAGAAAATCAGCGTCACCCCTGGCGGCTACGACAATTTCGTCCGCATCCGCACGGAACAGGCCCTCCAGCAGAACCGCGCCGCCGAACGCATTACTGCCCAGCGCGCCCATATGCAGTCCTTCGTGGACCGCTTCCGCGCCAAGGCCACCAAAGCCAAACAGGCGCAGGCCCGTCTGAAGGCTCTCGAACGCCTCCCCCAGATCGACAGCGTCGTGGAAGACACGCCCACCCGCTTCTCCTTCCCCGAGCCGCAACCCCTGCCCCCGCCGATGCTGAGCCTGAACAATGTCAGCCTCGGCTATGACGGCCGCGTCGTGCTCAAGGGCCTGAACCAGCGTCTGGACATGGAAGACCGGATCGCCCTACTCGGGCAGAACGGCCGCGGCAAATCCACCTTCGCCAAACTGCTGGCCGGTCGGCTGGAGCCCATGTCGGGCACCTACACCCATTCTCCCAAGCTGAAGATCGGCTATTTCGCCCAGCATCAGAGCGACGAACTCGTCCTGACCGACACACCGATCGACCATATGAGCCGCGCCATGCCCGACGCGCTCCCCGCTGCCGTCCGCGCACAACTCGCCCGCTTCGGCCTCGACGAAAACCGTGCTGAAACCAAGGTCCGAGAGCTTTCGGGTGGCGAAAAGGCCCGCCTGCTCCTCGCCCTCTCCACCCGCGAAGCCCCACACCTGCTGATCCTCGATGAGCCAACCAACCATCTCGATCTCGATGCCCGTGACGCCCTGATCCGCGCCCTGTCAGAGTTCGAGGGCGCGGTCGTCCTCATCAGCCATGACAGCCATCTCGTGGAATCGGTCGCCGACCGCTTCTGGCTTGTTGAAGACGGCACGATCGCACCCTTCGAGGGCGACATGGCCGAATACCGCGCCTGGCTCCTCGAACGCGCCCGCAAGGCCCGCGTCGAAATGGCGGAACGCAGCAAGACCGCCACGACATCATCTGAGGGCGGCTCCTCATCGGCCCAGAAACGGATCGACCGCAAGGAACAGACCCGCGCCCTCGCCCCCCTGCGCCGCAAAATCCGGGACGCGGAAACGAAAATAGCCCAGCTCACCAGCGAGAAGACAAAAATCGAAGCCAGACTCGCCGATCCGGCCCTCTATCAATCCGGCGATTCCGCGGAAGTAACATCTCTGAATGTCCATCTCGCCGCCCTCAACGCCACCCTCGAAACCGTTGAGGAAAGCTGGCTCGAGGCCCAGGCAGAGCTTGAGGACGCTACAGGCTGACCCCTGCCCATTTCCTTGACAGGAAACTCTTAACAAAAATGATTTGTTATTTGTTAACCATTGTGAGAGATACAGGTTCTCCAGGGGGTTAACATCCTGTTTCGGTCCTGACCGGCAGCAGCGGCAGGGTGTTCCTGACCTGTCACTACACTCAGGTGCTTTTTCCAGTCCGACGTTCGGGTCTCGGAAGGGAAGGAACCTCCAGCTCTAAAAACCTGCCGTTATACAGGAGCCCAACACATGACCTGCGAATATCGCGCTCCATCCGACTGCTACTATGGCCGTCCCTTCCATGCTCCCTCCTACGACGCGAACGGCTGTTCCTACAGCCCGCACCACGCCCAGTCTGCTTCCGGCCTGACCGTCAGCGGCTATGGCCGGGTCCTGTATGTCCTTGATGGTGATTCCATCACGAAGACATCCATCGTGAATGGTGGCACGGTCGTCGTCGGATATGGCGGGTCATCCAGCTACGCCACGATCGGCCGTGACGGCCTCCAGGCCATCATTTCGGGCGGCACGTCCTCCCACACGACGGTCGGAAGCGGCGGTATTGAAGCCGTCTACACCAACGGCAGCACGACGCAGACCGTCCTCAACGGTGGCGATCAGGTCGTGTTCGGCGGCACCGCCACCAACACGACAGTCGGCAACGGCAGCACACAATACGTGCTGACAGGACAGGCAAACGGCACGACCATCGGCGCCGGCGGCACGCTGGCCGTCTCAGGCTGGGGCACCGTCAGCAACGCTTCTGTCCTGAACGGCGGTACGCTGGTCGTGAATTTGGGAGCCGTCGTCCAGAACACGAAGCTCTATACGGGCAGCACACTCGACCTGAACTTCCTGCGCTACAGCAGCAGCACGACGGCCACGATCAGCAACGACTATCTGGTCATCACCAGCGATCACGGGAAGATTTCCTTCAAGCTGGCGGACAATTACAGCGGCTACGCAGGACAGACCGTGACCCTGTCGCGCGACAGCGACGGCAGCACGCTCATCCATCTTCAGGAAGTCTGCTTCCTGCCGGGCACCCTGATCGCCACACCCAACGGCGAGCGCGCTGTCGAGAGCTTCGAGATCGGCGACAGCGTCGTCACCCCGAACGGCGAGACCCGCACCCTGACCTGGGTCGGCCGCGCCCATGCCCGCGTCCGCGCCGGTCTCCCCGACGACCAGGCCGGCTATCCGGTGCGCATCCGCGCCAATGCGATCGCCGATGGCGTTCCGCATACCGACCTTCTGGTCACCGGCGAGCACTGCCTGTTCCTCGATGGCGGCTTCATCCCGGCCCGCATGCTGGTCAACGGTGCTTCCATCGTCTGGGATTACGCCATCACGTCCTACGACTACCTGCATGTCGAGACTGACGGCCATTCCGTCATCCTCGCCAACGGCCTGGCAACGGAATCGTATCTCGACACCGGCAACCGCCGCAGCTTCACGCAGACCGGCCGCGTCGTCGCCTTCGGTGGCGCCCCCGCAAGCTGGGAACATGATGCCGCTGCCGAACTGGTGACCGATCGCGCCCGTGTCGAGCCGGTCTGGACGGCAATCGCAGCCCGCAGCAACGTGACCGCCACTCCCGCAGCGACGACCACGGATGCCGAACTGCGCCTGCAGCTTCCCTGCGGAACGCTGCTCGCCCCGAGCCGGATCGCCAATGACCGTGCCGTCTTCAGCCTGCCGGACGGTGTCAGCGATGTCCGCATCCTGTCCCGCACCAGCCGTCCCTGTGACATGGTCGGACCGTTCCTCGATGATCGCCGCGATCTCGGCGTTCTGGTCGGCGACGTGACGCTGTTCGAAAGCGCCTCCACCCGCCAGGTCACAACGCATCTCACGACGGATGCCGAGGGCTGGCATGGCCTTGAAGCAGCCCCCCTGCGCTGGACGGCCGGTAACGCCACGCTCAGCCTCGACACCATGACAGCGGCGGTCCTGACCCTGCAGATCATGGCAGCAGGCCCCTACACCGTCGAAGACACCACTGCTCCGGTCGCCCGTCGCGCCTGAAGAGCAGTCCGGGCTCCGGACATTCCGTCCGGGTCCGGCAATGTCGGCGGCGCGCATGCGGGCCTGCCGGCAAAAGAAGGGGGACCATTGACCCCCCTTCCCTCTGCCCATAAGCCAGTCGGCAACGACTGACCAAGGACAGACCTTCCCCATGCCCATCTCTTTTTCCGATCCGGCAGAACGCAGCGAGACGGAACCTCGTGCGCGGGAACTGTCCAGAATCGCCGGTCTGCTGCGCATCGCGCTGACCCTCACACTGGGCCTGCTGGCGATCTGGCTGATCGGCGACGTCCTGGCCGTAATCTTCGCCTCAGCCCTCGTGGCGATCGTCCTGCATGGGCTTGCGCGGATGCTCCGGCGTCACGTTTCCGTCATCCCGTATCAGGGAGCGGTCGCCCTGGTCACTGTCGTAATCCTCGTGGCCCTGTTCGGTCTGGGCTGGTACAGCGGCCCGGCCATCAGCGACCAGTTCATCCGCCTCAAACAGGCCCTCATCACCCAGTCCGGCGAACTGCGCACCCATCTCTCCGGTTCAACGCTCGGCCAGATGGTCCTCGATCACCTGCCATCATCGCTGGGCGGCAACGCCGCAGGCACCGCGAGCCTCGGCTCGCTGGGCTCAGGCCTCGCAGGCTCGGTCACGGGACTGCTCAGCTCTGTGTTCGGCATCCTCGGGACCCTTCTGGTAGTCCTGATCGCCGGGCTGTATTTCGCCCTGAGCCCGGCCGTCTATATCGACGGCATGCTGCGCCTCGTCCCCACGCAGCACCGTCCCGCCGCCCGGGAACTGATGCTCACCGCCGGCTCCACCCTCTGGGCCTGGACCGCCGGACAGGCGCTGGACATGCTGGTGGTCGGGATGCTGTCGGGGATCGGTCTTTCGCTGATCGGGATCCCGCTTGCCCTGGCGCTCGGCGTCGTGGCAGGCCTGTGCAACTTCATTCCCTATATCGGCGCCATTCTCGGCGCAGTCCCCGCCGTCCTGCTGGGCCTGTCCCTCGGCACCCACGAAGCCCTGTTCGTCGGCATCCTGTACTGCGTGATCCAGTTCTTCGAAGGCAACGTCCTCGCCCCGCTGATCCAGCGCCGCGCAGTTCACATGCCCCCCGCCCTCGCCATCCTCTCGCAGACGGTCTTCGGCTCCATCCTCGGCGCGCCCGGCCTGATCCTGGCCTCCCCCATCACGGCCGCACTGCTGGCCATGGGCGACAAGGCTACCGCGCCGCTGGAAGACGAAAACCAGACCCGCCGCGCCGTCGGCGAAGTCACGGAACAGGAAGAAAAACAGCAGTAATGATTTTCTGCTTGCTCCTGACGTACGGTCATCACCCTTGATGACGCGTCAGGAGCATAATGATAAACCCACGAACCCTGACAATCGGCAAACTGGTGGCCAAACCGGCGCAACACCACGCGCCCTCCGGCACTTTTCGAGGCAACCGACCTGCTCCACCCATGTCGAGCGGAAAATGGCCGTCGCATCTATAGGACCATCGATGTCAGGACTCTGACCCATATCCTGCTCCTGAAAAGAGCCAGCTACACCCTGAGGGAGATCGCTTCCCTTTCGGCACGGGCCGCTCAACGCAAAACGACTTCTGGCAGGCCCAGCTCTCTGTCCTTGAAACACGTCGCACTGACCTTAATGGCATTATCGGTCAGAGTGCTGGTGGCCCGGGAAACCCTTCAGCTACCTCTTCAGAAGGCAACCGACCCTGCACTGTGGCGCAAGGCAAACCGGAAGTATCTGGAGCGTACCAACTGGGAAACACCCGAGCGGAAGCGACCCTTCAGCCCGGGCGTTCAGGACTTCATTATTACGGCCGCGCGCCATCAGGCTGAAGCGCCATGACCTGCGCATCCGGAAAGGCATTCATCCGGTACGGACCGTTCTTTTCAAGCTGAACGCCGATAATGTCGTCCTGCTTCTTGTGCTTCCAGATGGACACGATGACCGGCTGCCCCTGCGCCGTCGTCATTTCCAGAATGACCTGACCCGGTGCAGGCGGACGCTCACCCGACGGTCCCCACGCCGTCTCATGCGACTGCAGCCACAGATTGACCTTCTGAACCTCATCCGCCGTGAGTTCACGACTGATGGGCGCGCTCAACTGCCCCGCCGTCACTTCCGGAAATTTCCAGGCATGCAGCAGCGGCCAGGTCACGAACCAGATGATGCCCACCGGGATGAGAACAAGGGCCGCAAAAACCAGCAGAAGTTTCTGTTCACGTCTCACGCCTGTTCTCCTGCCCAGCGGTTAAGGGCTGCAATGATGTAGCTGACGTCATCGTCCGTCAGTTCGGGATGAATGGGAAGGGCCAGAACCCGCGCGCCAAGCCCTTCGGCCACTGGCAGCGCAACGCCATCGTGATGCGGCGCATAGGCCGGCTGCCAATGCAGCGGCTTCGGATAATAAATGGCCGTCGGAATACCGGCCTCCTTCAGGAACGCCTGAAGCGAATCCCGCTTGCCCGCATCCGGCAACAGGATCGTATAGATCGCCCAGGCACTCTCGCTGTCGGCAACGCGCACTGGCGGAACGATGCCTTCCGGCATGGCGGCATCATAGGCCGAAGCAATCGCATCCCGGCGCTTCAGCTCAGCATCGAACACGTCGAGCTTTGCCAGAAGCACAGCGGCCTGAAGCGTATCCAGACGCCCGTTGATCCCGATCCGCTCGACCTCATAGCGCGTGCGCCCTTCCCCATGCGTGCGCAGCGAATGATACAGCGCCGCCAGATCGTCATCATCCGTCAGGATCGTCCCCCCATCCCCATAACCGCCCAGCGGCTTGGACGGGAAGAAGGACAGCGTCGTCGCCTTCGCCTCATGCCCCAGACGGCGGCCATGATACGTCGCCCCAAAGGACTGCGCACAATCGGCCACCAGCGTCAGACCTTCCTGCGCCGTCCAGGCCTTCAGCTCGTCCCAGGGCGCGGGCTGACCAAACAGGTCCACGCCGATCACGACCCGAGGCTCCAGCTCTCCGGCCTGACGCACGGCCTCAAGCCGCTCTTTCAGTGACTCAAGACTGATCTGGAAGGTCTGCGGATCCACATCCACGAAAACCGGCGTGCCGCCCAGAAGCAGCACGACTTCCGCCGTCGCCGTATAGGTAAAGGCCGGCAGAAAAACCGCATCTCCTGGCCCGATCTCCTCGCCCATCAGCACCATCAGCAGCGCATCCGTCCCGGACGACACGCCGATTGCATGTTTCGCACCGCCGAACTCCGCCAGACGCTGCTCCAGTTCCTGCACTTCGGGACCAAGCACGAAACGGCAATGCGCCATGACGGCGTCCACACGTTTCTGGATGCTGCCCTTCAGCCGCGCCTGCTGGGCGGGAAGGTCGAGAAAAGCAATCTGCCTTGTCATGGCGCTATCATCTCCGGATCGGGATGGGACATCGCAACCGGCATTCCGCCGTCGCGGTTATGAAGGAATTCGGGCACCAGCCTGTACAGGATGCTCATGATAGCGCCCAGATCACTCGCGTGACAGGCCGCCTCCAGCTCATCCATCGCAGCACGCGCCACTTTGAAATCGACAGTGCGCGGAGACGCCATCCGCAGGCCCGGCGCATCGGTCGGGACAGGTGCCTCACGGCCGTGAAACAGCTCTTCGAACAGCTTTTCACCTGGCCGCAGCCCGGTAAAGCGGATCTCGATATCGGTCTCCGGCCGCAGCCCGGCCAGACGGATCATCTGGAACGCCAGATCCATGATCCGCACCGGATCGCCCATATCGAGCACAAAAATGCCGCCCTGCCTGAGCCGCTGGTCCGTCGCATCGTTCTGCGCCCGCTCATGCGTTCCCCGCACGGCTGCCTGCAACACCAGCCCCACGGCTTCGGGCACCGTCATGAAATAGCGCGTCATGTCCGGATGCGTGACCGTCAGCGGCCCACCATGCTCAAGCTGCCGCCGGAACAGCGGCACGACCGATCCCGTGGAGCCCAGCACATTGCCAAACCGCACGGTCACGCAGCGCATGCCGCCCTGCCCGGCCCGCGCCCGCATGTCGAGCGCCTGCCCGTACACTTCGGCACAGCGCTTGCTGGCCCCCATCAGACTGGACGGATTGACCGCCTTGTCCGTGGAAATCATCACCATCGCCTGCGCTCCGGCCCGCTCGGCCTCATCCGCGACGATCCGCGTGCCAATCACATTCGTCAGCACACCTTCGACCGGATTATCCTCCACGATCGGGACATGCTTGAGCGCGGCTGCATGAAAAACGAGATGCGGCCGGTACATCCCGAACACTTCAGCAATACGTCGCCGGTCGCGCACATCCGCGATGATCTGCTGGCGCTTCACGTCTGCAAAACGCTCGGAAATATCCAGATTGATCTGCCACAACGCATATTCGCTGCTCTCGATCAGCAGCAGCATGGCCGGATGAAAGGATGCAATCTGCCGCGCCAGTTCGGAGCCAATGCTTCCCCCGGCCCCCGTCACGGCAATGACTCGCCCGCAGATCAGCCGCGCCATCCCCTGCGAATCGAGTGCTACGGGCGGCCGGTTCAGCAGATCCTCGATCGCAATGGGCCGAAGCTCCACCCGGTCCGCCGGCTGCAACGCCGTGAGCGATGGTGTGCGCTGCACGTCGATATCATAGGCCCGCGCGGCTTCAAGGATCTGGGCCAGCTCCCGGCCCTTGATCTCCCCCGCTGTGATGACGAGCGCATCCGGCAGTTTCCCCGCTGCGAAAAGCCGCTCCAGAATGGCAGGCGTCTCACTGATCGTCCCCAGGATCGGGCAGTCATGAATCCGCCGTCCGGCCTGCTGCGCTCCACCGGTCAGCAGCCCCACTACACGACGGTTATTCCCGCTGTCCCGCTCCATCGCCCGAATGAACAGATCGGCTTCATGATCCGCTCCAAGCAGCAGAATGCGCTCGCCATCCAGCGCCAGACTTCTGCGCCGCGCCGCCAGACGCCACATCATCCGGATGGCGCCCAGAAAGACGAGCAGGACCAGCGCATGAATGATTGGGAAAGTCGGCGTCGGCAGCGGATAGCCCGCCACATGCAGCAGTTCCGCAAACAGCAGCGCGCTCAGAACCGACGCACAGGCGATATTGAACAGGTCCGCCACACCCGAAAACCGCCAGTACTGCTGCGGAATACGGAACGGCAGCCCCCCCACCAGCAGCGTAATCCCACCTCCGGCAATGAACCACAGCGGATGAAGCCACCCCCCTGCCGGATCAGCCAGCCAGCGCGCCACCGGCGCCGCAGCCGCGGACACGACTCCATCCAGCACCACATTGAGAGCGATGCGCCGCGCCGGCATCGAAGAGCGCGGGGCCGGACCTGAAGGGGGCATTGAGGCCTGGGATGTGGGCCCTGTAGGATGAACGGATGTCACGCGCCCCTTATAGCGCCAAAAGCCTCCCTCCCATAAAGTCGTCCCATGCCCTTTTCTTTCCAGAACCTGACCAGCGGCGTCACGCTCGCCTGCATCGCCGCCGTTGTCCTGTGCAATCTCCTGATCCTGCTCATGATCCGCGCGGGCGTTCTGGACCATCCCGTCGCCCGCAGTTCCCATACGCGCCCGACGCCCAAAGGCGGCGGGATCGGCATCGTCGGCGCCTTCATCCTGTGCCTGCCCCCCGCCCTGTACGAGGCCCACGCGTCAATGCGCATCGTCCCTGCCATCACGGGGCTTCTGGTCGGCATGATCCTGCTCGGCACCGTCTCATGGCTCGATGACGTCCGCCCTTTTCCCGCGCGCTACAAGCTCATGGCCCAGTTCGTGGCGGCAATCGCCGCAGCCATCGGAACAGGTGCAACCCTGCCCGAACTGATCCCCTTCGTGCTGGCTGCCGTCTTCATCACGAACGCCCTCAATTTCATCGATGGCATCAATGGACTGGCCTCGGGAGTCATGGCCATTTCCACTCTGGTCCTCGCCAGCACGGGCCTCATGCCCGTCGCCTTCGTCCTGCTCGCCGTCTGCCTCCTGAGCTTCCTGCCCTATAATTTCCCGAAAGCGCGGATTTTCATGGGCGATGTCGGCAGCCAGCCAATTGGCCTCGCCATCGCCTGGGGCGGCATGACCGGTTTCGGCACAGGCAGCGCCGTGCTCGTCATCGCCCTGCTCTCAGGCGTATTGTGGGATGTGACCTTCACGCTCGTACGCCGGGCACGTGCCGGTGACAGGCTCGCACAGGCCCATCGCGGCCATCTCTATCAACTGGCCGTCCGCTCAGGACTGCCCGTCCCGCTCGTCACATGTCTCTATTGGGGATTTGCCCTCTGGGGCGCTGCGGCTTTCGCCACAGGTCAGATCATCACGATGGTTCTGATGATCGTCCTGCCACAGCTTGCCTGGACAGGATATGTCTGCACGCGGGCCAGAACCCGCGTGCAGGACCGCTGGTAACCCAGCGGCTTAAATCAGCCGGCGCGACGACTGCTCAGACGCTCGACAGAAGCCGAAGCGCGTTCCGTGCGCGTGGAGCGCGTGCCGGAAGCTTCCGCCATGACGGAGCGCATTTCACGCAGGAAGGTGGAGCCCTTCAGCGTGCGCTGTACCAGCACGGAGCGACGGTCCAGCGGATCGACCTTGCGGCGTGCCAGATCCAGCTCGCCCAGACGGTCGAGCGCGCGGGTGATGGCCGGCTTGGACACCTTGAGTTCCAGTGCCAGACCACGAACCGTGTGAGCCCCGTCCCGCAGATAGCAGGTCAGGAAGACGGCGAGCTGACGGGCCGAAAGGTCGGGCCCGTCACGGCGGACCATGGAAACGATGGTATCGCACAGAAGGTTGAGCATCTGATCATTGGTAGCCTGGGGCATGATCTCTCTCCTAAGCAGTCCCTCCCTCATCTGTTGTCCGATCCCATAACAGGAGCCGACGGGATGAGGGTCGACGTGAAATTGTCTCTGCCTCTCCATGTCCGGAGAGACCGTAGTGGCATTCAAGTGGTGATTCGAAACGCATACGCAAGCATACGGGTTCCAAAACAATCCAGTGGACGATGACTCTGCATCGAAACGATAAAAGGGCGTATGCCTGATTGAAGCGCGTTTGACACCCTAATCTTTCAACACTCCGTCGCTCGGCCACACTGTTCGCCGAGTGAAACGCTTTATGGAAGCTCAGGAATTATTATGAATTCGTGACAAACTCTCCAGAATTGCCCGAAGACCAAGCACTTCTCCGCCCTCGGGACGGCCCGGCCGGGCGCCGTCATTCCACGCATAAGTGTCGATATGCGCCCATTTCTGGCCGTCCGGAACGAATTTCTGAAGATAGAGCGCGGCCGTAATCGCCCCCGCCATCGGCTTTGAGGTCACATTTCCGAAATCAGCCACTTTACTATCCAGCCATGCATCATAGCCATGCCAGAGCGGCATTCTCCACATCACATCGGCGGTCGTTTTTCCCGATTCGAGAATGAGTGATGCCAGTTCATCGTCATTACTGAACAGCGCGGGCACATCCGGACCGAGTGCAACACGCGCAGCACCCGTCAGGGTTGCAGCATCCAGAATGGCATCCGGACGGCTTTCAGAGGCCTCCGTTATGAGATCACACAACACCAGACGCCCTTCCGCATCCGTATTGCCAATTTCAACCGTCTTGCCACTGCGCGTCCGCAGCACATCCCCCGGCCGCATGGCATGACCCGAGACACTGTTCTCGACACAGCCCAGACGCAGCTCCAGATCCACATCCAGCCCCAGGTCGATCGCAGCACACATGACGGCCAGCATCAGCGCTGCCCCACCCATGTCCTTCTTCATGCGCAACATGCCCGCCGCGCCCTTGAGATCGTACCCGCCCGTATCGAAACACACGCCCTTGCCGATCAGCGAAATCCGCGGCGCACCCTCACGGGCCTTCCACCGCGCCACGACCACGACCGGCTTGCGCTCCGACCCCTCGCCCACTTCCGCCAGGCACGGATACGCACTCCGCAGATCATCCCCGTCCACAAGACTGACGCTCGCCCCACGATGCACCAGAGCCGCACCGGCCATATCCGCCAGTTCCCGCGGCCCCAGCAGATTGGCGGGCATATTGATCAGATCCCGCCCGAACCACAGCACCTTCGACAGCGCGACGAGCCGCTTTGCCTCATCCGGCACGACCATCCGCGTCGTGACAGGTTTGTCTTCCCCGAGACTGAAACGATACGCCCCCATGCAGAACCCGAGCAGCGCGCTCTCCAGCGCCCCCTCATCAAGCCCGTGGAGCACCGCCGTCCAGTCCCCGTCCGGCAGAGCCGTCCCCAGCTTGCCGAAAGCCACCGGATCATTGGCCCGTGCGGACGCCACACACAGAATCGCCGCCCCGACGCCCCCGTCACCCGGCAGCAGCGTGAAAGCCCCGTCCTTTGCGGAAAATCCCTGTCCCTGAAGAAACGCCGCATGCTCCCCCAGAAGGCGCGAGACGGTCGCACTGTCCTCACAGGACACCAGATGAACCAGACGGGCCGAAGCCGCGTCCGCAGAGGTTACGAAGGGAAGCTGGGGATGCGGATTCATAAGACTTTCTTCCTCAAATACCTGCCCCACCCGAGAAAGATCCGCCGGGAGGGCTTCAGATGCTTGCTTTTGCCCCGCAGGCACCCGACCATTCAGACATGAAGGGTGCATTCCACGGAACCTCGTCCGGTCATCATACCATGCCAGCCAGCATCCGTGCTGCCCTTGGCCCCACCAATACCGGCAAGACCCATTATGCCTTAACGCGCATGATGGCCCATGCATCCGGCATCATCGGTTTTCCGTTGCGCCTGCTGGCTCGGGAAAACTACGAGCGTCTCGTCAAAATCAAGGGCGAGCGTAGCGTCGCCCTCATCACGGGCGAGGAAAAAATCGTGCCTCCCGGAGCCCGCTGGTTTTCCTGCACCGTCGAAGCCATGCCGCTGGACCGCAAGGCCGAGTTCGTCGCCATTGACGAAATCCAGCTCGCCTCTGACCCCGACCGTGGCCACATCTTCACGGACCGCCTGCTTCACGCGCGCGGTACCGTCGAGACACTCTTCCTCGGCGCCGAAACCATCCGCCCGCTGCTCCAGAAGCTCGTCCCGGGCATCGAGATCGACATCCGTACCCGCCTCTCCAGCCTGAGCAGCACGGGACACACCAAACTCTCCCGTCTGCCGCCACGCTCGGCCATCGTCGCCTTCTCCATGAGTGAGGTGTATGCGCTGGCTGAAGTCATCCGCAGGCGTCGTGGCGGCTGTGCGGTCATCATGGGCCAGCTCAGCCCCCGCACCCGCAACGCCCAGGTCGAGCTCTACCAGAACCGCGAAGTTGATTATCTCGTCGCAACAGACGCCATCGGCATGGGCCTGAACATGGACGTCGATCACGTCGCCCTGGCCCAGCTCAGCAAGTTCGACGGCACGGTCCCCCGCCCCCTGTTCCCGCAGGAAATCGCCCAGATCGCCGGACGCGCCGGGCGCGGCATGAAAGACGGCACCTTCGGCACCACGGCCGACTGCCCGCCCATGTCCAGCGCCCTCGTCGAGGCCGTCGAACAGCACCGCTTCGACCCGATCCAGCGCCTCTACTGGCGCAACCACGAGCTGGACTTCACCAACCCCGCGAACTTGCTCAAAAGCCTGACGCGGCCGCCACCGCTGCGTGGCCTGACCGCAGGCCGCGTCGCCTCGGACGTCACCACGCTCGAATCCCTGATGCTTGACCCGGACATCCGCGAGAGCGCCCGGGGCAAACGCGCCACCGCTTTGCTCTGGGACGTCTGCCAGATCCCCGATTTCCGCAAGCTCGGCGACGACAGCCACACCCGCCTCTGCGCGCGCCTCTACACCCATCTGGTCAAGGAAGGCTCCGTCCCCGCCAACTGGATGGAAGGCCATATCCGTGGCCTAGCCAAAACCGAAGGCGATATCGACACACTGATGCACCGCCTCACCGGCGTGCGCGTCTGCTCCTACGTCGCCGCTCGTACCGAATGGAGCCGCCACTCCGCGATGTGGCAGGAACGCGCCCGCGAAGTCGAGGACCTGCTCTCCGACGCCCTGCACGAACGTCTCACCGCCCGCTTCGTGGATCGCCGCGCCACAACGCTCCTGCGCCGCCTCGACAGTGACAGCGACCGCACCCTGCTTTCCGCCGTCAAACCGGACGGAGAAGTCCTCGTCGAAGGCCACAGCATCGGCCGCATCCGTGGCTTCACACTGGAAACGGATGTCGCCGCAGGCCCCGACCGCCAGATCATCCTGCGCGCCGGCCGCAAGGCCCTGCTGCACGAAATCCCCCGCCGCATCCGCATGCTTCAGGACGCACCCGACACATCCCTCAGACTGGACACCACAAACGGCGAACTCTTCTGGGAAGACACGCGCCTCGGCCGCCTCGCCGCAGGCCCCTCCCTGCTCCGCCCCGCCCTCCAGCTTTTCCCGGCCGAGTTCACCGACACCGTCCAGAAAACCCATGTCGAAACGCGGCTGCTGGACTTTGTGGCACAGCTCATCCAGCGGGATCTCAAGCCTCTCTACCGCAGTCAGACCCTCGCCGAACGCGAACCCCAGCTCCGCGCGATCCTGCACCGCCTCATGGAAGACGGTGGCATCACCGAAACCCTGCCCGAAGATCACACGCTTTCCCCGGCTCTGAAAAACAGACTGCGCAAGGGAGGCGTCGAGGTCGGACGTTTCTCGATCTACTGCCCCGCCCTCTTCCGGACCCGCCCGCTCGCGCTTCTGGGTCTTCTCCATGCCCTGCACAACAAGACCCCGATCCGCCCAACCGCGCCCGGCCGCGTCTCACTGCCCTGGAGCGAGATCCAGGGGCAATTCGGCTGGATCCGGGCAGGCGACACCGGCCTGCGCCTCGATATCGCGGAGCGCTGTATCGCGGAAATGCACCAGCTCGCCGTCCGCCACGACCACGCCGCCCCGCTCAGCCTGGCATCCAGACTGGGCGTGAAAGCCGACATGCTCCCCTCCATCCTCAAAGGGCTCGGCATCGCACACCAGCCGGCCGAAGCCCCCTCATCCGCCCATGCAGGGCCGCCCCGTCCGCTCATGATCCTGAACGACCGCAAGACCCGGGCATCACGTCGGCGCAGATCCGCACCGCACCACACGCCGCCCAGACGTCCGGCCCCTCCCCGAACCGACAGCCCCTTCGCAGCGCTCGCAGCACTCAGGGAAAAAATCCGTCCATGAGCGAAGACTACCAGCGGCTGGACCAGTGGCTGTATTACGCCCGCGTCGCCAAGACGCGCCCGCTCTGTGCGGCCATCGTCAGCAAGGGCCGCATCCGCATCAACCGCCAGCCCACGAACAAACCCCATGCCAAACTTCACATTGGCGACATATTGACTTTTCCGGCGGTTTCTGGCGGAGAAGTGCGCGTGTGGCGCGTCTTGGATCTTGGTGAACGCCGCGGTCCGGCAAAAGAAGCCGCACTTCTTTATGAAGCCATCACAGAAGACGGCTGACGATGCTTGCGTCTGAGGCCAAACCTTCGCATATCATCCCGCTCGGATGAAACCGGCCGGATGCCGGACCAGCAAGACGATCGGAGACGTCAATGACCTATGTGGTCACCGAAAACTGCATTCGCTGCAAGTTCACGGATTGCGTGGAAGTCTGCCCCGTAGACTGCTTCTACGCAGGTGAGAATTTCCTTGTCATCAATCCTGACGAATGCATCGATTGTGGCGTGTGTGAGCCGGAATGCCCGGCAGAGGCCATCTTCCCCGACAGCGACAACCGTGCCGCGCCGTGGATCGAGATCAATGCGAAATATTCGACGCAGTGGCCGAACATGACCCGCAAGATCGACGCCATGCCGGACGCCGAAGAATGGAAAGACAAGCCCGGCAAGGCCGCCATGCTGTCCGAGGCGCCCCACAAGGACTGATCCTGCTTTTCTTTGGCGGCATCTTTCACCCGGTCTCCCAGGAGACCGGGTTTTTTTTATGCCCGTCTGCCGGCTCAGCGCCTTTACCGGACTGAAGCACGAAGGAAGCCGGGCATAAAAAAAGGGCTGACAGGATTTCTCCCGCCAGCCCTTCCCTCAGGTTTCGAAAGAAACCTTAGCGGGACATCATGTTGATCGCAGTGTCATGCATGATGAAGATCGTACCGCCGATGATGACAATCACCGATGCCGCAGCAAAGATGAAGCACATCAGGTTCCAGCTCTGCTCGCTGCTGGTGTTCAGGTGGAGGAAGAACACCAGGTGGACGACGATCTGCACGACGGCAAGAACCGTCAGTGCTGCAAGCGCCATCCCCGGAGACAGGGCGTGGGTCATGACAGCGGCAAAGGATGCCACTGTCAGGATCACGGCCAGAACAAAGCCGATCAGATAGGACGAATAGGAGCCGTGGCTACCATCGTGGGCTGCATGTGCCTGAGCCATTACATCACTCCTGCGAGATAGACGAACGAGAAGACACAGATCCAGACGATGTCAAGAAAGTGCCAGAACAGGCTGAGGCAGGCCAGCTTGTTCATCATACGCTCGGACAGGTCCTGCGGACCCATCATCTGCACCATCAGAACGACCATCCAGATCAGGCCGCAGGTCACATGCAGACCGTGCGTTCCAACCAGCGTGAAGAACGCCGAGAGGAATGCGGAACGATCAGGACCATTGCCTTCTGCGATCATGGAGCTGAACTCGTTCAGTTCCAGACCGACGAAGGAAACACCCAGCACGAACGTAACGGCCAGCCACAGAAGGACCATCGTCTTGTTCTTCGCCAGCGCATTCAGCGAGGCGAAGCCGTACGTGATGGACGAGAAC
Organism: Gluconobacter sp. R75690; assembly: GCF_015244525.1. Classification (NCBI taxonomy): domain Bacteria; kingdom Pseudomonadati; phylum Pseudomonadota; class Alphaproteobacteria; order Acetobacterales; family Acetobacteraceae; genus Gluconobacter; species Gluconobacter sp. R75690. Next base: position 466,947 of record NZ_JABCQB010000001.1, on the reverse strand, counting down.
AGCAGGATAGCCGTCTCGATCCCCACATTCGTCAGGTCGAAAAGTTCCTTGCCCGACGGGCCTCCGGCATACTGGTTCCGGAGGACCGCGAAGGCAGCGAAGATCGACCCGAACAGGATGCAGTCCGTCATCAGGTAGAGCCAGAAGCCGAACACGTTGGGGGTCTCGTGGTGCTCCCCGTGGTGGTCGTCAGCGTGTGCCAGAGGCGACATTGTTGCTTCGTGAGCCATAAGTCTTATGCGCCCCTCTTACTCTGCTGCCTGGGCAGCAGCGATACGACGAGAATAGACTTCCTCGTTGTGCTCGATTTCGCTCACCGGGACGTAGTAGTCGACGTCGCGGTCTGCGCTGCGCAGGATCATGGTTGCAACGATACCGATCAGGCCGATGGCAGCGAGCCACCAGATGTACCAGATCGAAGCGAAACCGAGGATGAAGCTGAACAGACCGATGAAGACACCAGCGGATGTGTTCTTCGGCATGTGGATCGGAGCCAGCGGCTTGCCGTGAGCCTTCAGACCCAGCTGCTTCTCGGTGTGGAACGTGTCGAGACCATGAATGTCAGGAATGACCGCGAAGTTATAAGCCGGCGGAGGAGAGGAAATGGACCACTCCAGCGTACGGCCGTTCCACGGATCACCCGTCAGATCAAGGTTCTCGGGCAGGTTACGGTCACGGATGGAAACGTAGAGCTGCGTGAGCTGGCAGACGATACCGAGAGCGATAACGATTGCACCAACTTCAGCAACGAGCATCCACGGATACCAGTCGGGGTTGTCATAGTGGTTCATACGACGCGTCATGCCTTCGAGGCCGAGGACATAAAGCGGAATGAAGGCCAGGTAGAAACCGACGAACCAGCACCAGAAAGCGCGCTTGCCCCAGGCTTCGTTCAGCTTGAAGCCGAAAGCCTTCGGGAACCAGAAACCCATGCCCGCGATGTAGCCGAAGTACACACCGCCGATGATGACGTTGTGGAAGTGGGCAATCAGGAACAGGGAGTTGTGCAGGATCCAGTCAGCGGCCGGCATGGCCATCATGACACCGGTCATACCACCAATGGAGAAGGTGATCATGAAGCCGAGCGTCCAGTGCATCGGAGCCGTGAATTCCACGCGGCCCTTATACATCGTGAACAGCCAGTTGAAGATCTTCACACCCGTCGGGACGGCGATGATCATCGTCATGATACCGAAGAAGGTATTGACGTTGGCACCGGCACCCATGGTGAAGAAGTGATGCACCCACACGACGAAGGAGAGCACCATGATGGAGCACGTGGCGTACACCATCGTCTTGTAGCCGAAGAGCGGCTTCTGGGAGAACGTTGCAGTAACCTCGGAGAAAACACCGAACGCCGGGATGACGAGGATGTAAACTTCCGGATGGCCCCAGGTCCAGATCATGCTGAGGTAAAGCATGACGTTGCCGCCGGCATCGTTCGTGAAGAAGTGCATGCCGAGGTAACGGTCGAGGCTGAGCAGAGCCAGCGTCACCGTCAGAACCGGGAAGGACACCATGATCAGAACGGTCGTGCAGAACGCGGTCCAGGTGAAGACTGGCATCTGCATCCAGCCCATGCCAGGCGCACGCATCTTGACGATGGTCGTGAAGAAGTTCACGCCCGTCAGCAGCGTACCGACACCGGAGATCTGAACGGCCCAGATATAGTAGTCAACGCCGACACCCGGGCTGAACTGCATTTCGGACAGAGGCGGGTAAACCAGCCAGCCGCACTGGGCAAACTCACCGATGAACAGCGAGATGTTGATCAGCAGGGCACCGACCAGCGTCATATAGAAGCTGAGCGAGTTCAGGAACGGAAACGCAACGTCGCGGGCACCGATCTGAAGGGGAACAACCAGGTTCATCAGGCCCGTCATGAACGCCATTGCCATGAAGAAGATCATGATGGTGCCGTGAGCGGAGAAGATCTGGTCGTAGTGATGCGGCGGCAGGTAACCGGGATTACCCTTGTAAGCCAGCGCGAGCTGGGTACGCATCATGATGGCGTCCGCAAAACCGCGGAACAGCATGACGATCGCCAGAATGATGTACATTACGGCAAGACGCTTGTGGTCGACAGTCGTCAGCCAGTCACGCCAGAGATAGCCCCATTTGCCATAATAGGTGACAGCACCCAGTACGGCGAGACCGATGACAGCAACACCGAGGAATGTACCGACAAGAATCGGCACATCCAACGGTATGGCTGATAAGGAGAGTTTTCCGAGCATCTGTCGGTTATTCCTTCATGCCAGTGTCGGACGGTGCAGCGTTGGAAGCAGACTGCATGTGCATGACCTTGCCCGTCTTCTTGTCCACCATCATGCCGTTGTTATACTTGGCAACGATGCCGTCGAAGAGATCCGGCTGGACATGCGCGAAATACTGTACCGGTGCAGCTTCCTGCGGTGCAGCATATTTCGGGTATGTGGTGTCGTCGAGATTTTCACTTCCGCTCTTCACCTTCTCAACCCAGTCGTTGAACTGAGCCGGATCCATGGCGAGGGTACGGAACTTCATATCCGAGAAACCACGGCCGCTGAACTGTGAAGCCTCACCCAGGTAATCCCCGGACTCGCTTGCAAGCAGATGCAGCTGGGTCTGTTCACCAGGCATGGAGTAGATCATCGATCCCAGACGCGGGATGAAGAACGACGTCATGACGGTGTCAGAAGTGATCTGGAAGTTCAGCGGCGTGTTCGTGGGAACATCCAGCTGGTTGATCGTCGCGATCCCCAGGTCCGGATAAATAAACAGCCACTTCCAGTCGAGAGAGACCACCTGGACATTCAGGGGCTTGACGTTGTCAGCCGTCTGAAGCGGGCGGTACGGGTCATAGGCATGCGTGCTCCACCAACTGATAGCACCCAGAAGGGCAATCAGGATGGCGGGAACGCCCCAGATGACATATTCAATTGCGGTCGAATGATCCCAGGTCGGGAGATATTCGGCCTCTTTGTTGGAAGCACGATACTTCCACGCAAAATAAAGCGTCGCGGCGCAGGTGGGAACCACGACCAGCATCATGATGACGAATTCCGCCACCATGACATCGCGGTTCATTTCTGCGACCGGGCCGCGCGGCTGAAGCAGATCAACCGTACAACCCGATAGCATCAGCGCCGGCAACGCTGGGAGATATCGCCAGAGTTTTTTCATCGGTCCTGCTTTCATCATCCGTTCCGGCTTGCAGTAGTCGCCGGGAAACGGTTTGACACGATAAGGTCCGCATCAGTGCCGCCGAACGCTGCCATAGTCTGCTACCTTTCTCGTTCGTATCCTGACGTCAGGAACCGGATCAAAGATCCGATCCTGAAATTCATTCAGCATGGGACACGGCTGTCCCGGTTCCTCAGGTTTTTTCCGCCTGAATCGCCTCAAAGACAAGGCTTATCACGGATTTCGTGAGCACTCCCCCGAAATGGACGTCAGAGTGAAATGGCTGTTTTTCGCCACATTTGATCTCATTAGGACTTTCATTAAGCCTGAATATTACAGATTTTTAATGTAAACTCGTTTAGAATTCGCTGAAATAATTCAAGACTTTTTTAGTCCAAAAAGCAGAAAGGGGCGGCATCAACTGCCGCCCCTCTCAGGATCTCCAATATCGCGAAGAGAGTAATCTCAGTCGTTGTTACCTGAACGAACCCCCATGAACTGGATCAGGAACTGAAACAGGTTCACGAAATTGAGATACATCGTCAGCGCATCATAGACACTCAGCTTCGCAACATCTTCTGGACCAGCATAAGCCATGTACTGCTGGTACGTGATCTTGATACGCTGCGTGTCATAGGCCGCCAGCAGGGTGAAAAGGCCGACACCTATTACAGAAACAAGCATGGCAAGCGGTGAACTGTGCAGGAAAATGTTCACCACGGACGCCAGGATGATCCCGATCAGCCCCATGAACAGGAAGGAACCGAGTCGAGCGAGATTGGCGCCCGTCGTGTATCCCCACAGCGACATTCCGGCGAATGTAATGGCCGTCACGAAGAAGGTCCGGGCCACGGAAACGCCGGTATAGCTCAGCAAAAGGCTGGCCATACTCGCCCCCATCGCCGCACTGAACAGCAGGAAGATCCCCTGCACGGCCGGACGGGACAGTCGGTTGACCCCGAAGGACAGGACCATGACGAACACAAGCGGCGCAAAGATGCTGATCCCGCCCAGCAGGGTCGGACGCAGAACGATGGCACCGTTCGGCATCTCTGCCAGATGGAAGAAGAGCGCGCGCAGGGATGTCTGCGCCACGCCATAGGCGACCAGTCCCGTGATCACCAGACCAAGCGCCATCCAGTTGAAGACCCGGCACATATAAGCACGAAGCCCGGCATCGAGACTACCGGCTCCGGCCTGCACACCGGCTCTGCTGAAGTTGGTATTGAAAGCCATGACACCTTTTCCAATGAGATGCCCTTCTGAAAAGGGCGCTTGACGAACCCGGGAGGGCCGTCCGTACACTCGGACTGAATGTGGGGTTTTTGCCGGAAGGGTCAAGAATACTCCGCCGCCCCTTACTTCTTTTTCATGGGAAACGCGCCTCTTGAGACTTTTTGTCGCACTCGACCTTCCTGCCGATGTCCGGGAAACGCTTGCGCTGATGCGCGGTTCCATGCCCGGCGTGCAATGGGTTCCAGCCGAAAACCATCACATCACCCTCCGCTTCATCGGAGAGATCACGGACCGGCACCGGCTGGAGGAAATCGACCTCGCCCTCTCCCGCCTCGCCTGGCAGCCTTTCGAACTCTCTCTGGCGCAGGCCGACATCCGTGAAGGCCTCACGGCGGACAGTCTCCTGATCGGGGTCGAACGCACCCGCCAGCTGGACGCATTGCAGTCCCAGGTCGAAAGCGCCCTTCGCCGTGCTGGCTGTCCACCAGCCAAGCGCCGCTTCCAGCCCGCCGTCACCCTGGGGCATTTTTTCCCGAACCAGCGGGCCGACGCCATCAAATGGGTCCAGCGGCACAATCTCTTCCGCAGCAAACCCATGTCCGTAGAGCACGTTACACTCTTCGAGAGCCTGCGGAGCCTGGGCGAACACGTCTACGTTCCCCGCGAAGAATATGCCTGGAAGCCGGAAATGCCGCTGATCCCCGAGGAAGAATGACCCTGTCCGTTCCGTCACCCGAGGAGCGCCTCAAGGCACTCCTCACGGAAGTCCGGGCCTGCCGGGTCTGCGAGGCCCATCTCCCACTCGGCGCCAGACCGCTGATCCATGCCTCAGCCACATCAAGGATCCTGATCGCCAGCCAGGCCCCCGGCACCAAGGCCCATATCGCCGGAAAATCCTTCTTCGATCCGTCCGGCAACCGCCTGCGCGACTGGCTCGGCATTTCAGAAGACATCTTTTACGACACGCGCCACATTGCCATTTTTCCGATGGGCCTGTGCTATCCCGGACACCTGCCCAAAGGCGGCGACAATCCGCCCCGTCCGGAATGTGCCCCGCTGTGGCGCCGTCGCGTCCTTTCCCTCATGCCGGATATCCGCCTGACGCTGCTCGTCGGAAGCTATTCCCAGAACCATGTTCTGGGACGCGGTTCAGTCACGGAACGCGTCCGGAATTTCCGGGACTATCTGCCCGAGTATTTTCCCCTGCCCCATCCCTCATGGCGCACCGGCGTCTGGGAAAGAAAAGCGCCATGGTTTCAGGAAGAAGTCATTCCCGCCCTGCGCGAGCGCGTTCACGCGATACTGGCGGAGCGCTGATCAGGCGGCCTTGGCCTGTTTCAGCGCCTCGACAAGGAACCCTTCCACGCCCGACGCCAGGATCTGCACCCCGATCGCCAGCAGGATCAGCGCCGCAAGCCGGCTGACAATCCGCGTTCCCGTCACCCCCAGCATCGCGACAACCCGCTCCGCATAGGCGTAAACGACCGCCACCACGATCGCCATGGTCGTCGCGGCAGCCGATACGCCGACATAATAATCCGCAGTGGGCATGTTCGGCGGCGTGGATGAACTGAGCGCGATGGCTACGGAAATGCTGCCAGGCCCCACCGTGAACGGCATGGCCAGCGGAAAGAACGCCGTCTCCCGCAGATCCGGCGTCGTCACCGTCCGGCCACCCTGCAGCGCCTGCTTTTCCTTACGCGCCTCGGACGTTTCGGGCTGCAACAGCATCAGCCAGGCACGCGACGCCACAACCAGACCGCCCGTAATCCGCAGCGCATTGATCGAAATTCCGAAGAAACCGAGAATCCAGCTCCCGAACCAGATGGACACCAGCATGATGCCCAGCGAATTCAGCGCCACCTGACGCGCCAGTTCGACAACCTCGCGGCGATCGCGCCCTTCCGTCGCCTGAGCGAAGATCAGTGACGCCCCGAGGGGATTGATGATTGAGAAGAGCGCCGGAAAGGCAATCAACCAGCTGCTGAGCGTATTCCCCAGCCCAGGTGCCAGGCTCATGAACCGGTCAGACCTGACACAGCCTGTGGCTGGCGCTTGCGTGCCAGACGTTCCTCACCCTTCAGAAAAGCCCGCAGCATCCGATAATCCTCGGAAAAACAGCACACCGTCCCAGCCGTCCTGTCCGGACAGACCGTCAGTCCCAGATCGTTATAGACGGCCATCAGCGACTGGCCAACCTGAATGAAAGCGAGCTTGCACCCTTCCTGCAACGCAAGATCCCGCAGGCGCCAGATTGCCGCAACGCAGTTTCGTTCAGACCCGGCCGGATCGCCCAGCCCGATGATGAACTGACCCGTCCTCAGGAACGGAATGGCCGCACGCCCGGCCTCATCCAGCAACAGCCCGGTCGGACGACGCGCGCCCAACTGCGGCAGTGCATGGGCCAGACTATGATAGCGATGCGCATTCTCGGCGGTCCAGGCCTCGAACCGGATCCGCGTCCTCCGCATCCCGCGCCACAGGACATAGAACCCGCACAGCGCCGAAAATCCCAGAAACCAGCGCCCGACGGCCGTATGGGCGTCATAGATCATCGACCGCCACCAGATCGGCCCGAGATGCCGCTGCACGGCAACCCAGCCCACCCCCATAAGCCCAAGCCCCCAGAGCGAGAGCGGCGCCAGCATCGACGGTGTCAGCGGTGCGGCCAGAAGATGCGCCCGGCGATAATAGCAGTTCCGGAACGGCAGCAGCAGCAGCATCACGAGGATGATGACCACCGGCCCTTCCCACGGCGCATGCCGCAGCATCAGCAGCAGAGCCGCCGAACCCAGCATCCCGAGGGAAAACTTCCAGGCCAGCGCCACACGCTGCGACAGTCCCCACGACAGTGCAACCAGCCCGACACCCGCCACCGTCAGCAGCAGATCCGCGATCTGTGACACTGCGGCTCCAAGGGATGTCTGAAGCGGCGGCAGATCCGCCACAAGCGCGTAAAGCACAAGCAGAATGCCCACGACCGCCTGAACGCTCGTCGCCACGGCCACGGAAAAATCCGCTTCCGACTCGCGGATGACCTGACTGGGCCGCACCCGCCGCGGCGTCTGCCCGGCCAAAACCAGAGCCTGCTCGCCGCGCAGGAACAACTCATGCCCCGCGAACATCAGCCCCGCGAGAAGCAGTGGAATGATGTAATAGAAAAGCCTGAAAACAAGGATGGCGCCCATGATCTGCGACGCCGGCAGATAGGCCTGCAGCGCCAGCAGCATGGCCCCGTCAAAAACGCCCAGGCCACCCGGCACACTGGCCATGAGCCCGGCCGTATAGGACGCCAGATAGATCGCAAGGAACGTCCCGAACCCGAAATGCGCCTCGGGTGGAAGCGGAGGCAGCACGCAATACGCAATCAGCGCCGTCGCGGCCATGTCCGCCGCACTGACTGCGATCTGCGCAATCGCAATACCCGGTCCCGGAAGCTCGATCTCGTATTTCCAGATCCGCACATGCCGCCGCACGCGCGCCACCAGCACATAGGCCAGCAGCACACCCCACAGCACCAGCCCCGCCAGACGGAGCAGAAACTCCGGCAGATGGGACAGAACCGGCACGGCATGCGGCTCGATGATCAGGATGCCGCCGATCAGCGCCATCGTCCCCAGCAGATAGGTCGCCGAGCAGAACGCAATGATCTGCGCGATCGCCCCGGGCGCCACGCCCCAGCTCCGATAGAGCCGAAAACGCACCGCCGCCCCGGAAATCGCCGCACATCCCAGATTATGGGACAGCACGTAGGAGCAGAACGCGGCAAACGCCGAACGCTGGTAGGACACCTTCGCCCGGACATGCAGACAGGCCAGCCGGTCATAGAAAGACAGGATGAAATACGACAGGACCGTCGCCGCACCACCCGCCAGCAATGCGGAATCCGGAATGGCGCTCAGGCTCGTGGTGATGTCATGCAGCGACAGATGCCGCAGTTCCCGCCAGATGACGACGACCGCCGCCACCAGCAGGACCAGCCCCACGAGAGCGGGCGCGCGGGACATGAACACCTGCCACCGCCGCTTCCGCTGCCCGGTCTCCGCACATACCCCGTCAGCCGCCCCTACATCCACAGACAGGCTCTGCTCTTCCATCACGGAAGACACCTGAACATCCTGCGGTCTGTTATCCCCGGGCATGCCCACGGCTCAGTCCTGCACAGGCTCTTCGACAGGCCGCGCGAGGGCATCCCGGATCAGGCCGACCGTCTCCGGCAGCCCGAACAGGGAAGCGAAAATCCCGAAACGCGGCCCTTCCGTCTGTCCGAGCAGCACTTCATACAGGCACCCGAACCAGGACCGCAGTTCCGGCTTGGCGAAATAGCGCTTGCCGACCTCGAACACGACATCCTGCACATCGCCCGGTGCCGTGTCCGGCGCAAGCTTCGCCAGTTCGTCCGCCAGATCCTCAAGTCCCTTGCGCTCGGTCTCCGTCGGCGCACGGTAGGTCTTGTTGGGGTACACCTGCTCCTTGAAATAGGTCAGCGCACAATGCACGAGCCGGTCCACATACGGATGCGTCTCGGGCGACAGCGTCGGATCATAGCGCCGCAGGAACTTCCACAGCGTCTCCGGCTTGTCGGCATTGGCCACGTTCGCAAGGTTCAGCAGCGCCGTATAGGACACCGGGCTGGTGTCTTCCGGACGGATCGTTCCGCCATGAATGAACCACACCGGATTGGCCAGCAGATCCGGCCCTTCCTGTGTCTCGGCCTTCTGCACGAGCGTCAGGTAATCATCCGTTGCACGGGGAATGACGTCAAAGAACAGACGCTTGGCCCGCGTCGGCTGCTGGAACATGTACTGCGCCAGGCTCTCCGGCGTGCCGTAACGCAGCCATTCCTCAACCGACAGGCCATTGCCCTTGGACTTGCTGATCTTCTGCCCCTGCGCATCCAGGAACAGTTCATAGGTCAGCCCCGCAGGCGGCTCCTTGCCCAGAATACGGCAGATCTTGGAGGACAGCTTCACACTGTCGATCAGATCCTTGCCGGACATTTCATAATCCACGCCCAGCGCGTACCAGCGCATGGCCCAGTCGGCCTTCCACTGCATCTTGGCATGACCGCCCAGAACGGACGTCTCGAACGTCTTGCCGGCCTCGTCCTTCCAGACCACCGTCCCGGCATCCGGATCGACCTTGATGATCGGAACCTGCATGACCTGCCCGGTCTCGGGATGGATCGGCAGAACCGGCGAATAGGTCGCCCGGCGCTCCGGACCAAGCGTCGGAATAATGGTCGCCACGACTTCGTCATGGACTTCAAGCATACGGCGCAGAGCCGCATCGAACGTACCGTTGGTGTAATACTGCGTGGCGGAGGCGAATTCGTAGTCGAAACCGAAACTGTCGAGGAACTGGCGAAGGCGCGCGTTATTATGCGCGGCAAAGCTGTCATATTCGCCAAACGGATCGGGCACCCGCGTCAGCGGCAGGCCCAGATGCTTCGCGAGCATCTCCTGCTCCGGCACATTGGTCGGCACCTTGCGCAGAGCGTCCATGTCATCGGAGAACGCAAGCAGACGCGTCGAACGGCCCGTCAGCGCCTCATAGGCCTGACGCACCCAAGTCGTCCGCGCCACTTCGCCGAACGTACCGATATGCGGCAGACCCGACGGACCATAGCCCGTTTCCAGAAGGGCCGGAGCCTGCTCCGAAGCATCAGATGCGCGCGCGTCCATGCGCGCGGTGATTTTTCGCGCCTCTTCGAACGGCCATGCTTTCGGAAGCGGCGCGTCAGGAGAGAGGGACGGGGCGATAGGTGTCTTGGTTTTCTGCATGATTACCGGAAAAGGTAGGGAGACACCTCTTCCCGGTCAAGCAATACGACACATTCCGGTTTCAGTCTGACGGACCCTTTACATTACGAAACATTTCAGAGACTTTCATGCCCTTCCCAAGCCCTTGCAGACAGCCAGCTTTCACGTTCCGTTCGCAAAACCCGCAAAACATCCTCGCCGGATTTTCCCCTACCCGCTACACTGGCGACAATGCCCCGCGCCCCCACCTTTCTCTCGCCTTTCGACGCTCCGGCCCTCGTCGCCCGTCGCGGCCTGTCCTCGCTCCTGACACCGGACGGAGAACTGCTGGACCTCACGGCGGAAGAAACCCGCGAACGCCTCACCCAGCTTCCCCCGCCGCTTCTGGTCCACGGTCCCGCCGCCCTGCGCGCGCTGGATCTCTCCCCGCTGTCCCAGCCTGTGCCCTGGTTCGACCTGCTGGACCTCTTCCTGTTCGTCCGCCCCGCCACAACCGTCGCCCCCACCCCGCGCGGACTGGCCCTCGCCCTCGGCATCGAGCCGCCCGAAACCATCGGCGCGGACCTCCTCCCCGTCCTGTGCGAAACCCTGCTCGACGAACTGCGGCACAAGGCCGAAACACCCGAGGGCACACGCCTGCGCGCGCTGATGGTCCCCCTGACCCGCGCCGGCTGGGCCTGGAGCGGCGAAGTCACGGACGTTCTCGGAACCCCAAGAGACACAACAGGCGCCCATCCCTACGAAGCCATCCGCATCTGGAAACGCCTGCCCCGCTGGGAAGAAACCGCCCCCCGCCCCGCGCCCGGAAGCCAGCCCGTCTCGCCAAACGCCGCCCGCCAGCGCCTGCGCGAAATCCTTGGTGAAAATGCCGAGATCCGTCCCGGTCAGGCCGATTTCGCCTCCGTCGCCACCGCCGCTTTCGAACCGCGCGAAAGCATCGGCTCCCCCAATGTCGTCCTCGCCGAAGCCGGAACCGGCACGGGCAAGACGCTGGGCTACATCGCCCCCGCCAGCCTCTGGGCCGAACAGAATGACGGCGCCGTCTGGGTCAGCACCTACACCCGCCACCTCCAGCGCCAGATCGAACAGGAACTTCGTCGCCTCTACCCGGACGAAACCACCCTGCGTGACAAGGTCGTCGTCCGCAAAGGTCGCGAGAACTATCTGTGTCTGCTGAACATGGAAGACCTGCTTAACGTCGCCACCTCCCGCGGCCCTGACGGTTACGCCGCCCTGCTCCCCATGGCCCTGCTCGCCCGCTGGGCCGAAGCCAGCCGCGACGGCGACCTCATGGGCGGCGATCTCCCCGGCTGGTTCGGCGAACTCTTCGGTCACGGCACCCTGTTCGGCGTCGCCGACCGGCGCGGCGAGTGCATCCACGCCGCCTGCCCGCATTACCAGACCTGCTTCGTCGAACACGGCATCCGCCGCGCCCGTCAGGCCGATCTGGTCGTCGCCAATCACGCCCTCGTCCTCTCGCAGGCCGCCTGGGCCGCCCTCGCCCCACCCGGCCTGCCCGACGAAGACACCACACCCACCCGATACGTCTTCGATGAAGGCCATCACGTCCCGGACGCCGCCGACAGCGCCTTCGCCACGGCCCTGTCCGGCCTCGAAGCCGCCGAACTCCGCCGCTGGCTGCTCGGCGCCGAAGGCAGCCGCTCCCGCGCCCGGGGCCTGCAACGCCGCCTGGACGATCTGGTCGAACGCCTGCCGATGATCGACACGCCGCTTCAGGCCGCACTTCAGGCCGCCCGCGCCCTGCCCGCCCCCGGCTGGAGCACGCGCCTGCGCCCGCAGGCCGAGACCGGACAGGACCCGGACCTTCCCCCGCTCCCCGGCGAAACACCCTTGCTGATCCCCGAGGAGCCCACACCGGAAAACCCGTCCGAAGCCTTCCTGCGCGCTCTGGACCATCAACTTCGCGCACGCCAGACCAAGGACAGCCGCGACGGCTATATTTCGGCGGAATGTGACCTGCATCCCGTCAATGAGGATGTCGCCAGCGCCGCCGAAACCCTCAGCCGCGCCCTGACCCGCCTGCGCGATCCCATCAGGATGCTGGCCGACCGCCTCGCCGCACAGGTCGAGGACGATGCGGAAATGGACGCCCCGACCCGCCAGCGCATCGAGGCCATGATCCGCACCCTGCACCGCCGCGCCATCAGCCGCCTGTCCGGCTGGATCGGCATGCTGGACGCGCTTCAGACGCCCCCCGAACCCAACGTCACCCCGACATTCGTGGACTTCATCCGCACCGAACGCCTCCCCCGCACCCGCGCTACACAGGGCGACCATGACATCGGCCTGTACCGGCACTGGCTGGACCCGACCATTCCCTTCGTCTCAACGATCCAGACACCGGCCCACGGCCTGCTCATGACATCCGCCACCCTGCGGGACCAGACTGGCCACGGAGACGCCCAGAACGAGGCCAGTTGGCACGCCGCCGAGCTGCGTCTGGGCGCCACGCATTTCCTGAAACCGCCGATCCGCGCCTCGGTCATGAGCCCGTTCGACTACGCGACGCAGACGCGCGCCTATGTCATCACGGACGTCTCGGGCGAAATCCCGTCACTGGCACACGCTTTCCGCGCCCTGTTCGAAACCGCAGGCGGCGGCGCGCTCGGCCTCTTCACGGCTATCCGCCGCCTGCGCGAAGTCCATCGCCGCATCCACGAACCGCTGGAAACGCAGGGCTTTCCGCTCTACGCCCAGCATGTCGATGCGATGGACAACGCCACCCTCGTGGACGTCTTCCGCACCGAAACCCATAGCTGCCTGCTGGGAACGGACGCCATGCGCGATGGCGTGGACGTCCCCGGCGAAGCCCTGCGGATGGTCGTGTTCGAAAAGACCCCCTGGCCCCGCCCCGACATCCTGCACCGCGAACGCCGCCGCCTGCTGTCTGAAGGCCGCCCCGGCGATTACGATGACCGCATCACCCGCATGCGCCTGCGACAGGCTTTCGGCCGCCTGATCCGTCAGGGCACCGATCGCGGCGTCTTCGTCATGCTGGACCGCCGCATGCCCTCACGCCTGCTCTCCGCCTTCCCCGACGGCGTGGACGTCCGACGCATGCCACTGGCCGAAGCACTGGAAGACATCGCCCGCTTCCTGCGCCCCGAGGAACAGGAAAACGGACCGCCCCTCCTTCAGGGCTGACCCAGGGGCTGAACCGACTGCTGGGCCAGGCTGCGCATGCTGGTCGCCAGACGGTCGCGCAGCTGGTGCAACTCCTTTTCCTGCTCCTGCGCCCGCTCGGCCGCGAGCCTGTCATTCTGCGCCATTTCGCCCAGAGCCTGCGTCACCTTGTCCGCCGCCTGCGCCAGCGCTTCCATCTGCCGCGGGTCCACACCCCGACTGGAGGCCGTCGTCCGCGCCGCATCCAGCGCACCATCGGCCACGAGCCCAAGGATCTTGCGATCCGCCTCGTTCAGCGCATCGCGCGCCGTGGCAGCATTACGGCTGATGACCACGCCGCGAACCTCATGAGCAATCTCCGCCACGACCGCAGCGCCCTCACGCCGAAGCTCAAACACCCGCGTCTCGAACCGCAGGGAAAGCCCCTCGATCTCAACCGTCCGCTTCAGCCAGCCTCGGGCCCTGCGCGAGACAGCCGTCTGACGAGGAAACGCCTGCTCGCAGAACACAGAGAACTTCTCCAGAAAGCGCTCCCGGCTGCCCTCGGCTTCCCTGATCAGCGCCGCAAGATCGTCGATATTCCCGCTCATGAGCCCCTCTCCGAGATCCCTGTTACATTTCGACAGGTTTCAACCCCCGTCAATCAGTAAATTACGCCCCCGGAAAGTTCGCACAAAAAAAGCCCCCGACCACACGGGCCGGGGGCTCTTCAGGACCCCGAAAGGTCCAGGCCGTTTTTCAGACTGACAGGCTCAGAAGTTCAGACCGGCCTGCAGGAAGAAATAACGTCCCTGATAGAAGCTGCCATAGGTCGCGCCGGCGCTGTTATCCACGCCACTGGCCACGAAAGGAGGCTTCTTGTTGGTGATGTTGTTGATGCCGCTCTCGAAGTTCCACTTCTTCCAGCGATAGGCCAGCGTCAGATCCTGTTCAATCATCATCGGCGTCTTGTAACGGCCAGCCGTCGTGGAGTTCAAGAACTCGGACTGATCGTTCCAGCGCATACCGCCGATGAACTGCACCATATAGGTCGCCGTGAAGGCACCATGGGTCCAGCCGAATGTCGCATAGTCACGAACGCGCGGAATACCATAGGACGCATTGGCGTTGTTCGGACCACCGGCATACAGCAGCGCACCAGTGTAATTGGTGAACGCGCCACCCGGAACCAGCTGCTGCGTGTAGTTCAGCAGGTACTGGAAGTTGTTGGACACCGACAGGACGTCGTGACGAGCCACACGGATACGATAGTCGAAGTCGAAGTCCACACCGCTCTCATGCAGGGCACCCGTGTTCTGGTCCGTTGCTGAAACCGTGTTGATCTGGCCGTTGGACAGACGGTTCACGAGGTTGCACAGCGAGGCGTTGGTCCCGGTGTAGCAGCCATCCAGGATGTACTGCGTCGGAAGCGCACTGATCGTGTGGTTGACCGAGTAGTGCCAGAACTCACCCGAGATGGAGAGGTTCGGAATCCAGCGCGGCGTGATGATCGTACCGAACGTATAGGTCCGGCCCACTTCCGGCGCGAGATGTGCGTTACCGCCACCCAGCGTCGGAACCTGACCGGTGCCGGACTGATGGAACGTGGACGAGTTGATACCCTGCTTGGCACAGGTCGCAGCCACCGTTGCAGCAGCACCGCCATAGGTACCGACCTGAGCCGCATCGCACGGATCATTGGCAAGGTTGTAGCTCAGCGACTGGCCGCCATACAGCTCATAGACGTTCGGCTGACGATAGGACGTACCGATCGTACCGCGGAAACGGATGTCCTGCGTCGGAGCCCAGTTGATGGACGCCTTCCAGTTCTTTGCCGTATCCGACGTCGTGCTGTAACCGGACGCACGCCCCTGCACGTCAACCGTCAGATCCTTCGCAAGGAAGACGTTCTTCAGCAGCGTCGCCTTGGCTTCCGCATAACCTTCCGTCACGTCGAAGCCGCCGCTGGTCGGCAGAACCGTGTTGGTCAGGCTCTGGCCGCTGCTGATCAGTTCGTCAGGCGTGTTGGTCAGCTGCTCGCCACGATGCTCGAAACCCACCGCAATACCCAGATCGCCGCCGCCCTTCCAGGGCATCGTCGTCACGTGGTTGTTGTTGATGCGCAGGTTCCAGTCACGAAGCTGGTAATGCGAATGCGTGTTCGTATTGTAGTTGACGTAGGACGCTGCCTGACTGCCCATCGTCCCGAACGGATTGCTGCACCCGAAAGACGGGCAGACCGACGGGTTGTAGACCAGGGCACTCGTCGAGCTGGACGGGTCAACCTGCTGCAGACCATAGGCATTCAGCAGGTTCGTGTACGAACCCACGTTCTCCAGGTGATCCGTCGACATGTTGGAGCCATAGGTATACGACAGGTCGTAATCCCAGCCATAAGCAATGGCGCCGTTGATCCCCACCTTGGCCGTGACCGTATCGGTCGCATTCTCGTCGCGACGATCCCCAAGCTCCGTCAGACGCTTGGTAATGTCGACATCCTGACCGAAGGGATTGTTCGGATCGTTCGCCGGCACCGTCAGAACGGACGGCAGGGTGCTGGGAGGCACGGAACCGTCAAACGGCTCGGCCGCCATGTAGCTGGAGCTGGTCCGATGCGAGTACATCACATTGGAATACAGGTTGGCATGCCGGTTGAACTCGTAGTGGAAATCACCCGAGAGGCTGGCATCCTGAAGCTGGTTGATCAGGCTCTGGTGACGACCGTAATCATAACGGTTGTTCGTGCCCCAGTCGCTGACAGTCTTGCCGTCCGGTGCAACGGCAGCATTCAGCCCCGATGCGCTCTGGACATGCGTATAGTTGGAATAACCGGACCCGAAGGTCTCTCCACCCGAACCCACGGGGTTATCCGTCAGCTGCACCGGATTGGCCCAGCTGCGGTTACGCTGCAGGACGCCGCCCTGCGTCATGTACTGACCGAACAGCGTCAGGTTGCCCTTGTCATGATCGAAGTTCCAGCCCTTGTAGGCGGAAATCATGCCCGTATCGTTGTCGCCCTGCCCGGTGATGCCACCACGGATCGTGATGTTTCCGTCCGACAGATCATGACGCATCTTGATGTTGATGACGCCCGAGACGGCATCGGCACCGTAAAGCTCGGAACCGCCATCCTTCAGGATTTCGACGCTGGCAATCTGCTGGATCGGCAGCGCGTTCAGATCGATGCAGTTCGTCTGCCCGTTCAGCGTGGCGCGCTTGCCATCGATCAGGACGAGAACGCGGTTCGATCCCAGGTTACGGATGTCGGTGCAGGACGCACCACCCGTACCATTGGTTTCCGAGTTGTTCGTGCCCGTTCCGCCGATGGACGGAATACGTGCGAAGAAGTCGCTGAGCGTCGTGGCGCCCGTCTGCTGGATCTGCTTCGCCGTCACGATCTGGACGGGGTTGGCGTTCTGGTTGTTCGAGGAGGCCAGAGCCGATCCCGTAACAACCATGCGCTCGGTCCCACCCGAGACACCCTGCGATTCAAGCAGTGCGGCACGACGGCGGCTGGAGTAAGCCGGCGCGGTCGTGGCGACAGGAACGGCGACGGACGATGTGGTGGCAGGAGCCGCGACAGCGGCGGTCGTGCCCTTGGTAGCAGTCGTCGGAGTGGAAGCCTTGTGATGCACAACCTTGTGGGAACGGTGTTCCGGCTGCGTCGTGGAATCAGCGAAAGCCGTCCCGGACAGGGTCCCAACCCCGAGAATTGATGCACACAGCAACAAATGGCGACGAGATGTGTTCATCAAAGAACAAGATCCTTCAAAAGAATGATGGACCCTCTCTAAAGATGTCAGAGCGTTACTGTCACGAAAAATACATACCTGCCATGCTTTTACGGGGCACTTGAATGCAACATGTGTTCTCCACGCAACAGTTATACCCCGGCCCCGTTTTTTCGTTATCTTTCAGCAACTAAATAGGCAAAGAAAAAGCCTCTGACCCGCAGGCCAGAGGCTTTTTTGCAACATCTGGGGGCCCTCCCGGCCCCTTCCTTGGAAGGGACAGGAAAGGGACCGGACTTCGATCAGAAGTCCATGTCACCCATGCCGCCCATGCCACCCGGAGCGCCGGCCGGAGCCTTCTTCTCAGGACGCTCGGCAACCATGGCTTCCGTCGTGATCAGCAGACCGCCAACCGAAGCGGCGTCCTGCAGGGCCGTACGCACAACCTTGGTCGGATCGATGATACCGGCCGCAACCAGGTCCTTGTACTCACCCTTCTGGGCGTCGAAACCGAAGACATAGCCGTCGTTCTCAAGCACCTTGCCTGCGATGACCGCACCGTCTTCACCGGCGTTGAACGCGATCTGGCGCAGCGGAGCCTGCAGGGCCTTGCGGACGATCTCGCCACCAACGCGCTGGTCGTCGTTGTCGAAGGTCAGACCCTTCAGAGCGGAGGATGCGCGGGCCAGAGCCGTGCCACCACCCGGAACGATGCCTTCTTCAACGGCAGCGCGGGTTGCGTGCAGGGCATCGTCAACGCGATCCTTGCGCTCCTTCACCTCGACCTCGGTGCTGCCACCGACGCGGATGACGGCAACGCCACCAGCCAGCTTTGCCAGACGCTCCTGGAGCTTCTCGCGGTCGTAGTCAGACGTCGTTTCCTCGATCTGCGCACGGATCTGGTTACAACGGCCCTTGATGTCGTCGCTGTTGCCAGCGCCTTCGACGATCGTGGTGTTTTCCTTCTCGATGTGGATCTTCTTGGCGCGACCCAGCATTTCGAGCGTGACGGATTCCAGCTTGATCCCGATGTCTTCGGAGATCACCTGGCCGCCCGTCAGGATGGCGATGTCTTCCAGCATGGCCTTGCGACGGTCACCGAAGCCCGGAGCCTTGACGGCAGCGATCTTCAGACCGCCACGCAGCTTGTTCACGACCAGCGTGGCCAGTGCTTCGCCATCGACGTCTTCGGCAATGATCACCAGCGGACGGCCGGACTGAACAACGCTCTCGAGAAGCGGCAGCATCGGCTGAAGCGAGGAGAGCTTCTTTTCGTGGATCAGGATGTACGGGTTGTCGAGGTCAGCCGTCATCTTCTCCGGATTCGTCACGAAGTACGGGGAAATGTAGCCACGATCGAACTGCATGCCCTCGACAACGTCGAGCTCAGTGTGCAGGCCCTTGGCCTCTTCCACCGTGATGACACCTTCAGAACCGACCTTCTGCATCGCAGAAGCGATCATCTCTCCGATTTCGGTCTCGCCGTTAGCGGAAATCGTTCCGACCTGCGCGATCTCTTCCGGAGACGTGATCTTCTTCGTGTTGTTCTTCAGCTCTTCAACGACGACGCCGACAGCCTTGTCGATGCCGCGCTTGAGATCCATCGGGTTCATGCCAGCAGCAACAGCCTTGGCACCCTCACGGATGATGGCCTGGGCCAGCACGGTTGCAGTCGTGGTGCCGTCGCCTGCGATGTCGTTCGTCTTGGACGCGACTTCACGGACCATCTGGGCGCCCATGTTCTCGAACTTGTCAGCCAGTTCGATTTCCTTGGCAACCGACACACCGTCCTTGGTGATGCGCGGTGCGCCAAAGCTCTTGTCGAGAACAACGTTACGACCCTTCGGGCCCAGCGTCACCTTGACGGCATTTGCGAGGATATCAACGCCACGCAGCATACGCTCGCGGGCATCAGCGCCGAACTTTACGTCCTTGGCAGCCATAATTCTTACTCCTGAATGAGGTTCTTACGAGAGGAAACGGGGACGGCTGATCAGCCGATCACACCCATGATGTCGCTCTCTTTCATGATCAGCAGCTCTTCGCCGTCGATCTTGACCTCGGTGCCGGACCACTTGCCGAACAGCACCTTGTCACCGGCCTTGACGTCCAGAGCCACGATCTGGCCCTGCTCGTTGCGGGCACCCGGGCCGACAGAAACGACTTCGCCTTCGGTCGGCTTGTCCTTGGCGGTGTCAGGAATGATGATGCCGCCAGCGGTCTTCTCTTCGCCCGTCAGGCGACGGACCACCACGCGGTCATGAAGGGGACGAAACTTCGTCATGGATCGCTCCATTTATGGCCACACCCTTGTACAAAGCAGCGTGACCGGGTTGCTGCACTCAATGACTGCAGTGCATTTTGGCACTCTCACATGGAGAGTGCCAAAGACATAGTCGCCCCCACCCTCGGCGTCAAGGATTCTCGCTTTCGTCCGAAGAGGCTCCGGAAGAAAGTCTGCGCCCGTCCAAAAGCGCCTGCACCCGCTGTTTCTCAAGCGTTTCAGCCAGTTTCTGCCCCCTGGTCCGGCCATGCAGACGGCGGTTCGCATCGGCAACCTTCGCATCCTCTACGCTCTTGCGGCGTTTGCGTTCCCGACGGAGATTGATGACGTCGCTCATGGCTCATGGCCTTCCGGGCATTACAAGACTGGACACACAGACATGAAACACACTCCCTCGGACAAGAAAAACCCTGTTTCCGGCACGGAGGGTCACCTGACCAGCCTGACCGCATCCGATGGCCACAGCTTCAAGGCCTGGGAAACCGGCTCCGCGGAGTCGCCCTTTGCCGTCATCGTCGTGCAGGAAATTTTTGGCCTCACCACCCATATCCGCAATGTCTGCAATGACTTCGCGGCCGAAGGCTTCCATGTCCTGGCTCCGGCCGTCTTCGACCGCGTCAAACCCGACGTCATTCTGGAATACACGCAGGCCGGCGTGACCGAAGGTCTCGAACTGCGCAGCCAGATCCCGTCCGAAAAGACCCTCGCCGACATCGCCGCCTGCGCAAAAGCCCTACGCGACGCCGGCCATAAGAAAGTCGGCATCATCGGCTTCTGCTGGGGCGGTCTCCTCGCCTGGCTCACCGCCACCCGCACGCATGACGTGGACGCAGCCGTAAGCTGGTATGGCGGCAGCATCGGCAACCATGTCGAAACAGCACCGCACTGCCCGGTCGAACTGCATTTCGGCGGCGAGGATTCCTCCATCCCTCACACCGAAATCCAGAAAATCCGCGACGCCCGCCCCGAAGTCGAGGAATACGTCTACGATGACGCCGGTCACGGCTTCGGCTGCCCCGAGCGCCCGAGCTTCAACCGCGATGCCCGTGACCTCGCATGGTCCCGCAGCGTCGATTTCCTGAAAACCAATCTCGCACGGGACTGAAGCACACCCTCAGTACCATCGCCGGGAGCCGGCATCTCAAAGCGGTGACACAGACAGTCGCAAAACCGTGGAAGAGGTCTATAATAACGGCAATCCCGGCACACCCGGCGCCGGATCAGACAGGAGTTTCAAGATGAGCACCAATCCGCTCAAAGACGATCCCAGACGCGACGCCGCAATCCGCCACGAAGCGCGCCTCCTGTGGGAAGCCGACGGCAAACCGGCCTGTGGTCCCGAAGGCTATATCGAAAAGGCCACCGACCTGATCGCCATCAAGGGCGTCCCGCAGGGCACCCCGGTCAAGGATCTACCGCCGCCGGAACTCGACGGCGTGGAAATCGACGATGCCCGTGCAGGCATTGATGTCGATGCAGACCCGAACCACAACTTCGACTGATCCCGTCAGCCGATCACGGTTCCAGCCGCGCCCGCATCACGCCGGCGCGGCATCCGCATGGCCTCAGCCCTGCTTCAGAACACGCCCTGCAACGGCATCAAGCTTGGCCACCAGCTTCGGATCACGAGCAGCCGGTGCCGTAATGATCGCATGATCCAGAGCCCGCTCGGCGCTCGCATCCACCGGACGCTTCTTCCCCAGCACCGGAATGACCGCCTTCACCAGGCGGCGCGCATTATCCGCATTCCCCTTCATGACCTTCACGACAGCCTCGACCGTCACACTGTCATGGTCGGAGTGCCAGCAGTCGAAATCCGTGACCATCGCAACGGTCGCGTAGTTCATCTCCGCTTCACGTGCGAGCTTGGCTTCCGGCATGTTGGTCATACCCACAACCGAACAGCCCCAGGACCGGTACAGCTCGCTCTCGGCGCGCGTTGAGAACTGCGGACCTTCCATCACCAGATACGTCCCGCCCCGCGTGAACGGAATCCCAAGCGCAGCCGCCTCGCCCTGCACCACATCCAACACACGCGCCGAAACCGGGTCCGCCATGCCAACATGCGCCACGCAGCCGGTGTCGAAAAAGCTCTTCTCACGCGCGAAGCTGCGGTCGATGAACTGGTCCACCAGCACGAAATGCCCCGGCGGCAGTTCTTCCTTGAGCGACCCCACAGCCGAAAGCGACAGGATATCCGTCACACCGGCCCGCTTGAGCGCATCGATATTGGCGCGGAAATTCAGACGCGACGGCGGAATGGGATGCCCCCGCCCGTGACGCGGCAGGAACACGCACTGCACACCCTCGAACGTGCCGAACAGCAGTTCGTCCGACGGCTCGCCCCAGGGCGTTTCCACCCGGCGCCATTCCTTGTTCTCGAGTCCGTCAATGTCATACAGCCCCGAGCCACCGATCACACCGATGACGGGCTGGATTTCCTGTTCCGAAGACATGTCTGTTCCTGATTTCTGGTTGATCCGCTCGCCCGTTCTGGACCACGAGACGGCCCGACACGCAAGTCTTGCAACCCGCAGGCAGCGTGTTGCAGCATTCAGAGAAACTTTTTCACAAAACGCTGCCGTTTTTACGAAATGAAAACGTCTTTGCGCCATCGTCCCGCCACGGATCACCGGCAGGCATGCATCAGCCAACTGTTCGGCGACGGCGCGATTTGCTAGGACACTGCGCGTAACGAAGTTTTGTCCTGTATAGACGGGGGAAGAAAACATGGACCAGATCAGCCCCGGTTTCACCGAAACCGTTCGTCCAGACGTGCCTCACGACGCCCTCAAGCAGGACGCCAAAGCCTGGTTCGAAACCCTCCGCGACCGCATCTGCTCGTCCTACGAAAAACTCGAAGACGAAGCAGCCGAAGGCGGTTCGCAGGTCCTGCGTGACCGCACGGCCCCCGGCCGTTTCGAGCGCACTGCCTGGAGCCGCCCCGAAGGGGGCGCCGGCGTGATGTCCGTCATGCGCGGCCGCGTCTTCGAGAAGGTCGGCGTCAACGTCTCGACCGTCTGGGGCGAGTTCTCCCCCGAGTTCCGCAAGAACATCCCCGGCGCTGACGAAGACCCGCGCTTCTTTGCAACCGGCGTCTCCCTCGTCGCCCATCCGTGCAACCCGCATGTGAGTGCTGCGCATTTCAACACGCGCATGATCATCACGACGAAAGGCTGGTTCGGTGGCGGCGGCGACATCACCCCGATGTTCCCCGAAAGTGCGGAAGCCCAGTCGGACGCCGCCTATTTCCACAAGGCTTTCGAAGACGCCTGCAACCGCCACGACCCGGAGCATTATCCCCGCTTCAAGGAATGGTGTGACCGCTACTTCCACCTGCACCACCGCAACGAACCGCGCGGCCTCGGCGGCATCTTCTACGACCAGTTCTATACCGGTGACGTCGCTCTGGACTTCGCCTTCACCAAAGACGTCGGCATGGCCTTCCACGACGCCTACCCAGCCGTCGTCCGCCGCCGCATGTTCACCCCCTGGACCGAAGCCGACCGCGATGCCCAGCTCATCCGCCGCGGCCGCTACGTCGAGTTCAACCTGCTGCACGACCGCGGCACGCTGTTCGGCCTCAAGACAGGCGGCAACACCGAAGCCATCCTGATGAGCATGCCGCCGGAAGTCCGCTGGCCGTGAGACTGACCCGACGTGCAGCCCTGAAGGGGCTGGCGGCTCTGACCGGAGCCGCTCCCTTCCTGAAAAACCCGGCCCGCGCTGGCACCCTGACGGATGTCCAGCTCCTTCTGGGCGGCACGCTCGCCTCCACCCCGGGCCAGTTCGCAGAACTCGCAAGCGGCCCCCTGTCCCACGCCCTGGGGCTGGAGACACCTCTTGAACTGACCCCCGACATCGGACAGGACGGCGTCCGCGCCGCCAACCTGTTCGACGCCAACAGCGCGCCTGACGGCAACACCGCCCTGGCCCTGCCCGGCGCCACGCTGCTGGCATCACTGACCGGCGATTCCCGCGTCCATTACGATTTCGGTCGCTGGATTCCCGTCCTCGTAGCCTCAACCACAACCGTCGTCATCGCGCGCGCGGAGCTGCACAAGACCCTGCGCAGCCGCCTGACGGGTTTCTTCCATGACCACCCCGTCCGCCTCGCGGTCTCCCATATCGGTGGCCCGGAACTGAACGCCCTGATGGGTCTGTCACTTCTCGGCCTGCGCCCCATTCCCGTGCCCGGCTATGTCGACTCATCAAATGCCCTGACCGCCCTGCATGAGGGCGCCGTCGATGCGGTCCAGATTTCCCCCTATACGCTCGACCGACCGCTCGATGACGTCCTCGCCAACCTGCCGGAAGGTACGAGCGCGATCTATTACACCGGCGACCTGACCGACACGCATGCGACGACCATTCCCATTTTCATGGAAGCCTACCAGCAGGCCCGGCACCGCCCGCCCGAAGGCCCGTTCTACCACGCCTGGCAGGCCGTCTCCGCCGCCGCAGATACGGCCATGGCCATCGCGCTGCCCATGCTGACCCCACCCGAAATCATCATGCAATGGAGCCACGCCTGCTCGGCGGTCGGGGCGGATGCAGGCGTCCGGCGATGGGCCGACCTGCATCATTTCAAGCTGGCCACAGGCGACAATGCTGCCCCGTTCCTGTCGCGGACGGTCCCGGATCTCGGGGCCACGCTGGCCCTGCGCCGCTGGCTCGCCGTCAACATTCCGCGCTGGCGCGAAGGACAGGAAACCCGTCACATCTGACAGAATCAGCGACGGCGGGTCTTCAGCAGAATGCGAACAGATCCATGATTGGCGGCATGCGGATGCACCACAGCCAGCACCATGGACCGCAGATCCCCCCGTTGAAGCCACATCGGCAGTTCGCGCCGGATCAGCCCGCTGGTCTGCCCGCTCCCCAGCCCCGTCACGACCTCGACACAACGCCAGTTCCGAACCCGTGCACGCTGCATGAAGTCATAAAGCCGCTCGAACGCTTCCTGCACGACATAGCCATGCAGATCAAGCCGAGCATCCACCTTCATCTGCCCGCGTGACAGACGCTTCCAGCTCGTATCATCCAGCCCCGGTGCGCGAACGCCGACAGACAGTTCCGCCGGACGCGGCGCAGGCTTCACAGACGGCACCGAAACAAAGGAACGCCGCGACACCACGGGTGTCGAGCGCGCAACCTCCGGCACAGGCGCAGGCGGCTCGGCCTTCGCCACAGGCATCATGCGACGCGGAGCACGCGGAGACCGCAACGGCTTGATGTCACGGACAACCATCCGCCACAACGTCGCCTCGTCCTCCCTCAGATCCCGCTTCGCCACACCATCCTCGCTTGCTGTCCCACCCGCATTGCCCGCTCGGGAATTCAGGTCCCGAGCATGTAACGGGTTCCAGCGTCATTGAACAATGTTCTTTCGGGATTTCGGCACTCACGCCGCCCTGATACGTTTACTCCCAGGTTCCATTTTCGAGAGAGCAGACCCATGAGCCATCTCACACAGGAAGAACGCGACAGCCTGCCCGACAGCGCCTTCGGCCTCCCCGAAAAACGCGCCTACCCGATCGACACCCGCGCCCGCGCCAGCAACGCCAAGGCCCGCGCCACGCAGGAATACGAGCGAGGCCTCCTCACGTCCGAAGAGCGTGACCGGATCGACAAGGCCGCTGATCGACGTCTCGCACAGGACGACTAAAGCTAGCCGCAATCGCAAATTCACTTGACGTTAAGGGGCATGCCGTCAGTGTCGCTTCCATTCGGCGTTACATGCGCCGGCTTTCGAAGCGAGACTGACAAAGGACTTTCCATGCCCCTGCCTTTCCTGCGCAAGATCCTGCCCCTTCTTGCGAGCACGGCTCTCTGCGTCTCTGGCCTCGCCCACGCTCCCGCAGCACATGCCGCAACCCCGGTCGCTGTCCAGAAGCCCGGAACCATCACCGCTTCGGTCCCTCTCGCCGACGCTCTCGGCCTTCCAGACGCCGGACGCTCCTTGCGCATCACCTATCTTTCGACCAATGGCATCACCGGCAAGGGCCTCGTTCCCGTCACGGCCGAGATCATCCTGCCCGCAGGCCCTGCTCCTCAGGGCGGCTGGCCAATCGTCGCCTGGGCCCACGGCACCGTCGGCGTCGATGACAGCTGCGCCCCGTCCCTCAACCCTGTCAGCGACCGCAACCGCACCTATCTGTCCGCCTGGATGAAGCGCGGCTTCGCCATCGTCGCCACGGACTATCAGGGCCTCGGCACACCCGGCACCCATCCCTATCTGGACACCCGCGTCGAAGCCTACAGCGTCCTCGACAGTGTTCGTGCCGCGCTCGCCAATGTCCCGGACCTGAAAAACCGGATCATGATCGTCGGTCAGTCTCAGGGAGGCGGCGCTGCCGTCGCCACAGCCTCCTACGCACCAGCTTACGCGCCTGAACTGGACATCCGCGGCACCGTCGCCACCGGTGCACCTTATGTAACGTCCGAACTGCTCGGCGGCCTGCTCAAAGCCGCTTCGCAGCCCGGCGTCGGCTACAGCCCGCTGATCAATTACGTCTTCTACCTTGCCGCCGGACTGGAAGGACGCGATCCCCATTTCCGCCCCGAACAGGCCTTCACGTCCAAAGCGCTGCCCGTCTATCGCAACGCTGCGCATGAATGCCTGGCTTCCCTGTCCCATCAGACGCAGGAAGCTGGCCTCACCCTGCAAAACAGTCTCCAGCCAACCTTCCTCAAGGCCATGAGCCCGGCCCTGAAAGCCATGGCGTTCCCAACGCTCAAGCTGGCCCAGCCACTCTTCACCGGCACCGGGACAGAAGACCGCGACGTGCCACCCGCCCTTCAGCTCGGTCTGGTCAAAGCCGCCTGTGCGGCGGGCTCGACCGTTCAGGCCCATCTCTACAAGGGGCTGGACCACAGCCAGGTCGTAAACGGCTCCCTGCCGGACTCCGCCACTTTTATGACAGCCGTCATGACCGGCCAGCCCGTCACCCCGCAATGCAATCCCGTTCCGGAATAAGCCAAAGGAGATAAAGCCTTTCCCTAATCCCCAATCAGGCGTCACGATTGTCAGAAGAGAAAAATTCTACTGACAATCGGAGCCTTCGAACCGGTGAAGCGCATTCTCAAGACAGGGTGCAATCGTCAGACATCCAGCAACATCCCCCGTGTCAGAAAGATAAGCCAGCGCTTCCAGCAGAACTTTCAGGTCACCGGAAAAATCCGGATCTTCCACACGCTTCAGCCGGAACAACTCCCAATCATTGACATGATCCGCATCGCAATGAAGATTCTTCTTCAACTCAGGCGGAACTGCTTTCAGCCATTTTCCATTTACCGGATTCTGAAATCCGACAACATTTTCTTCTTCAAAATTAAGATATGATATGACTCTTGTCTCGCTCAGCTCTTTTTCTATGAAAAAAGGCGGCAAAGAGGAATGATTTGCAAAAATAAATGACTTATTGCCGACTGTAGCCACAAGGACCTCATCATCCCCGGCTTCCTTCATATCTCTCGCAAGAAGGATATTTTCATTACCAACAAAGAAAATATCTCCTCTGTTTTTTCGCCCCAGGAATCCCAGTCCAATTTTTTCCGTTATTGTTTTCCAATACGTATTTGACCCGGCAGCCTGCACCAGAACTTCCGCAAGCGTTGAAGGATCTACTTTATCCTTACTGTATACATAGCGTATCTCGGCATCATGTGCTGCATCCATCAATTCGTATGAACGCGCAATAGGCCGGTCTTCCGGGCAAATGGCTATTCCTTTCGGGGCCCCCGCAAAGATCGACGTATGAAAAGCCGAGCCAATAGGCCCTATGACAATATTCTCATTAAATATCTTGATCTGATCGGCAACAGACAGGTCTTCAGGCCGAACAACCTTTACTCCACGTCCCGAAAATTCGGCACAGAGATCTTCTTCATTACAGGGCAGTCGACTATTGTAGAGAGGGCTGACCCTCGAAAGATATACCATTCCTTTGAAATCAAAGCTGCTTTCCTGAACCGCCTTCAACGACAGTGATTTCAGATATTTTGCATACCCCGTATAGATAAAGCCATCTTCAGAAAACGCCTGCCCAGGTATGGTAATGGAATCAAATCTTAATGGTACACGGGGAATAATAATCTGTTCTTTTCGGACCCCTGCATAACGCAGCAGATCGACCATCCAGGGTCGGGAAAAAATCTCTTCAACGGTCAGGTCACTATGGAAAAGCACCAGTGTTTCCGGTGAGCATTCCCTCGAAAAATACCAGAGCGTGTTCAGGCATTCCGTTATGAAATGGCCGTAATGGTCGCCAATACATCCCCCATACACGACAGGCTGGTTCTGGTAAGAGGCTGCCTCTCCATTTTTCCGCGTCGTCAAGCCCTGTGTTTTCAATACAGGCGGATAACTTGAGAAAAGAGCGTTTCCGAGGATCTGTCGTCCTGTTTCATCAAATAACCCAAAGTCCTTGTCCAGACCGCCTTCGCGTCTCGGAACGTACAGAACATTACGCCGATCAAAAACTTCCGGAAAACCTTCTATAACAGAACCGGAAATATCATATTTAATGCAATCCTTGATATAATCGCTCATATCATACCTATTCTGAAATAGTTTTATTCCAAATCGATAGCGAAGCTGATCTTCACTGTCCATATCGTTTATTAAAACTCATCCAATATGAAACATGCAATTTCAGGTGCGCGAAAAACCACTTGATACAGACAGTTCAGATCATCGGTCCTGTATATATAAAAAAACCGGAGAGGTTTCCCTTCTCCGGTTTTTTACTGGAAAATACTAAAGCGTCAGTTCTTGGAATCAGAACCCGACACCGGAGCCTGCAGCGGCTGGTCAGCCGGCACATCCTTCAGCGGAATACCTTCATACTTGCCAGTCAGCGTCTTGAGGAACGCCACGATATCCGTGACATCCTGATCGGCAATATCCGTATCCGGCGTCTCGTAACGCGCCATCTCCCGCACGACCTGCTCCAGCGTGGTCGCCGAGCCGTCATGCAGCCAAGGGCCTGTCAGCTCGACATTACGCAGGTTCGGAACCTTGAACCGCTCCCGGTCACCTTCCTTGTGCGTCACGGCCATGCGGCCTTCATCGGCATCCGTCAGCTTCGTGTGACGGTTCTCGAAATACGGCCCTTCCAGCCCAAGGATCTCGTAAGCATCGCCACCCACGGCAAGACCACTATGGCAACCCGAGCAGCCGATTTCCTTGAACCGCTCATACCCGCGCTTTTCCTGCGCCGTGATCGCCTTCTCATCGCCCTTCAGATACAGATCAAAGCGGCTGTCCGGGGTGATCAGCGTCTTTTCGTATTCCGCAATCGCCCCCGTGATCGTGTCCTTGTCGATCTGGTCGGAGCCGAAAGCTGCATTGAACTGCTCGGCATAACCCGGCGTGCTGCGAACATGATCGGACACCGTGTTCCAGTCGTGCGAACCCATTTCCAGCGGGTTCATGACCGGACCAGCTGCCTGCTCCGCAAGATCCTTCGCACGACCGTTCCAGAACTGCGCCATACTGAACACGGCATTATAGACGGTCGGCACATTGATCGGCCCCTTCTGACCACCGATCCCCGTCGCCGTCGTCAGGTTATCCACGCCGCCCTTGTTCAGACCATGACAGCTCGCACAGTTGAGCGTGCCATCACCCGACAGCCCCTTGTCGAAGAACAGCGCCCGGCCCAGCTCGGCCTTCTTCCAGTTCACATCGACACTCTCGGGGATCGGCTGGATCGGCTCGCCACGGAACTGCGCCGCCACGCCCGGCGTCGCATAGTAACGCTCACGCTGCTCACGCACCCATTTCAGGATATCCGCACGCTGCTTCTCGTCCAGATGCGCATGCGGATGCATCAGCAGATAAGCTGCTGGCGGCATGCGGTTCTGCGTGATGACTTCCTCGATACGCGAAAGCTGCTCGACGGAAGGCGGCTTGCCGTCCTGCAGGGCCGTCAGAACCGGCGCATATTCGAAATGACGCTGTCCCTGCACCAGATCACGCTTCATGATCTGATTGGCCAGCGGCAGGCTGAAATAGAACGGCAAATTCACATTCTGCGTATGACAGTAATCGCAGCGCACTTCCCGAAGGGCCGCGAACGCCGCCATGGCCGTCGGGTCCTGACGCGTCGGACTGCTGGCGGGCAACTGCGGTGCACCAGCATGATCGAAATGCTCAAGATAGGTGACGGTACCGCCCCAGGCGACAACACCAAGTGCCACCAGACCGGCAATTCCTTTTGTAATCGTGCTGGAACGCACCATTTTTCTCCTCATACTCACGGTGTCGTGAGAATGACGAAAAGTGACAGGCAAAGTCAAAGTAATTGAACCTGTCAGGACAACAGGTCTTGTCGATCAGTCTTCGTCCTCATGATCGATCGCCGCCCGCACCCGCTTGCGGGCCACGTTCACATAGGACGTATCGGTATCAATCCCGATCCCCACACACCCCATCCGCTCCGCCGCGACCAGCGTCGTGCCCGACCCCATGAACGGATCGAGCAGTACGCCCCCCGGCCGCAACCCGTGCAGCCGGATGCACGCCTCTGGAAGCGCCACCGGGAACGTCCCCGGATGGCTGAACTTCTCCTTGCGGCTGCGCACGGTCTCGTAGGGAATAAACCACGTATCACCCCGACACCGCCGGTCCGTGATGTGCTGCCGCCGCACGATATTGCTCTTGTCCGTAAACGGCACACCCGCATCCAGCCGCTGCACTGGCACATTTCCCGTCTTGGTCAGATGGAACACATGCTCATGATTGCGATTGACGAAACGCGCCGAATTCAGCGGCTTGAAATGCCCGTAGGTGATCTCACCCACCGAAATCGACTTGATCCAGGTGATGTGGTTCTGCAGCACGAACAGCTTGCGCAATCGCGTCATCAGTTCAAACGGCATCCAGGGCTGCGAGGACGACCCGGCGATATTCAGGAAAAACGACCCGTCATCCTTCATCACCCGACACAGACTGGTGCAGACATCCTCCAGCCAGTCCAGATACGCATCCTCCGGAAGCCGGTCCTGATACGTCCGATACGGCACCCCCAAATTATACGGCGGCGATGTCACCACGACGTCCACACTCTGCGACGGCATCCGTTTGAGAACCGTCGTGCAGTCCCCCCGGATCAGCGTATGGACACCGAGCTTCTCCCGGCGACTGCGGATCATTGCGCCCCAGAACCCGTGGGAGAATCCGCAGGAGGCCGCGGCAGGAACAGCACCATCCGGCCATGCGCATGCAGGTTCCCCGCCACGGACTGCGCGGTCGCCCCCCAGCCCGTGAACAGATCGGCCCGGCCGGCGCCCTTGATGTCCGTCCCGATATCCTGAGCGAACACCAGATGATCCCAGGTCACAGGCTGACCCGCCCCATAAGGCAGCTTCGTCTCGACCCACAGCGGCATCGCAAACGGCACCACGGACCGGTCCACCGCCACAGAGCGCCCGGCCGTCAGAGGCATCCCGAATGCCCCTTTCGGACCCTGCGCCAGATTGCCGTCATCACGGCGGAAGAACACATAATTCGGATTGCGCTCCATGACGGACATCATCCGATCCGGATGCGCTTCCAGCCAGGTGCGGATGCTGTCCATGCTAACACCATCCGCAGGCAGTTCCCCGTCCTGCACCAGAACACGCCCGAGCGGCACATAAGCCTGCCCGTTGCGCCCGTCATATCCGACACGCACCTGCCCACCATCCGGCAGAATCAGCCGCCCCGAACCCTGAATCTGAAGGAAAAACAGGTCTACCGGGCTTTTCAGCCAGGCAATCTCAAGTCCCTGTCCCGCCAGCGCGCCGCCATCAATCGCGGCACGGTCATAATACGGCGCGAACTGTCCGTTGACCCAGCGCCCGCTGACCATCTGGCCATTGGTCGCCTTCGCCCGCACCAGATCGCGCGGACGACCATAGACCGGTGTCTGATACGCCCCGCCCCGCGTCAGGGACGCCGGAATCTGCGGCTCGAAATAGCCGGTATAGAACGCTTCAGTTCCCGCCTCGTAAGGCTGGAACCACGTCTCCAGATAGGTTCGCGCATCCGAAGCCGTCGCCAGCGCCGCACAGGCATTGCTCCAGTCGGCGGCATGACGCCCATAGGTGATGGCCTCGCTCCCACCAAGCACCGTCTCGGGCGGCAACTGCGCCAGACGATGACACTCATCGCGCAGCAGCGGCATCAGGGACGTGAAATCCTCCTGCTCCCATCCGGCGAGCGAGTCATATCCGACAGGAGAGAGCGAAAGCGACGAGGGAGCATTCTGCAGCGTGCATCCGCACAGCGCGCCAAGCGTCAGCAGGGTCAGCAGTTTCTTCATCGGAGAACGCGATCAGGCCGGACGCGATGCCGCCAGACGCCACCGCGCGTCGGACTGCCCCGCCACACGCTCGAACAGCCACAGATCGTGGAACTCGGTCACGGCCTCGGTCCCGACCAGCGGCTCACCCTCACGATCCGTGAGGATATTCACCTGTCGCGACACGATCTTCACCTCGATTCGGCCGATCCGTGCCCCGTCTTCCGAAGACACAAGAAAAGCATCCAGAATGGACAGGCTCTCGATCCCGCGCAGATCGCTCCGCTGCGTCTCGCCCGCCTGTACCCGCGTATCAATCGCCGCGGAAAAAGACTCCATGGAGGCTGGCGTCAGCAGTTTTTCCAGCGCAGTCCGATCGCCGACCGCAAAAGCCGGAACCACCTGACGGAACGTCCCTTCGGCTTCCTTCAGGAAACCATCGGGCGCAAATCCCGGAAAAACGGACCCGATCTCACCCAGAACCGTCCCGACCCGCGTAGCAGGCGCCGGAATTTCATACTCAACGTCAGGCACCGCCTGATCGAACACCCCGGGAGCAGTCCCCGGTTTCCCTGCGACCTGCCCCGGCAGTGGCGGCGGCGCGCTCGGACGCGCCGCATCCGGAGCAGCCCCCTTCTGCGCGCCCGGACCAAACCCGGGCCCCGGACGCTCCTGTCGCACCCCCTGCATCCCGACACGACGGCCAAGAACACGGTACAGCCTCACCCCCAGCGCCACCGCGAGCACGAACAGGACCACAAGGTCCCAGGGGAAATAATGACCCGCGTGAGCCATGAGGCCGGCGGGGAGATGGATGTCGTCAGAAGACATGAAAGCCTGTGTTTCGCAGTGTTCGGTTAAAGATCCGTTGACCTACAGATAGGGTGCAATCCGTCCGATCTCAACCATCTGTCCGCCAGAACCGTGTCTTGGCGGACAGCAGACATCATGCTACCGCCGGGGGATCGCAATCGTTCCAATCGATGTCCGCCACGGGCCCAGCCCCTGCGGAACCGGAGACTGTATGTCAGAGAACACCCCCGACAACGCTGCCCTGGGCCAGGAAAACGTGCCGGCCATGCCGCTGGCCATCAACCTGCAGTACACGAAGGACCTGTCCTTTGAAGTCCCGGCCGGCGCTTCCATTTTCGCAACACTGCGCTCTGCTCCGCAGATTTCCGTCAACATCGACGTCCAGGCCAACCGTCTGGAAGAAGACCAGGCCGTCTATGAAGTCGCTCTGGCCGTCCGCGCCGAGGCCGCCGAGCCGCCGGCACAGGAAGGTGGACAGGCCGGTCGCACGGTGTTCATCGCCGAGCTGACCTACGCCGCCGTTGTGACGCTGAACAACCCGCCGCAGGAGCTTATCGAGCCGATCCTGCTGGTTGAAGTTCCGCGCCTGATCTTCCCGTATGTCCGCTCCATCGTCAGCGATGTCACGCGTGACGGCGGCTTCCCGCCCGTCGTGCTGCAGCCGATCGACTTCGTTGCCCTGTGGCAGGCCAAGCGCGCCCAGCAGTTCCCGGAACCCGCTGGCGAAGCCTGATCAGACGACTGGCCCGAGCTGCTCCAGCGGATCGGGCCACATCACCGCGCGCCATTCCTTCGGGTCCAGGCGCGCGGCAATGGCCTCTGACAGACAGAGCGCCCGCACGGCAGACAGCGCCGTGACTTCTTCGGCCCCCAGCGCTTCCCTGAACGCTTCCGCCGTTTTCCCCGAATACAGCAGTACGGAATCGACTCGCCCGCCCCGCAGGGCCTCAGCCGCATCATCCGGCAGGGCTTCCCGCTTGCAGGCCACATAAACCTCGCCCCGCTGCACACCCAGATCCCGGGCCAGATCCACGCCATAGCCCGCGCCACTGGCCAGCAGCACATCCGCGCCCATAATGCCGCGCGCCCGGCAGAACGCCGCCAGAGCCCGCGCATCCCCGTCCGCTGCCTCGACATTCACGAAGCCGTCCCGCCGCGCCCGCGCCGCCGTCCGCGCACCGACGGCCACAACCAGCCGATCCCGAGGCCAGTCCCGCAGCGCGGGCAGCGCATTCGCACTGGTCACCAGCACAGCGCGGAACACGCCGGGCGCAACAGGCTCAAATGTCGTGACGTCCAGCATCGGGCAGGCCACCGCCTCCCAGCCAAGCGCCCGGACTTCCGCCATCGTAGCGGATAGTCCGGGCTCCGGCCGGGTCACCAGAACCGCGCGCGCCAGTTCAGGGCGACCCGCTTCAGGACGGGTAAGCGTCAGGGACGCCTCATTTCATCAAAGATATGGGCCGGCGTGTCGCGGCGAAGTTCGTCCGCAAGCTCCGTCCCCAGACGGGCCGCCTCGAGCGGCGCCCCTTCGATCTCGCGACGCAGCAGGAAGGTCCCGTCCTCGCTCGCAATCATGCCGCTCAGCTTGAGAACACCATTCTCGATCCGGGCATATCCCCCGATCGGCGTCCGGCACGAGCCGTCCAGTTCCGCCAGAAGCGCACGCTCGGCCGTCGAAACCGCCCGCGCCTCCGGATCCTCGATCGCGGAGAGCAGTTCGCGGAGTTCCAGATCGCTCTCACGAACCGTCACACCCACAATGCCCTGCCCCGAAGCCGGCAACATCTGGTCCGGCTCCAGCACGACATCCACACGGTCTTCCATGCCCAGACGCCGCAGCCCGGCCAGCGCCAGAAGCGTTGCCTCGCAAGCTCCGGCCCGCAGCTTGTCCAACCGCGTCTGCACATTGCCGCGCAGCAGGCAGAACCGCAGATCGGGCCGTACATGCAGCATCTGCGCCTGACGACGCACCGACGCACATCCAATCAGCGCCCCTTCCGGCAGACAGTCATAAGGACGCTGCGGATCAACCACCACGTCGCGATCCCGCAGGATCAGCGCATCGCGCGCATCCTCACGCTTGAGCGTACAGGCCAGCACCAGACCCGGCGGCAGGTTGGTTTCCAGATCCTTGAGACTGTGCACCGCGAAATCGATCCGCCCGGCCGCCAGCGCCTCATGGATTTCCTTGGCAAAAAGTCCCTTGCCGCCGATTTCCGCCAGACGCTGCACCAGATTGCGGTCGCCCTCGGTGCTGATCTGGTATTCCTGAAATGCCCCCATATCGCGCAGAACGGGGCAGAACCGCGTCAGACGCGTCAGAAAGTTCCGCGTCTGGACCAGCGCCAGCGGAGACGCCCGCGACCCGACACGAAGAGGAAGCTTGCGGCCGGTAGGCGGCTCAGCGGCGTGGGAGCGGCGGACGGCTTCCGCGGCGACTCTCTGGAGCGCCTCGGAAGGCAGGACGGGAGCATTCATGAACGGCAGCTTTAGCCCATTCACACGGGACTGTCATGATATGACAGACTCGGCCATAATAAGCCCCATGTCAGCCTCCGCCACTTCTCCATCCGCATCCACGCGCCCCCTTCTGGCCATCGAAACCTCCTGCGACGATACGGCCTGCGCCATCCTCGCTTACGACGGCACGATCCTGGCCGAAGGCGTCCTATCCCAGACCGACCATGCCATTCTCGGCGGCGTCGTCCCGGAAATCGCGGCCCGCGCCCATCTGGACGCCCTGCCCGCACTGGTGGCGGAAGTCCTGAAAAAAGCCTCCCTGACGCTGGCCGACATCGACACTTTCGCCGGCACGACCGGCCCCGGCCTGATCGGCGGCCTGATCGTCGGCAGTTCCTACGCCAAGGGACTGGCCATGGCGCTGCACCGTCCCTTCGTGGCTGTGAACCATATCGAGGCCCACATCCTCACCCCGCGCCTCCCCAGCCTGGGTGCTGACCTGCACTTCCCCTACCTGACAATGCTGGTCTCGGGCGGCCACTGCCAGTGCGTCTCGGTCGAACAGGCCGGCCGCTATGTCCGTCTGGGCGGTACGATCGACGACGCTGCCGGAGAAGCCTTCGACAAGGTCGCCAAAATGCTCGGCCTCGGCTGGCCCGGCGGCCCGGCCCTTGAAAAACTCGCCACCGAAGGCCGGGACGACGCCTACCCGCTCCCGCGCCCGCTCAAGGGCCGCGAAGGCTGCGATTTCTCGTTCTCGGGCCTCAAAACCGCCGTCAGCCGCCTGATCGACACACAGGACCCGACCGGCAGCCGCGACGCCCTTCCGCGCCAGTTCGCAGCAGACGTCGCCGCCTCCTTCCAGCGCGCCGTCGCGGATGTGATGGCCGATCGCGCCGAACACGCTCTGGCCCTCAGCCCGAACGCCACGGCCTTGGTCGTTGCAGGGGGCGTCGCAGCCAACAAAACCCTGCGCCACGCCCTCGAACAGGTCGCCGCCAACCACGGCATCCCCTTCTTCGCGCCCCCTCTGCGCCTGTGCACCGACAACGCGGTGATGGTCGCCTGGGCCGCGCTCGAACGCCTCCACGCGGGCGAAACCCCCAACGAAATCGACACCGCCGCTCGCCCCCGCTGGCCCCTCTCGGAACGCACTCCCGCCACCCCGGAACACGTCTCTTGAACTACCGTCACATCTACCACGCCGGAAACTTCGCCGACTGCATGAAGCACGCTTTGCTTCTCGCACTCATCAAGGCCCTGAAGCGCAAACCCGCAGGCTTCGTCGTCCTCGACACCCATGCCGGATGCGGTCGCTACGACCTGACCTCCGAAGAAGCCGAGAAAACCGGTGAATGGCGCGCGGGCATCGGCCAGCTTCTGGAACAGCCAGCCACCGAACCGC
Source organism: Gluconobacter sp. R75690 (assembly GCF_015244525.1). Lineage (NCBI taxonomy): Bacteria > Pseudomonadati > Pseudomonadota > Alphaproteobacteria > Acetobacterales > Acetobacteraceae > Gluconobacter > Gluconobacter sp. R75690. Next base: position 430,675 of record NZ_JABCQB010000001.1, on the reverse strand, counting down.
TTGCGGATTATCTCGACGCCGTCCGCCCCAACGTGCAGGACCGGCACCGCTACCCCGGCTCCCCCGCCTTCGCCCGCGCCGAACTCCGCCCGCAGGACCAGCTCATCGCCTGCGAACTGCACCCCGAAGACGTCCGCCCCCTGCGCCGCCTCTTCCACGCCGATCCGCAGGCCGCAATCCATCACCGTGACGGCTATGAAGCCCTGCGCGCCCTGCTTCCGCCGAAGGATCTCAAGCGCGGCCTCGTCCTCATCGACCCGCCGTTTGAAAAGCCGGACGATTTCGCCCGCTGCGCCGATGCCATCGCCCTGATCCGCACCCGTTTCCGCGCCGGGATCATCGCCGTCTGGTACCCGATCAAGCACCGCACCCCGGTCCGCGCCTTCTACACAGCGCTTCAGGACGCCGGCATCCGGGACATGCTCGCCTGCGAGTTCCTGCTCCGCCCACCCGTCGATCCGTCACGCCTGAACGGCTGCGGCCTGCTGGTCGTCAACGCGCCTTTCGGCTTCGAGGACGAGGCCCGCAACATTCTCGAAGCCCTCGCCACCGGCCTGCGTTCTCCCGAGGCCGAAGACATCCAGATCAACATCGAACGACTGGCAGAAGAATAACCATGACCACACGCCCGCATATCGCCGTCATCGGCGCCGGAGCCTGGGGTACGGCGCTGGCGTGCGCCACAGCAGTCACCGGCGCCGACGTAACACTCTGGATGCGCAACCCGGTCCCACCCGGAACCCGCACCCTCCCGCGCCTGCCGGACATCACCCTGCCTGAAAACGTCACCATCACCGGTGATTTCCCCCGCAGCGCAGACGTCGCCCTGCTCGTCACCCCGGTCCAGACCGCCCGCAACGTCTCCGCACGCCTTCAGACCGTGCTCGACCCCGCCGTCCCCGTCGTGACCTGCTGCAAGGGACTGGAACAGGCCACATCCCTCCTGCCGCTCGACGTCCTGGCGGAAACCATGCCCGGCCGTCCGACCGGCGTCCTTTCCGGCCCCAACTTCGCCATCGAAGTCGCAAAAGGCCTCCCCGCCGCTGCAACGCTGGCCTGTACAGACCTCGCTCTCGCGCAGAAACTCACGACGCTCCTCAACACGTCCAGTTTCCGCCTCTACGCCAGCGATGATGCTGCCGGCGTCCAGCTTGCGGGCGCTGCCAAAAACGTCATCGCCATCGGCGCCGGCATCACAATCGGCGCAGGCCTCGGCGAAAACGCCCGCGCTGCCCTCATCACCCGCGCCGTCGCCGAAATCGGCCGCCTCGCCGAAGCCACAGGCGGCCGCGCCAGCACGCTCGCGGGCCTCGCAGGCATGGGCGACCTCATCCTGACCTGCACCGGACGCGGCTCGCGCAACTACAGCGTCGGTCTGGAACTCGGCGAAGGACGCCCGCTCGCAGACATCCTCGCCTCCCGCACAACGGTCGCGGAAGGCGTGCTGACCGCCCCCGCCATGCTCGCCCTCGCCCGAAGGCACAACGTGCGGGTGCCGATCATCGAAACCGTCACCCGCCTTCTGAACGAAGGCGTCTCGATCGAGGAAGCGCGTCACCTTCTGCTGGACCGCCCCCCGACCCGGGAATAACAGCGTGGCTTAGTGCAGAACGGCGCAGGCCACCCGGTCTCCCGAACCGCCAATCGGCTGGGTCTGATAATCATCCGGCTTTGCATGAATGACCACGGACGCCCCGTCAGCATCCATCAGCGCCGGCAGCCCATTGCCACCCTTCAGCGAAACGAGCGTGGAATAAAGTTCCACCGTCGCCGTCCCGTCCGCCGCGACATACAGATTCGGCAGATCCCCCGCATCATTCGCATCTGCCCTCAGCAGGCCATGCACAACCGGCGTCACCGCATGCACATGCGCACCCGCACTGGTGAATTTCGGAGCCGCACAGCTCCCCTTTTCATGGAAATGAATCCCGTGCCAGCCCGGCGTCAGCCCCTGGACCTGCAGACGCAGCAGAACTCCCTTGGGCGCTCCCGTCACATCCACGATCCCGTGCGTGGCCCCATCCGTCCCCTTCAGCTCCCCGCTCACATGCTCTGCCGCAGACGCCAGAGCAGGAACAGCCATCACAGAGGCCAGAAGAAGAGTCAGGAATCCGGAACGACGCATGGAGAAACTCACAGTTCAGCAGGTAAGATGATAACTGTTCTCACCTTACGCCGGCCCTGACACATTTTCGGATCAGAGATTCGTGAGCCGTCCTGCAATCACACGAACAGCCCCGCAATCACCGCACTCATCGCATTGGACAGCGTCCCCGCCGCCACGGCCCGCACCGCCAGCGACGCCACATCCGTCCGCCGACGCGGTTCCGCACTTCCGAATGCCCCGATCAGAATCCCGATCGTCGAAATGTTCGCAAATCCGCACAGCGCAAAGGACAGGATCGTAATCGTCCGCTGCGACAGGGCATGCGCATGGATCAACGGCGACAGGTTCACATAAGCCACGAACTCATTGAACGCGATCTTCTGCCCCAGCAGGCCGCCCGCCACGACACATTCGCTCCACGGCACCCCGAGCAGCCAGGCAAACGGCGCAAACACCGTCCCCAGGATGCGCGCCAGAGACAGCCCAACCGCCCCCAGAATCCCGTTCGCCAGCGCAATCAGCCCCACGAACGCAATCAGCACAGACCCCACAGCCACCGCGATTTTCGCGCCATTCATCGCGCCATCCGCAATCGCCTCGAACATGCTGTGATGCCCGTGATCCGCCCCGGCAATCTGCGCATCGGACCGGCGCGGCCCCGGAAACAGGATCCGCGAGAACAGCAGCCCCCCCGGGATCGCCATGAAAGACGCCGCCAGCAGGTTCTCCATCGGCACACCCAGCGACGCATATCCTGCCAGCACGGACCCTGCGATCGACGACGTCCCACTGCACAGAACCGTCGCCAGCTCCCCTTCCGACATTTCCGCCAGACAGGTCTGAAGCGCGATCGGCATCTCGCTCTGTCCCAGAAAAATCGTCAGCACCGCCGAAAACGATTCGAGCCCCGTCGTCCCCAGCACCCGAGACAGCGCCCCGCCAATCAGCTTCGAGAGGAACTGCAACACGCCCCAGTGCTGCAACAGCCCCAGAAGTGCTGCGACATAAACGATCTCCGGCAGAACCTTGAGCGCGAAGACGAAACTGTCATTGCCAAACAGCCCGTTCATCTTCGGCCCGACCAGGCCACCGAACAGGAACGCACTGCCCACGTCGCCAAAGGACAGAACCTTCGTCACCGCGTCCGACACCACATGCAACCCATGCGCACCCGCCGGCACCCACAGCACGACCGCCGCAATCAGCACCTGCAACAGCAGCGCCCGTCCTACGAGCGACCAGTCGATGGCCCGGCGGTTGGTGGACAAAAGCGCACCCAGAATCAGAAGACCGGCCATGCCGACAAGGACGCGCAGGATCACGCAGGCAAACTCCTCACCCAAAAACAGAACGACGCACCCGGAACTGAACCCGAAACGACCTGAACCTGTCCGTCATGTCACGTCCTGTCCACCCCTCCTCTCTCGCCTGCACGCCCCCGAACCGCTAGGATGCCGCCGACTGATAGGGAGAAGCCCCATGACCTGTGCCTATGATTTCAGCCTTCCCGGCCTGTCCGGCGACACGATCGACCTCTCGGCCTATCGCGGACGACCGCTGCTGATCGTCAACACGGCATCAAAATGCGGCTTCACCCCCCAGTACGAAGACCTCCAGCACCTCTGGTCCCGCTACGGCCGCGACTATCCCGAAGGCCTGATGATCATCGGCGTGCCGTCGAATGATTTCGGTCAGCAGGAACCCGGCTCGTCCGAAGACATCAAGAATTTCTGCTACCGCAATTACGGCGTGAGCTTCCCCATGACCGCGCGCCAGCACGTACGCGGCCCCGAAACCACACCGCTGTTCCGCTGGCTGGACAAGCAGGGCGGCTTCCTCGCCCGCCCGCGCTGGAATTTCTACAAATACCTGACCGACCGCGACGGCAATCTGGCCAACTGGTTCACGCCCCTGGCCAAGCCCGCCTCAAACCGTGTCGAGGAAGCCGTCCGCAAGGTCCTGCTGGATCACTGACCCCCGAGCCGTCCCGCAAGCGCGGCTTCGATCAGCGCAATATTCCGCAAATCGGCCTTGAAGACCGTATCGAACAGATCCCCCGCCAACGGCACGAGGCCCACCACGGCCTCGATCGCCACATTGCCCAGCATCCGCTGCACGGTCTGGCGATCAACACCCATCCGCCGCCCTTCCCAGACGATATAGAGCGACAGCGCCGTCCCGATCAGCGCACCGCCTCCGGGCAGAAGCCCCAGCAGCGTATCCAGCCCCGCCCGCAGCCGCAGCCCCGGAATCCGCGCGGCAGAGTTCAGAAGCCAGGCCAGACGCCGGATCCGCTCCAGCCTCAGGCGAAGCTCGGCGACACTCACAGGCGGGGAAATCGTTGAAAAATCGGTCATGGCACCCCCTATCACGCAACAGCGACAGGGAAGTTCGTCTTTTTTCCTTGAATAACCGTATCGAAAGCCGCCACAGTTCACGTCAGAAATGTGACAGGAGACATTTATGAAGGACTCACCGCTCCGCCCGATCCTGCCCCTTCTGGTTGTCGCCGCCCTCGGCGCACTGACCCCGGCCGTGGCCCATCACGTCACGACCTTCCTCGGCCTGTCCGGCATCTTCTGGGCCAGCGCCATGCTGATGCTTGAAGTCACGCTGCTCTGCATCGGTGTCGCGGCAATCCGCCCCACGATCCAGCAGCCCGCCAGAGCCGAAACGACGCTGCACAACCGCGAAACGGTCCTGCGCTGAAGCCCATCCGTCACACTGCGCTTTTCCTGTAACGGGGGATATGTCGCGGCGCTGAATGATCGGCTAGGATCAGGAAATGCTTCGCAATTTCCTGACAGTCGGCAGCTGGACCATGCTTTCGCGTGTCCTCGGCCTCGTTCGTGACCAGCTTCTCGCCGCGTTTCTTGGTGCCGGCCCCGTTCAGGATGCCTACCTGATCGCCCTACGGTTGCCCAACATGTTCCGGCGCCTCTTCGGCGAAGGCGCGTTCAACGCCGCCTTCGTGCCAATGTTCACCGAGCGCTACGAAACGAAGGGCCACCAGTCCGCCCTGCGCTTCGCGGGGCAGGCCCTGTCCGGACTGATACTCTGGCTCGCTTTGCTGACCATCCTGGCCGAAATCTTCATGCCGCTGGTCGTGAGTTTCATCGGCTCGGGCCTCACCGGTACCCGCTTCGAAACCGCGGTGCATCTGTCGCGCATCACGTTCCCCTACATGCTGCTGATCTGCGGCGCAGCGCTCGTCTCCGGTGTGCTAAACGGCCTCGGCAAGTTCACCGCAGCAGCCGCCGCCTACGTCACCTTCAACATCATCGGCATCGCCGCCATCCTCCTCGGCGCACTGGTCTGGCACAACACCGCCGTTGTCAGCGCCTGGGGTGTGACGCTCTCCGGCATCGTCCAGCTCGGCGCCCTGTACTGGGCCGCCCGACGCGCCGGCATGGCCCCGCACCTGACATGGCCCAGCCTGTCACCCGACATGCGCGCCCTCCTGCGCCGCATGGGCCCCGGCCTCGTCGGCTCCGGCGTCACCCAGATCAACCTGACCGTCGACACCATCATCGCCACGCATCTGCCCGTCGGCACACCCTCGATCCTGTATTTCGCCGACCGCATCAACCAGCTCCCCCTCGGCGTGCTGGGCTCGGCAGCGGGCACGGCTCTCCTGCCGCTCCTGACGCGCCATATCGCCAATAACGACCGCGCCGCCGTCCATTCGAGCCTCAACCGCGCCATCGACTACACGCTGCTCCTGACGCTCCCCGCCATGATCGGCATGATCGTCCTGGCCTTCCCCATCATGGCCGCCCTGTTCAGCTATGGCCATTTCACCGTCAGCGACGCCATCCTCTCCGGCCAGTGCCTTCAGGCCTACGCGCTCGGCCTGCCCGCCTTCGTCCTCATCAAGGTCCTCTCCCCGGCCTTCTTCGCCGAAGGCGACACCGTCACCCCCGTCCGCATCGGCTTCTTCACGCTGGCACTGAACCTCGTCCTCAACCTTCTGCTCTACCGTCCGCTCGGCCATATCGGGCCGCCGCTGGCCAGTACGATCGCCGCCTTCGTCAACTGTACGCTCCTCGCCGTCATCCTGCACCGACGCGGCCTCTTCATCGCAGACCCGCTCCTGAAAGGCCGGGCCCTGCGCATTGCCGGTGCCGGTCTCATGATGGCCCTGTGGGTCGCGGCGGCAGAAAAGCTCGCAGCCCCCGGCCTGCCCGCCTGGCACGGCGTGTGGCGTCTGGGCATGCTCACGGCGCTGATCATCTTCGGCATGCTCGTCTACGCCGTAATGCTCGACGCCCTGAAAGTGGTGCGCCTGCGTGACGCCACCGTGGCTTTCCAGTCACGCCTGAACCGCCGACGCGCCCGCTGACCCTATCCCGCCGGTTCACACACCGGCGGAGAGACGTTATTTTCCCATCCCCTTCCCGAAGTGACAGCCCGGAGACCGGACCCATCGGCACCTTCATGCCCCTGCCTACCGCCGAAAACGCCAGCCCCGCGATGGCCCAGTGGTTCGACCTCAAACACCAGGAACCCGACGCCCTCCTTTTCTTCCGCATGGGCGATTTCTACGAGCTGTTTTTCTCCGATGCGCAGGCCGCCGCCATGGCGCTCGACATCGCGCTCACCGCCCGCGGCACCCATCAGGGCGAGCCGATCCCCATGTGCGGCGTCCCCGTCGCGGCCGCGCCGGCCTATCTCTCGCGCCTGATCCGTCGCGGCTTCCGCGTCGCCGTCGCCGAACAGACACAGGCCCCACCAAAAAAAGGCGAGAAACCCCAGAAAGGCCCGCTCGCCCGCGCCATCGTCCGCGTCGTCACCCCCGGCACCCTGACCGAAGACGAACTGCTCGAAGCCGGACGCGCCAACCTGCTCCTCGCCATCGCCCGCAGCCCGGAAAAGCGCGCAAAGACGGTTGGCGCAGCCTGGATCGACATCTCGACCGGCGCCTTCGAAACCGCCTCGGTGCCCGAACCCGCCCTTCCCGAACTCATGGCCCGGCTCGACGCCGCCGAGATCCTGTCCGAACCTGACCTGATCCCACCCGACTACGCGTCCCGTCTGGCCCCCGTCGCCGTCCCGCCGACGCTCGACAGCGCCCGCACCCTCGTCGCCCGCGCCTATGGCGTCGCCCAGATCGACGCCCTCGGAGACTTCCCGCCCGAACAGGCCATCGCCTGCGCCATCGCCCTGAACTACGTCCAGCGCAGTCAGGCCGGAGCACTCCCACGCCTGTCGCGCCCCATCCCGCAGGGCACGGACGGCGTCCTCGGCATCGACCCCGCCACCCGCGCCAGCCTCGACATTCTCCGCACCCGCGACGGCGAGACGAAACACAGCCTCCTCGGCGCCGTCACCCGCACCGCCACGGCCGCAGGCTCCCGCCTCCTCGCTCAGTGGCTCGCCTCCCCCCTGACCGACGCCACCGCGATCACGGACCGCCAGAACGGCTGGCTCTGGCTGCAATCCATCCCCGGCCTGTCCAGCGCTCTCGGCGACATCCTGCGCCGCACGCCAGACCCTGCCCGCGCCTTGGGCCGCATCTCCGCCGGACGCGGCCAGCCCCGCGATCTCGCCGCCATCCGCGACACGCTGATCGCCGCCAACGACATCACCGCCCTGTTCCAGCCCGTCTGCGACCAGAACACACCCACCCTGATCCGCACCCTCACCGCGGGCCTCTACGGCCGTGCCGACGCCCTGCTGGACCAGCTTCAGGCCGCCGTCGCCGAAACCCTTCCCGCCCGGATTGAAGACGGCGGCTTCATCGCCCCCGGCTACAACGCGGAACTGGACCGCTATCGCGGCCTGCGTGACGAAAGCCGCCGCATCATCGCCGCCATGCAGGGTGAGCTGTCCGAAAAATTCGGCGTCTCGAACCTCAAGATCAAACACCACGCGCAGCTCGGCTACGTGATCGAAGTCCCGTCCGCTGCCGGTACGAAACTGCGCGATAATCCGGAACTCTCCTTCCGTCAGGGCACGGCCAGCCTCGCCCGCTTCTCCACGGAAGAACTCGCCGGCCTGGACCGCGCCATTCTCGAAGCTGCCGACAAGGCGTCCGCGCTCGAACGCCGCATCTTCGCCGAGCTCTGCGCCCGCATCCTGCAAACCCCGGCCCTCGATGAAGTCGCGGAGTTCCTGGCCCTCGCCGACGTCCTGCGCTCCTGCGGCCTGCTCGCGGAAGGCGGCTCATGGTGCCGCCCCACCGTCACGGACGGCACCGAGTTCAATCTCGTCGCCTGCCGGCACCCCGTGGTCGAAGCCGCACTGGCCGAGTCGGGAAGCGCGGACGCCCGTTTCATCCCCAATGACTGCGCCCTGCCGCCCGAACACCGCGCCATGCTGCTCACCGGCCCGAATATGGCGGGCAAATCCACCTTCCTGCGCCAGACCGCACTGGCCGTCATTCTCGCACAGGCAGGCCTCCCCGTTCCGGCGAAATCCGCACAGATCGGCGTGGTAGACCGCCTGTTCTCCCGCGTCGGCGGCGCGGACGACCTCGCCCGGGGCCGCTCGACCTTCATGGTCGAAATGACCGAGACGGCCGCGATTCTCAATCAGGCCGGCCCGAAATCCCTCGTCGTCGTGGACGAGATCGGCCGCGGCACCGCAACCCTCGACGGACTGTCCATCGCCTGGGCCACGCTCGAAGCCCTGCACACCCAGCTCGGCTCGCGGACAATCTTTGCAACACATTTCCATGAGCTCGGTGCCCTGACCGAATTCCTCCCCCGCCTCGCCCCCTACACGATGGCCGTGAAAGAGTGGCGCGGCGAGGTCATCTTCCAGCACGAGGTCCGCCCGGGGGCTGCCCGCAAGAGCTGGGGCCTGCATGTCGCAAAACTGGCGGGAATTCCCCAATCCGTCGTCAATCGTGCCAGCCGCCTCCTCACACAGTTCGAGCGCGAACAGGCCGATTCCCGCTCCTCGCTGCCCCTTTTCGAAGCCGTGGCAGAGCCGGAAATTCCCCCCGCGCCCGAGCCCGCAGCGCCCCCCATTCGCACCCCGCTGGAAGACGCCATCAGGGCCCTGAACCCCGATGATCTCTCTCCCCGGGACGCGCTGGATGCGCTATACGAACTGAAACGCCTCGCCTCAGGAAACGGCACTTGAAAGAAACCTCTTTCTGGGGCGAAACTCCCTCTCTTTCCTTCGCTGACGATACGGATAAGCCCCTGTCTGACCGAACCGCCTCCCCCCCGTGCGACCCGGCCTCCTCCCTGCAGACCGCTCTCGATACGGCTGCGGCACAGGGGCAGACGACCCGCGAGAACGTCCTCTCGATCCTGCGGCGGCATCTCGGCAGCGGTAACGCCACTGTCCGTCACGAGTTTGAAAAGCGCAGGATGTCGGGAATCGACGCCGCCCGCGCCCTCGCCCGCCAGGCTGACGACATGGTTTGCGCGCTGGCCGAACTCGCCGCACAGAAACACGAATCCCCCGGCGAAACCCTCTGCCTCTGCGCCACCGGCGGCTACGGCGCGGGACTTCTCGCCCCCTTCAGCGACATCGACATCCTCTTCCTGATCCCCGGTGACCCGACCCCGGCCATGACCGCCCGGATCGAGTTCATCCTTTACGCCCTGTGGGATCTCGGCCTCCGCGTCGGCCACGCCACCCGCTCCATTGCCGAATGCGTCCGCGACGCCGACAGCGACCTCACCATCCGCACGGCTCTGCTGGACCTGCGTTTCCTTCACGGCGAACGCGGCCTCGCCCGCGACCTGCGCTGCGCCCTCGGCGCCGATCTGCAGAACGACCGGCTCTGCGAGTTCGTCATGGGCAAGATCGCCGAACGCGAACAGCGCCACCGCCGCTTCGGCGACAACCCCTACATGGTCGAGCCCAACATCAAGGAAGGCCGCGGCGGCCTGCGCGACCTGCAAACCCTGAACTGGATGGGCCGTGCCGCCCTGGGCTGCGCCGTCTCCACCCCGGACCGCAACGGCCAGCCCGCCGAAGCCCCGCAAACCCCGTCCTTCGCCTCCTTCGGCCTGCTGACAGACCGCGAATCCCTGCGAGCGCGCCGCTCATGGGACTTCCTGTGGACCGTCCGCCTGCATCTGCACTACATCACCGGCCGCGCCGAAGAACGCCTGACCTTCGACGTCCAGCCCGTCATCGGCGGCCGCATGGGCTACGCCACGCACGGTCGCCAGCGCGGCGTCGAGCGCTTCATGCGGCACTATTTCCTGACGGCCCGCGACGTCATGCGCCTCACCAGCGTGCTGCAACCCGTCGTGCTGATGCATCTTCAGGACCAGACCACCGGCGAGCCGCCCAAGGTCGTCCCCGGCCCCGAAGAGTTCCAGACCATCGCCGGCCGCATCTGCCCCATCGAACCCGTAACCTTCGCGGCCCAGCCCCGCGAAATGTTCCGCCTGCTCGACTGCGGCCGCCGCCATGACCTGCCCCTGCACCCCATCGCAATGCAGCAGATCATCCGCAACGAACGCCACGCCGTCACCCTGCGCGACGATCCCGAAACCGCAAAAATCTTTCTGGACCTGCTCTGTGAGCCCAGCGCGGACGAAACCAAAGCCGTCCCGTTCTGGCTCCCGATCCTCAACGAAACCGGCCTGCTGGGCCGCCTCCTGCCGGACTGGTCCCGCGTCGTCGGGCAGATGCAGTTCGACAGCTACCATATCTATACGGTCGACGAGCACATCGTCGAAGCCGTACGCATGATGGGCCAGATCGAAGCCGGCCGCATGGCGGACGAGATTCCCCTGGCCTACACGCTGGCCAGCGACCTGCGCTCCCGCCGCGCGCTCTACGTCGCCGTCCTGCTGCACGACATCGGCAAGGGACGCGGCGGCGACCATTCCGAAATCGGTGCCGACCTCGCGCTCACGATCTGCCCGCAGCTCGGCCTCGATCCCGAAGAAACCGACACCGTTTCCTGGCTGGTCCTGCACCATCTGCTGCTGTCCCAGACCGCCTTTACCCGCGACATCGACGACCCCCGCACGATCCTCGACCTCGCCGACACCATTCAGTCCCCCGAACGCCTGCGCCTGCTGCTTCTCCTGACCATCGCTGATATGCGCGCCGTCAGTCCGAAGGTCTGGAACGCCTGGAAAGCCACCCTCCTGCGCGAGCTTTTCTCCCGCGTCGCCGAGGTTCTGGAAGGCGGACTGGCCGCCACCGAACGCGACAGCCGCGTCAACCACGCCCGCGAACTCGCGCGTGACGGCCTCACCGGCACCCTGCCCGAAAGCAGCATCGACCGCTTTCTGGACCTTGGCTATCCGAGCTACTGGCTCGGCTTCGACACCGACACCCAGATGCGCCATGCCCGCATGGTCCATGACTCAGACCGCTACCGCTCCCCGGTCACGGTCGAGGCTTACCCCATCCCCGAACGCGGCGTCACCGAACTCACGGTCCTCTGCGCCGACCATCCGGGTCTGTTCTCCCAGATCGCAGGCGCCCTCGCCGTGGCAGGCGCCTCCATCGTGGACGCCCGCATCCACACACTCAGCGACGGCATGGCGCTCGATACGTTCTGGGTGCAGGACGGCGAAGGCTGCTCCTTCGAGGAGCCGCATCAGCTCGGCCGCCTCAACCATCTCGTGGAACAGGCGCTTTCGGGCCGTCTCGACATCCGCAAGGGTATCGAGGACGCCAGCCATCACAGCACCTCGCGCCGGATGCGCGCGATCCACGTCCCGCCCCGCGTCGTCATCGACAACACGGCTTCGGACCGCCACACCGTCATCGAAGTCAACGGCCGCGACCGTCCCGGACTGCTGCACGACATCACATCCGCTCTCAGCAGCCAGTCCCTCCAGATCTCCTCGGCCCACATCACGACCTACGGCATGCGCGCCGTAGACGTGTTCTACGTCCGCGATCTGCTGGGCCTGAAAATCACCGATCCGCTCCGCCTCAGCCGCCTGCGCGAGACCCTGCTCGCCTCCCTGACAAGCGCTCCGGTCACCACACCCGCAAGCTGAGCGCCTCCGCGACCTCCCGCAGCACGGCCTCCCATCCCGCGGCAACCGCCGCACCGGAGGGCGGCCGGAACTGCCGGACGTCCCCGTACCAGTCCACATCCTTCCAACGCCAGTCGCCACCTTCACGGTTGAGCAACCACAAAGGCCGCCCCAGAGCGCCCGCCATATGCGCGACCAGCGTATCCACACTGATCACAAGCGCACATCGCCCTACTTCCCGCGCCAGATCCACAGGCGTCTCAAGCGAAACCCGTTCCATCCAGTCCGGAACATCACCGCGCTGAAGGGCGACGAACCGCACACCGTTCACCTGCCGCAACACCTCCAGACACGCCACCGGAACCGACCGCCTGCGATCAAACCGATAGGACGGATTCCCCGACCAGCAGACCCCGATCCGCCCCGCCTCAGGCTTTTCCGAAACCGCCAGATACGGCTTCGGTGACGGCACATCCTCCATCCCAAGCACGGCCGGCAGACTCAGCAGACTGACCTCAGCCGCAACCGGCCCGTCCGCTGGCAGGATCCGTCCCTGATCCAGCTCCGGCATCAAATCCGCCAGCGCAGCAGCCCGGAACCTCAGCCGCAACGGTCGCCGCTTGGCTGCTTCCGTCAGAAACCGCAGAAACTGCACCTCATCGCCCAGCCCCTGCTCGCCCACAACGGCCACAGGCTCCTCTCCCGCCGAGCCATCCCATTGCGGAACATCCGAAGCCAGACGCAGCAGCGATCGTCGGCTCTCAAAATCCCGCCAGCCTTCCGCAAACCGCCCCTGTCCCATCAGAATGGTCGCCCGGTTGAACCGCGCCCGATCCGCCTCCTCTCCGCTCTCGCGCATCACGATCGCCCCAAAAAGCGCCTCGGCCTCTTCCAGACGCCCGATTTCCATCAGCACCGTCCCCAGACTGTTGGCGATCCGCCCATCCGAAGGCCGGAGTTGCAAGGCTTCCCGCAACGTCTCACAGGCCGCGCGCAGATCGCCCAGCGCCATCTCCACCAGCCCCAGACTATTGAGCGTCTCCGCAGTCCGTGCCCCCCGCTCACAGGCCTGCGACAGAACTGCCGCCGCTTCGTCGAACGCATTGCAGGCAAACAGCGCCGCTCCCAGATTGGCCAGCGCTCCCCCATCTTGCGGCCTGCGACTCACAACTTTCCGGAACTGTCCGACCGCCTGCTCGAACAACCCGTCCTCAAGAAACAGCCCCCCGAGCCGGGTCCTCACGAAACTGTCATCCGCTGAAAGAGCAACCGCTTTTTCCAACGCCGCACGGGCCTCGTCCCGACGTCCCAGTCTTTCAAAAGCCTCGCCCAGAGCCGCCTGCGCACGCGGATCGGAGGGCTGGAGGATCACTGCCACATTCAGCGCCGCACGCCCCGCCTCGGCATGCCCCTGAGCTACAAGCGCAAGCCCCAGCGTGATATGCATCCGGGCCTTCCGATCAGGAGAAATGCCGTTTTTCTGCAACGCCCGCCCCACCAGTGCGATAGCCGTAGCATCCTGTCCGCGCGCACGCGCCAGACAGGCCATTCCATGCAGGGCATCGGGCTGTCCCGGCTGCCTGGCCAGAATGTTACGAAAATCTTCCTCTGCTCCGGCGAGATCTCCTGCACGGAAACGGGCAAAGGCGGCTTCAGTCGGATCGGCAGAAAACAGAGGCATCATCAACTCTTCGTGCTCCGAAAATGCCACAAAATCCAGATAGACAGGCGTTAACGAAGTTTTCACAGTTATTTGGTCAAAACCGTAAATCCAAGTACCGTGTCAGAGGTTTTCAGACGATGCATCTTGAACAGAGAACAGGCCCGGTCCCGGATCTGGTGTACGCGACGGTCCGACAGGGAATGACCACCCGGACATTCCCCATCGAGGTGCGGCGAACTGCTTCGGGCCATTACATCTCCCGCATGCCTGACAACCGATGGTCAATCGAGTGCCTGACCATCGAAGCCGCGCTGCTGATGCATGCTGCGGTCCTGTTCCCAGTCGAGCACGAGCTTGCACCCTGGCTCTCGAATCCAAGGCCAGCGCCTCTTGTCGTTGATCATGTCCCCGGTCCTCTCAAAAGCCCAATCGCTGACGGTCATGGAACAGAGCCGGCTACCCCAACCAAAACCGAAAAGACCGAAGTAAACTCCTGAAGCCACTTCTGACTTGCCAAACACGGCTGGCAGGGCAATGTCAGAGGTATGAAAACCCGTCTCCTGCACGTCGCCGCCGCTACCGGCCTTGCGGCACTGGCCGTCATGGCCACCCCCGCCAGAGCGGATCATCCCTGGCAGGACGCTCCCGTTCAGGCGTCCATCACAGCAGACGCAACGCTCCCGGGCCTACAGCCCACAACGCTGCTCGCCGCCGAAAACGGGACCTATCTGGCCCTCGATACCAACGGACATCCCGTCCGGATCGACGCCACCAATACGGTCTCCCCCCTTCCCGACCCCAGTCAGCCCACGGACCGTCTGGTCGCGCTGACCCGGTCCGGCACCGATCTCTGGGGCCTTGCAGCTGGCGCACAGCCCGCCCTCATCCGGATGTCGCAGGACGGATCGCTCCAGTCCCGCATTCCCCTGAGCGGCGCCACGGTCCAGGGCAGCAACCTGATCGCCCTTCAGGTCCACGATACCCACGCCTATCTGGCCGATGAAGGCAAACCCGCCCTCGTCGTGGCAAACCTCCAGACCGGCAAGGCCACCCGCTTCCTGCCCTACGACATGTCCCTCACCGGCCGGCACCCGCTCCTGCGCAACAACCAGCCGCGCATGGGACCGGACGGACACCCCATGGCCGGCGGCAATGTGCGCTTCCTCATGCTGGACGCCAAAGGCCAGTGGCTCTTCTACCAGCCCGCCTGCGGCCCCATGTCCCGCATCGAAACCGCCCTGCTGACCGACACGACCTTCACCGCCGTCGAACAGCTCGACGGCATCACCGAGTGGCGGACAACCCCCAGCCTCGGCGGCGCGACCCTGACCCCGGATGACACCTTCTACCTGTCCGACATCACCGTCGGCAGCATCCTGAAATTCGGCAGCGACCGCATCCCACTGCGGATCCTCCGCGACCAGCGCCTCTTCGATGCAGGCGCCCCCGCCGTCTCCGACAGCCACCAGATGGCCGTTCTGGCCACGGAAGATGGCACAACCCACATTCTTCGCATCGCCTTGCCCTGACAGGACGTGATATAAATTCCCCCATGCGCTACCGATCGACCCGCGGCGAGCTGACCGCCGACGCCCCGAACTTCTCTGACATCCTTCTCGCCGGTCTGGCAGGAGATGGCGGTCTCTACATGCCGGAGAGCTGGCCGAAGATCAGCCCGCAGACCCTGCGCGAGTGGCGCACGCTCTCCTATCCGGACCTCGCCGCCGAAGTCATCGCCCTCTTCACCGAAGGCGCGATCGACGTCGAAACCCTGCGCGACATGACCCGCGATGCCTATGCGGATTTCGACCACGCCGCCGTGGTCCCGCTGGTTGAAGTCGAGCAGGATCTCTATTCCCTCGAACTGTTCCACGGCCCGACTCTCGCCTTCAAGGACATGGCGATGCAGATGCTCGGCCGCCTGTTCGATCACGTCCTGACCCAGCGCAACCGCCACGTCACGATCGTCGGCGCAACGTCTGGCGACACCGGCTCCGCCGCCATCGAGGCCTGCCGTGGCCGCGAACGCCTCTCCGTCGTCATCCTGCACCCCAAGGGTCGCACCTCGGATGTCCAGCGCCGCCAGATGACGACCGTTCAGGACGACAACATCCTCAACATCGCCGTCGAAGGCGATTTCGACACCTGTCAGGATCTGGTCAAGGCGATGTTCGCCGACCATGCCTTCCGTGACGAAGTCTCGCTCTCGGCCGTCAACTCCATCAACTGGGCCCGCATCGCCGCCCAGATCCCGTATTACGTCCGCGCAGCCCTCGCCCTCGGCGCTCCGGACCGCGAAGTCTCCTTCTCGGTTCCGACCGGCAATTTCGGCAACGTCCTCGCCGCCTGGGCCGCAAAGCAGATGGGCCTGCCCATCAAAAAACTCTGCATCGGCTCCAACCGCAACGACATCCTCACCCGTTTCGTCATCGACAACGACATGAGCGTCCGCACGGTCGAGCCCAGCCTGTCGCCCTCGATGGATATTCAGGTCTCGTCCAATTTCGAGCGTCTGCTGTTCGAACTGCTGGACCGCAACGCCACCCGCTGCGCCGCCATCATGCGCGAGTTCCGCGAGACCGGCCGCATGGCCGTCCCGCATGACGCCTGGACCCGCATGAAAGAGGTGTTCGAGGGCATGACCCTCACCGACGAACAAACCAGCGAAGCCATGCGCCTGTTCTACAACGAGAGCCTCTATCTCGCGGACCCACACAGCGCGATCGGCCTCGCCGTCGGCAAGCGTTTCCAGGAACCCGGTATTCCTATGGTCGCGGCCGCCACGGCCCATCCTGCCAAGTTCCCGGACGCCGTCATCGCCGCCACCGGCATCCACCCCAAACTCCCGCCGCACCTGTCCGACCTGTTCGAGCGCACCGAGCGCTACGAATGCATGGACAGCCAAATTGCCGGCCTTCAGGACGCCGTCCGCGCCCATATCCGGCGCGGCTGATCGTCCAACACAGGCTCCCCGGCCGGGGAGCCTGCCTTCCTTCGACAATACGGAACCTCATGCCCGATACGATTGAAGTCACCAGACTCGATAACGGCCTGACCATCATCACCGAACGGATGGACCGCGTCGAAACCGTCTCCTTCGGAGCCTATGTCTCCATCGGCACGCGCGACGAGACCGCCGACAACAACGGCGTCTCCCACTTCCTCGAACACATGGCCTTCAAGGGCACCGAGCGCCGCTCCGCCTCCCGCATCGCCGAGGAGATCGAGAATGTGGGCGGCTACATCAACGCCTACACCGCCCGCGAAACCACCGCCTATTACGTCAAACTGCTGAAGAACGATCTCGCCCTCGGCGTGGACATCATCGGCGACATCCTGACCCACAGCACGTTCCTCGATGCCGAAATCGAGCGCGAACGCGGCGTCATCCTTCAGGAAATCGGCCAGGCCAACGACACGCCTGACGACATCATCTTCGACCAGTTCCAGGAACGCGCCTTCCCCGAACAGCCCATGGGCCGCCCTACGCTGGGTTCGGAAGAACTCGTCTCGAACATGACGCGCGACACGCTCATGTCCTACATGCGCGAGCACTACACGACCCACAACATCACCATCGCCGCCGCCGGGAACCTGCACCACCAGCAGGTCGTCGATCTGGTGAAAGACCATTTCCGCGACCTCCCAACCCATCAGACGCCCCGCCCCCGCGCGGCAGCCTATGAGGGCGGCGAACTGCGTACGACCCGCGAACTGGATCAGGCCCACCTTGTCATGGGCTTCCCCTCGGTCAGCTACATGCACCCCGACCATTACGCGGTCATGATCCTCTCAACGCTGCTCGGCGGCGGCATGTCCTCGCGCCTGTTCCAGGAAATCCGCGAGCGTCGGGGTCTGGTCTACAGCGTCTATTCCTTCGCTTCCCCCTTCAGCGACAGCGGCCTGTTCGGCCTCTACGCCGGCACGGGCGAAGAACAGACCGCAGAGCTCGTGCCCGTCATGATCGACGAACTCAAGCGCCTGCAGGACGGCCTGAGCGCGGAAGAGCTGTCCCGCGCCCGCGCCCAGCTCAAATCCTCGCTCCTGATGTCGCTGGAAAGCACCGGCAGCCGCTGCGAGCAGCTCGCCCGCCAGATCCAGGTCCATAACCGTCCCGTCCCCACAGCCGAGACGGTCGGCAAGATCGACGCCGTGACGGAAGCCGACATCCTGCGCGTCGCCCGCACAATCTTCTCCGGCACGCCGACCTTCACCGCCATCGGCCCCGTCGGCAACATGCCCTCCCTCGAGGACATCACAGCAAGGCTCGCCGCATGACCACCACAACGCCCGTCGAAGCCCTTCTCGCCGCAGCCCGCCGCCACGGCGCAGACCATGCGGACGCCATCCTCGTCCGCGACGAGTCCGAGTCCGCACTCGTTCGCAAGGGCGTCCCCGAAGGCATCGAGCGCTCCGAGAGCGTCGCCCTCGGCCTGCGCGTCTTCCGCGGCAAACGGGCAGCCACGGTTTCGACAAGCGTTCTGAACGAAGCCGAGTTCGACCGTCTGGCCGAACAGGCCTGCGCCATGGCCCTCGTGGTCCCCGAAGACCAGTATGCCGGCCTCGCCGAAGCCGCCCTTCAGGGCCGTTTCGACGCCGCCGGACTGGACCTCGAATGCAGCTCCGCCCCAAGCATGGACGACCTCCTCGCCCGCGCCCGCGAAGCCGAGGACACCGCCCTGTCCTTTGAAGGCATCACCAACACCAACGGCGCCTCCGCCAGTCACGGCCGCACCTCGGTCGCACTCGGCACCTCCGCCGGCTTCTTCGGCGCCTACAGCCGCACCGGACATTCCATCAGCGCCAGCGTCCTCGCCGGCGAAGGCGCTACGATGCAGCGCGATTATGCATTCCGCAGCGCCGTGCATCTCGAAGACCTCGAAAGCCCGACCGTCATCGGCCGCGAAGCCGCCGAGCGCGTCCTGGCCCGCATCAATCCCGGCCGCCCCCGCACCGGCACCTACAGCGTTATCTACGACCCGCGCGTCTCCAGCACCCTGCTCGGCCATCTGGTCGGGGCCATCAATGGTGCCGCCATCGCGCGCGGAACGTCCTTCCTCAAGGACAGCCTCGGCAAGCAGATCCTCTCCGCCGGCCTGACCGTCCATGACGACCCGCGCCGCATCCGGGGTGCAGCCTCGCGTCCCTTCGACGCCGAAGGCTGTGCCGCCCTGCCGCTGGACCTGATCGCGGACGGCATCCTCCAGGCCTGGCTGCTCGACTCCCGCAGCGGCCGCCAGCTCAACATGCCCACGAACGGCCGCGCCAGCCGTGGCGTCGCCTCACCGCCCTCCCCGAGTGTGACAAATCTTCATCTCGCAGCCGGAACCCTTTCTTCCGAGGCCCTGCGTTCCGATATCAGTGAAGGGATCCTGATCACGGAGCTCATAGGCTCGTCGGTTAACATGCTGACCGGCGATTACAGCCGTGGCGCTTCGGGCTTCATGATCCGCAACGGCGAGATCGCCGAACCCGTCGCCGAACTCACGGTGGCCGGCAATCTCAAGGACATGTTTGCCCGCATGATTCCGGGCAGTGATCTAATGTTCCGGCAGAGCGTTAATGCACCAAGTATCCGGATCGACGGCATGAACATTGCAGGACTTTGATGCGTAAATTCCGACTTTCTACGACCGCCCTCGCCCTCCTCTGCGCTGTCAGCCTCGGCGCGCTGGGAACAGCGGATGCGCGCCCGGGCAGCGGCAGCTCCATCGGAAGCCGCGGCTCCCACACTTGGAGCGCCCCGCCGCGCACATCCATCACACCCGGCTGGGCCCGCCCGATGGACCAGTCCGCAACCCCACGCTCTGCACCCGGTTACGGCGCAACGCCCACAACCCCGATGCCCGGCTACGGCGCCCCGGCCTACAGACCGTCCTACCCGGTCCGCCATCCGTTCCTGAGCGGCTTTGCAGGCGGCTTTCTGGGCGCAGGCCTGTTCGGTCTGCTGAGCGGTCACGGCTTCATGGGCGGTATGACCGGCGGTACGTCGTTCTTCGGCTTCCTGCTGCAGGTTCTCATCATCGGCGGCCTGATCGCCTTCGTCCTGCGCCTGTTTGGTAACCGTGGTCAGCGCAGCCCGATGGGCATGCCCTCTTCCGCAGGCGCAACGCCCTTCGGCAACACAGGCGGCAGCACGCCCGTGACGCTGACCAATGACGACTACCTGAGTTTCCAGCGCCTTCTGCTCGACATCCAGGCCGCCTGGAGCGCACAGAACATGCGCGCCCTCGCCAGCATGGCCACGCCGGAAATGACGGGCTATTTCAACGCCCAGCTTTCCGATCTGGCGAGCCGCGGCGCCCGGAACATCGTCTCCAACGTCCAGTTCCAGCGCGGTGACCTCTCCGAAGCCTGGCGCGAAGGCAACCTGACCTACGCCACGGTCGCCATGCGCTACTCCATGACGGACGTCACCACGGACTCCATGGGCAACGTCATCGACGGCAGCTCCACCGAGCCCGTCACCGTGACCGAACTCTGGACCTTCGTCCGCGCCGATGGCCGCGGCAACTGGATCCTCTCCGCCATCCAGCAGGCCGGCTGAAAAGCCCCACAAACAGAAAAGGCCCGGGAAACCCCCGGGCCTTTTTTATTGCCTGAATAAGAAGCTGAACACCGGCCCTTACAGCCGCGTCAGCGTAATCATGTAAAAGATCACAGCCAGCAGCACCACACCACCAACAATCCCCGTAATCCGGCTCAGACGCCGCTTGCGGGCGAGATCAATATCAGTGGTCATGTTCATCCGATCAGAACCCGGTCAACCAGCAGCCCACAGAACAGCAGGAACAGATAGGCCAGCGAATACCGGAACGCGAACCGCGCCGGCTTGTCCTTCGTCAGGCTCACCCCTTCCGCATCCTGCTTGTCCATCAGCACCCGGAACGCACAGAGAATGAAGCCCAGATCCAGCAGACTGGTCACAACCGTATAGGTCAGCCCGACTTCATGCACGAAGCTCGGCACCAACGAAACGGCCGTGAGAATGAAGGTGTAGATCAGGATCTGCCATCGCGTATGCCGCGCGCCCTTCACGACCGGCAGCATCGGAATGCCCGCCTTGCCGTAATCCTTGCACGCATAAAGCGACAGCGACCAGAAATGCGGCGGCGTCCACAGGAATACGATCGCAAACATCGCGACCGGCAGCACAGCCATGGAGTTCATGGTCGCAGCCCAGCCGATCATCGGCGGAAACGCGCCCGCAGCCCCACCAATCACGATGTTCTGCGGCGTGCTCCGCTTGAGCCACATCGTGTAGATGACGCTGTAGAAAAAGATCGAGAACGCCAGAATCCCCGCCGCCAGCGCATTCGTCGCCAGCCACAGCACCACCACCGACAGAACCGAGAGCACAACGCCATAAACCAGCGCCGCCTGCTCCGGCATCCGCCCGTCGGGAATGGGCCGCACGACCGTCCGCTTCATGATCGCGTCAATATCGCGGTCATACCACATGTTGATCGCACCAGCGGCACCTGCCCCGATGCAGATGCACAGGATGGTAATCAGCCCGATGGGAATGGACGGCCAGCGCGGCGCCACGGCCATGCCCGCAGCCCCCGTAAACACCACCAGCGAAATCACGCGCGGCTTGAGAAGCGCCAGCCATTCCCGCAGGGACGGATCACCATCCTTGCCCGGAACAGAAAAAACCCCCGAAGGGGCTAAAGGTGTCGCCGTATCGCTCATGCCGAGACCCGGGCACGCCCGGTCTCCCTCAACAGGAACAGCCCGACCAGACCAAAGGCCAGCAGACTGATCCCCATAAGAACTTCACCATAGATCATGACGCCCGGCACAATCGAACAGAACGCCCCGACCAGCATCAGCCCGGCATGCAGCCGGCTCATCATCACGGGGATCCGACGGGGGAGAAGCATCTCAACCCAGGCATAGAACCCACTGCAAAGCGCCATGATACCGCCGAACGCCACAGCCGTATGATCGCCCGAATGTCCCGGAAGCCAGTCAGACAGCCACCCGGCCGTAAACAGCAGAATGCTGCCAATCGCCCAGAGCGCGGCACCATCCAGATCGCGTTTCTGCTGCCACACATCCCGGCACAGCGCACCAATCAGAACTACGGACGGCACGATCTGCGTCACAAAAACAAGGCTGGCCGTCACGCCAGCGGGAAGCGAGCCATACAGCCCGTCCATCCACAGAAGCGGACCACCAATGCCCATGACGCCAAAAACATAAGGCGCCACCGTCCAGGAAGCGCCCCCACTAGCCGAGCGCGACAGCAGCGCGGATGCCACCAGTCCCAGAGCAGGCGTCAGCATCAGCGCGGTTTCCGGAAGATGCAGCGTCTCGATCAGGGCCGTGGTCGTAATCCCGTCCATCATGCCGCGCGTCACAACCGCCGCCAGAACCGGCGCCACGAGAACAACGCTGCACGCCGTCGCCAGCAACGACCAGGCCAGCGGCGACATGTCACGGAAACGGCAGGTCCGTCCCTCCAGACATGTGGTGATCACGTCAATCGCCACAGCCAGGATTCCGACCGACCACAGCAGCAGGGCTACGAACGGCAGAACCGGAAGCAGCACCACGCCGGAAGACAGGAACCCGAACCCCGCCATCGTCAGGCCCCGAAGCACCGTCCGGTCAGTCCCCAGCGCGGACGGCAGAAGCCACTGGCCAAAACCACCAAGCGCTGCCGGGCACATGACGAAGAACGTCATGAGAATACCGTGGCAGAACGCCTGACCGCTCGTGGGATGTGTCTGAAGAATTGGCAGAGCCAGCGACCCGCCCAGCAGACCGGCAAAAAGTGCCAGCAGAATGAAAGACGTTCCGACTCGGCGGCTGGAACGGGCCGAGGCAGTATACGGGGCAGTATCGACGGCCTGATAAGTCATGATCGCGTAGTCGGTCCCTGAACTAGGAATACCGCAGCGAGCGTCGGAATACTCGGCGCCGACACAAGTGCGGAACCAAACGCCGATCAGGCGACCAGGGCTGCTGCGTCGCTTTTACTCTCGCATTGCGGCAATGTCACGAGTGTAAACAGTCCCGCAGGCGGAACCGGCGTCAGCGTGGCGCGGCGCAGGTCTTCCGGCGGCAGCAGCGATTCAATCGCAAAATCCGGGTGCCAGCCCAGCGAACGCGATGCGCGGGCCATGCCCCGCTCGACCGAAAGACGCAGGCCGCCCGTCGCCAGGAAGTGGTTGACGAACAGGATATGCCCGCCCGGCTTCACGACACGCTTGAGCTCGGCCAGCAGCCGGTCCGGATGCGGCACGACGGACGCAACAAACATCGCAACAGCAATATCGAAGCTGTCGTCCTCGAACGTCGTGGCTTCCGCATCCATTTCCAGCAGATCATCCACATTCGTCAGATGATCCTGCAGGACGCGGATGCGCGCACGCTCCAGCATGTCTTCGGAAAGGTCGATTCCCGTAATCCGCTTGTCGCGAGAATAGGACGGCAGGGCCAGCCCCGTTCCAACGCCGACTTCCAGAACCCTCTCGCCTGGCAGGGCATTGACCGCAGCCACTGCTCTCTTACGTCCGTATCCCGAAATACCGCCAAAAACAGTATCATAAACGCGGGCCCATCGGCGATAAGCCGTCTTGACGGCTTCCGCGTCCAGTGCCGAACGCGGGGAAAGGGTTGAGGACATGATGATATGCGACCTTCTTTGTCCGCCCGGCCCTCAACAGGCCAGAGCTGTCCGGAACATGTTCAATTGGCACCTTCTTGCCCTCCCGGATATGCATCTGGCAAGACACGCAGTGCGCAAGACGTTTCAAAGCGACACATCGGACAGGCCCGAGGAGGACAACAGTGCTGATCTATTCCCTCGTGGGGCTCACATTCATCATCTGGTCCACAATCTATTTCCTGTATTTCCGCCAGCAGATTATCGCCTGGGTCAGTAACCGTTTCGGGAAAGACCGCCCCACCCCCGTCGAGGACAACGCGCCCGAAGCCCAGCTTCCGTTCAGCTACACGCCCCCGCCCAAAGACGATAAATCCTGACCGGGATCCTCAGGCCAGAACACGCCTCTCGATCGCATCCCAGATCAGCCCGGCACTGTTGATCCCGTCAAAACGGTCCAGCTCCTGCAGACCGGTCGGGGACGTGACGTTGATTTCCGTCAGCCAGTTGCCAATCACGTCGATCCCCGTGAAAATCAGCCCGTGATCGCGCAGATACGGCCCGATCGACTCACAGATTTCCCTATCCCGCGCCGTCAGTTCCACGCTCATGGCCCGACCGCCGACATGCATGTTCGACCGCGCCTCACCCGTCGCCGGAACGCGGTTGATCGCGCCAATCGCCTCGCCATCCACCAGAATGATGCGCTTGTCGCCCTGACGCACGGCCGGCTCGTAACGCTGAATCATGAGCGGCTCACGCGACCGCGCGAAATGCATCTCCAGCAGCGCGCCGAGATTCTCATCATCCGGCTTGATCCGGAAAATCCCCGATCCGCCATTGCCGTAAAGCGGCTTGACGATGATGTCCTGATACTTCTCCCGGAACGCCAGGATTTCGCGCGTGTCCCAAGTCACGAGCGTCGGCGGCATCAGATGTGGGAAATGCGTCACCAGCAGCTTTTCCGGCGCATTGCGCACGGCGACCGGATCATTCACCACCAGCGACCGCCCCTCACCCACACCATGCACATGCTCCAGCATGTGCGTGGCCGTGATGTAGCCCATGTCGAACGGCGGATCCTGACGCATCAGGATCACATCCGTCTGCCCCAGATCCAGCACCTGCTCCTCACCAAACGTCGCATGATTGCCCCGCTCGCGCCGCACCTCGACACGCCGCGCCCGGGCCTGCACACGCCCGCCCTTACCCTGCCCCTCGACAAGGCTCAGCGTCGTCACCGGATAGACCCACAGCTCATAGCCGCGCGCCTGCGCCTCAAGCATCATCGCAAACGTGGAGTCACCATCAATATTGACGTACTCCAGAGGATCCATCTGG
Source organism: Gluconobacter sp. R75690 (assembly GCF_015244525.1). Classification (NCBI taxonomy): domain Bacteria; kingdom Pseudomonadati; phylum Pseudomonadota; class Alphaproteobacteria; order Acetobacterales; family Acetobacteraceae; genus Gluconobacter; species Gluconobacter sp. R75690. The sequence continues at coordinate 406,034 of NZ_JABCQB010000001.1, read as the reverse complement.
ACAGCAACGCGAAGAGAACGGGACATCGGAAAACTCCGGCAGGGAGAAAGAGGAGTGGTCCAGTCCTCTGTAACCGCATGACCCGGTTTTTCAAAATCCCCCGTTCCGGAGTTCCCTCTCATGACCGCCCCACGACGCGCGCCATTCCAGATCCTCGTCCTGCCCTTCCGCAAAACCGGCAGCGGCACCGAATACGCTCTCTTCCGGCGCAGCGATTCCGGGGACTGGCAAGGCATCGCAGGCGGGGGTGACGACGGCGAAACACCGCTTCAGGCTGCAAAACGCGAAATGCAGGAAGAAAGCGGCCTCTCCGCAGACACGCCCCTGTTCCCGCTACAGGCCAGCGCCACCATCCCCGTTGGCCATTTCGCCGCCCGCTCCACATGGTCACCGCTACTCTACGCCATCCCCGAACACTGCTTCGCAGCCGACGCCACCGGACAGACCCTGTCCCTCTCCACCGAGCACACGACCTGCGCATGGTTTTCCTACGAAAACGCGCGCCAGCACCTGACCTGGGACTCCAACCGGACCGCCCTGTGGGAAACAGCCGAACGCCTGCGCGACGGCACACTCCTGCCGTGAAGGCTCAGACCGTCGCCACCGCCACTGGATAGACAATCTTCAGGATCTCGATCTCAACCGGCCCGCGCGGCGTCTGCAACATCGCAACATCGCCCACGCGCGTCCGCATCAGTGCCCGCGCCACCGGCGAAACCAGACTGACCTCCCCCCGCGCCAGATCGGACTCGTCCACACCAAGGATCGTCACCGTATGCTCGACGTCATCCTCGTCCACATACGTCACGGTCGCCCCGAAAAACACACGGTCCCGCGTCGTCTGGGCCGCAGGATCCACGATCACCGCATTCTCCAGCCGCTTGCCCAGAAACCGCATCCGCCGGTCGATCTCCCGCAACCGGCGCTTGCCATACTGGTAATCCGCATTCTCCGAACGATCGCCATTCCCCGCCGCCCAGGACACGATCTCCACAATCCGCGGCCGCTCCTTCTGCGCCAGCTCCTTCAGCTCGGCGCGCATGACGGCAGCCCCCTTCGGCGACAGATAATGCGATAACGGCGTCTTCTCAGCCATGCGGCCGCCCTGCCCCAACCGAAGAAACCAGCAACGAAAAACCCATGTTCAGATCCTGAAAAAACCAGCCACGTCCAAAAAACGAAAAGACCGTATGGCCCGGATCAGCGCCCCCGGCCACGCTTCTTCTTCGCCGGATCGTAGCCGCCCCCACCCGGTCCCAGCGGCACAGGCGTTTTCGGAGCCTTCCGCGCGCCCGGCCGCCCGGCGGTCGAGTTCGCAATCGGCGGCGGCTCCAGCCCCATATCAATCGCTTCCAGACGCTTGACCTCGTCGCGCAGCCGCGCCGCCTGCTCGAAGTCCAGATTGGCCGCAGCCTCCCGCATCCGCTTTTCCAGATCCTGGATCGTGGCGGGCAGCGATTTGCCAACGAACTGCTCCGTATCGCCAGATCCATCCGGCGCCACCGTCACATAATCCTGCTCGAACACCGAAGACAGCGCATCCCCGATCTTCGAGCGCACCGTCATCGGCGTAATCCCGTGTGCCTCGTTCCATTCCGTCTGCTTGGCCCGACGCCGCGCCGTCTCCTCGATCGCGTATTTCAGACTGTCCGTCATCTTGTCCGCATAAAGCAGCACACGTCCATCGACGTTACGAGCCGCACGCCCGATCGTCTGGATCAGCGATGTCTTGGACCGCAGGAACCCTTCCTTGTCCGCATCGAGAATGGCCACAACCGAACATTCCGGAATATCCAGCCCCTCACGCAGCAGGTTGATCCCCACCAGCACGTCAAACGCTCCAAGCCGCAGATCGCGAATGATCTCGATCCGCTCCAGCGTATCCACATCCGAATGCAGATACCGGACCTTGACGCCCGCCTCCCCGAGATAATCCGTCAGATCCTCGGCCATCCGCTTGGTCAGCGTCGTGACCAGCACACGCCCGCCCTTGCTGATCGCCTCGCGGCATTCATGCAGCAGATCATCAACCTGCCCTTCGACCGGCCGCACATCCGTCACCGGATCAATCAGCCCCGTCGGACGAATGATCTGCTCGGCAAACACACCGCCCGTCTGCTCCATTTCCCAGGGGCCCGGCGTCGCCGAGACAAAGATCGACTGCGGCCGGAACGCATTCCACTCCCCGAACGCCAGCGGACGGTTGTCGATGCAGGACGGCAGACGGAACCCGTAATCCGACAGCACGCTTTTCCGCGCCCTGTCCCCACGCTCCATCCCGCCGATCTGCGGCACCGTGACATGACTTTCATCCACGATCAGCAGCGCATCTTCCGGCAGATATTCAAACAGGGTCGGCGGCGGATCCCCCGGCCCACGCCCGGACAGATAGCGCGAGTAGTTCTCGATCCCCTTGCACGCCCCGGTCGTCTCGATCATTTCCAGATCGAACGTGGTCCGCTGCGACAGACGCTCCGCCTCCAGCAGCTTGCCATCTTCGGTAAACTGCGTCAGCCGCCCGCGAAGTTCGTTCTTGATCCCGATCATCGCCTGATTGAGCGTCGGCCGCGGCGTCACATAATGCGAGTTCGCATAAACGCTGATTTCCGCCAGATCCGCCGTCTTGTTCCCGGTCAGCGGATCGAACTCCACGATCTGGTCGATCTCGTCACCAAACAGCGACACCCGCCAGGCCCGGTCCTCGTTCTGCACCGGGAAAATATCGATCTGCTCGCCCCGCACCCGGAACGTCCCGCGCTCGAACGCCGCATCATTGCGCCGGTACTGCAACTCCACCAGCGCCTTGATCAGCCGGTCCCGGTCAATGGACCCGCCAACCTCAAGCCGCACCACCATCTTCGAATACGTCTCGACCGACCCGATACCGTAAATGCACGACACGGACGCCACGATGATCACGTCATTACGTTCCAGCAGAGCCTGCGTGGCCGCATGGCGCATCCGGTCGATCTGCTCGTTGATCTGGCTGTCCTTCTCGATATACGTATCCGACCGCGGCACATAAGCCTCCGGCTGGTAGTAATCGTAGTAGGACACGAAATATTCGACCGCATTGTCCGGGAAGAACTGCTTCATCTCCCCGTAAAGCTGCGCCGCCAGCGTCTTGTTCGGCGCAAGAATGAGCGTCGGCTTCTGCGTCGCCTCGATCACCTTCGCCATGCTGAACGTCTTGCCCGAGCCCGTAACGCCCAGCAGGACCTGATCCCGCTCACCGCCCTCGACGCCCTGCACAAGCTCCGCAATCGCCGTCGGCTGATCGCCCGCCGGCTCGTAATCCGATTTGACAACGAATTTGCGCGTCTTCGCCTTTGCAGGCTGCCGCTCCGGCAGGAACTGGGTCAACGGCATTGCGGTCGCATTACGGACGGACGAGGATTCTTTTATGGCCATCATGCCAAGATGGGAAAGCACATCACGGACAGCAAGAGCTTTCCCCGCCCTCTCCCATAAAGACAGCATTCCGCCTGCGTATCTTTATGACATTTTATTGCTGAAAGGGATGGAGGGACTCGCGCCCCGGCGGTATCAACACTCCCGTATCTTTGAAGGAAGAACCGTCATGGACGTCCAGACGATCGAGCAGACCTACAACCAGCTCCAGCAACAGGCCCAGCAGTCCGCCCAGGCCCTTCAGGCCCTGGGATCCAAGATGCAGGCCGCCGCCCAGGGTGGCGACATGCAGGCCCGCGAATGGTCCCTCGACCTGCGCGAACTCGCCCTCGCCTTCCAGGCCGAACAGCAGCAGGTCACAAACCTCCTGCAACAGCTCCACGCGGCCCTTGCCAACGCCCAGCAGGATTACGGCAGCCAGACCACCTATCAGGCCCCGACCCAGCAGGCCCCCGTCCAGCCGGTACCGGACAACAATTTCGTCTCGAACATCCTCAATTCCGGCTTCGCCCGCTCCGTCGAAGCCGGCGCCGGCTTCAGCATCGGCAACGACCTGATCAAGGAAATCTTCTGATTTTTCAGGATGTTTCAGCGCTGAATTTTTCCGGTACCCCCGCCCGGTAAAACCCACGACACCCTCTCCAGACCCGACCACCCGTCGGGTCAAGTCCTCTTCCTGTTCCGGACCTCATACGGCAAAAATCCGTTGCGACCCGAACCCGCCTTTTGACAAGACTTCAAGAAATCATATACGAAAATATAACGATTTCAGAGGAAGGTTACTCCTGATTTCGTGGAATATATTAAAATTATTTCACAAAATCCGCATCAATAACTCTTCAAAAAAATCATCCCTCCCAAATACAGTCTACATATTTATATAAACATAAAGCAGCCTCCTCTTTATTATCAAAAAAAACCATGCAAAGAGGTGATGTATTAATGAAACAGAACACCCAAAATACACAAATTCTCTAACAAATATGTTGTTCCGTTGCATTTTTATGACGTAGCGTGACGCACAGGATTTACATCGACAAGAATTAGGACCAGCCCGTGCAGTCAGACCTGGGACGATACCTGTTATCCGGCGTTGCGTTGATCGGCCTTCTGATCAGCCCTGCCCACGCCGAAACCACCGACCACGCCGACCATAAAACACGTCCGCATCGTTCGAATCATATCCGCACTGCGTCCCCCGCCCCCCGGCCGCTTCCCTCCCCCCGCAAGCACACGGAAGTCAAATCCGGCTCCGAATCCATGACCGTTCATGTGCGCCGCAGAGGCTCCCACAGCGCGGAGGAAGTCGTGTCGCGCGAAACGATGGACCACTTCGTCGCCGGCACCAGCCCGATGCAGATTCTCGCCCTGACGACACCGGGCGCGAACTTCGCATCCGATGACGCCTTCGGTCTCGATACGGTCGCAAACACCCTGTACGTCCGTGGCTTCAACCAGACCCAGCTCGGCGTCTCGCTCGACGGCATCCCGATGGGCGGCCAGGGCTTCCACAACTGGAACGGCCTCGGAGTCGACCAGATGGAAATCCAGGAAAACATCACCAGCCTGACCATGTCCCAGGGCGCAGGCGCGCTGGATACCCCCTCGGCCCAGACCCTCGGCGGCGCCATCACCTTCACCTCCTCGGACCCGTCCGACAAGGCAGGCGGCCAGATCAGCCAGCTCTTCGGCAGCTATAACGGTTTCCGGACCTATGGCCGGGTAGACAGCGGCAAGCTGAACTCCAGCGGCACGAAGTTCTATGCCGCCTATGCCCGCACCGATCAGGATCTGTGGAAAGGCTATGGCGACCAGCAGGAACAGCAGGCCAATTTCAAACTGGTCCAGCCCGTCGGCGACCGCGGCAAGATCACGGCCGTCTTCGACTACTCGAACTTCGAGCAGTACAACTATCTCGGCCTGACCAAGAACATGTGGCAGAAGATGGGACGCAACACGACCTATCTGAAACCCAATTACGAACTCGCCAAGCAGTACGCCTATTACGCCCAGAACGGTGGCGTCCCCGCCGGGCTCGAAGGCGTGCTCTCCAATGACGAAATCGGCGATTACGCCTATGACGGCACCCAGACCCAGAGAAACTATCTCTCGGCCATCACGGGTGAATTCCAGCTTTTCCCGAACGTCACGTCCAAGACAATCGCCTACGCGCATGTCTCCAACGGCGATTACAGCGCGACCAACCCGTTCCTGACCTCGCCGACCTCACAGGTCCCGATGGCAATGGAAACCGGCCATCCCGACGTCCGCCGTCTGGGCTTCGTCCAGAACTTCGACATCCATGCAGGCCACAACAACGACATCAAGACCGGCATCTGGTACGAAAACGACCGCTTCAACTACCCGATGATGATGTACGAAGACGGCGTCAACACGCCGCATTCCTCCATCGCCGACTTCAAGAACGGCACCACCTGGTGGTCGGACTCCTTCAACACCAACACGTTCCAGTTCTACCTGCAGGACACTTACCAGATCATTCCGGGCATGACCGTTGAAGCAGGCTTCCGCTCCCTGCTGCAGACAACCCACGGCGGGACCAGCGTCGACAATACAGCCTCACTTTCCGACTGGGGCGTCTATTACAGCCATCCCGCCTCCGGCAGCCTGACCGCAGCCAATGCGTTCCTTCCGCATTTCAACTTTGACTACCACTTCCTCAATCAGCACGAAGTCTATTTCGACATTGCCGAGAACATGCGCGCCTATGACTACTCGGCCCAGAGTTCCAGTGGCTCCGCATGGTCAGGTCTTGGGAGCGCATCCAACCCCGCACAGACCGTCTTTGACGAAAACAAGAAATCCCTGCGCCCCGAGCGGACCTGGAACTATGTGGTCGGCTACCGCTTCAACTCCCACTTCTTCTCTGGAAGCGCGGACTTCTACCATACCGATTATTACAACCGCCTCGCAGCCATCACGAGCGGCTCAACGGGCAACACCTACAGTTCGTTCATGAATGTGGGTCGTGAAACCATGAACGGCGCAGACGTCGCAGGCACGCTCCGCCCCCTGCCCGGTCTGGCCATCACCAACAGCTTCAGCTGGAACGATGCAACCTATGAAGACACGCACCTGCCCTATAACGGCGGTTACGTGAGCATCAAGGGCAAGCATCAGGTCTACTACCCGAAGTTCATGTACAAGGCTGACGTGAGCTACACCTGGCACCACGCAACCTTCAACTTTAACACGACGTACACAAGCGCGCGTCAGATGACCTATACCAACGATGAGCAGATTCCGGCCTACTGGACATCAAACCTCAACGTTGCCTACGATTTCGGCAAGGTCGGTTTCGCCCAGAAGCTGAAGACCTCCTTCGGAATTACCAACCTCTACAACCAGAACTATATCGGCGGCGTCTATGGCGCAGCCTCGGTCGCTGGTGACGACAACGCAAACCTGTTCGTCGCAGCCCCGCGCGAGTTCTTCGGAACGATCGCAGCCCAGTTCTGATCCGAACTCCACGATCCGGTACCCCTCAGGGGCGCCGGATCCGGCCGGCCGGTCAGCCCCTCACATAACGACAAAACATATCACATACATATTGTGATATTATGTTTACATATCCGTTATATATACTCATGATAATGTTATATTTAACATAAGCGCAGACATGCCATTCATCGCACTGATCAATCCTGATCCAAAGATTCCAGTACGATGGACACCCGATCACCTCGTCTTTCCTTCTGCGGCGACATGGCGCTTCCCACAAGCGGAGACGCCCTCCAATGAACAGCGCGCCCCGCATCCTTCCAATGATCATCGGACTTCTCGGCGCCCTCATGGCCGCCTTCCTGATCATCGAAGGCCTCCACCTTATCATCCTCGGCGGCTCGTGGTTCTACACCCTCGCCGGCATCGCGCTGGCGGCCAGCAGCGTCTACATGATCCGTCGCAACATCCTCTCGACATGGATCGCCCTCGGCCTGCTTGTGGCAACAGCCCTGTGGTCGCTCGCCGAAGTCGGCACCAGCTTCTGGCCCAGCTTCTCCCGCCTGATCGTGTTCCTGTGCGTCGCCCTGATCGCGACCCTCATGGCGCCCTGGCTCAGCGGCCCCGGCCGGCGCTACTTCACCCGCCCCGTCACAGGTGCCACCTCCGGCGCTCTCGGAGCTGTCATCGTGGCCTTCCTCGCCGGCATGTTCCAGGTCCACCCGACCATCGCCCCGCAGGACACCACCCACCCGCAGGACACGGCGTCCGCAAACGAACCTGATCAGACCGGCCATGACTGGCCCGCCTATGGCCGCACGGCGTCCGGCACGCGCTACGCCAGCTTCACGCAGATCAACCGCGACAATGTCAGCAAGCTCCGCGTCGCCTGGACCTACCGCACCGGCGACATGGCGCTGAACGGCGCCGAGTTCCAGGGCACCCCCATCAAGATCGGCGACACGGTTTATATCTGCTCACCCCACAACATCGTCTCGGCCCTCGACCCCGACACCGGCACGGAAAAGTGGAAGTTCGACCCCCACGCCCAGACAAAAGTCTGGCAGCGCTGCCGCGGCGTCGGCTACTGGCATGACAGCACGGCCACGGACGCCAACGCGCCCTGCGCCTCGCGCATCGTCCTCTCCACGATCGACGCCCGCCTCATCACCATCGACGCCCGCACCGGCCAGGCCTGCACGGACTTCGGAACGAACGGCAACGTCAATCTCCTGACCGGCCTCGGCCCGACAGCTCCCGGCTCCTACTACCCGACCGCCGCCCCCCTCGTGGCCGGTGACATCGTGGTCGTCGGCGGACGCATCGCCGATAACGAGCGCACTGGCGAACCCTCCGGCGTTGTGCGCGGCTATGATGTCCGCACGGGCGCACAGGTCTGGGCCTGGGACGCCACCAACCCGCATCGCGGCACCACACCGCTGGCTGACGGCGAGATCTACCCCGCCGAAACCCCCAACATGTGGGGCACCGCGAGCTACGATCCCAAACTCAACCTCGTGTTCTTCCCGCTCGGCAACCAGACTCCCGATTTCTGGGGCGGCGACCGCAGCAAAGCTTCGGATGAATACAACGACGCCTTCGTCGCCGTAGACGCCAGAACCGGCGACGAACGCTGGCACTTCCGCACCGCAAACCACGACCTCGTGGACTACGACGCGACCGCCCAGCCCATCCTCTATGACATCCCGGACGGCCATGGCGGCACCCGCCCGGCGATCATCGCCATGACCAAGCGCGGCCAGATCTTCGTGCTCGACCGCCGCGACGGCACCCCGATTGTTCCCGTGGAAATGCGCAAAGTCCCGCAGGACGGCGCACCGGAACACCAGTACCTCGCCCCCGAGCAGCCCTATTCCGCCCTCTCCATCGGAACGGAACGCCTGAAACCCAGCGACATGTGGGGCGGCACGATCTTCGACCAGCTCCTGTGCCGCATCCAGTTCGCCTCCTACCGCTATGAAGGCGAGTTCACCCCCGTCAACGAGAAGCAGGCCACCATCATCTATCCGGGCTATTACGGCGGCATCAACTGGGGCGGCGGCGCCGTGGATGAAAGCACCGGAACGCTGCTGGTCAACGACATCCGCATGGCCCAGTGGGGCAAGTTCATGAAGCAGGAAGAAGCCCGTCGCAGCGGCTTCAAACCCAGCTCGGAAGGCGAATATTCCGAACAGAAAGGCACCCCCTGGGGCGTCGTCCGCTCAATGTTCTTCTCCCCCGCCGGTCTCCCCTGCGTAAAACCGCCCTATGGCACGATGAACGCCATCGACCTGCGCAGCGGCAAGGTCAAATGGAGCATGCCGCTTGGCACGATCCAGGACATGCCGGTCCACGGCATGGTCCCAGGCCTCGCCATCCCGCTCGGCATGCCGACCATGAGCGGCCCGCTGGCCACCCATACCGGTCTGGTGTTCTTCTCCGGCACACTCGACAACTACGTCCGCGCGCTCAACACCGACACCGGCGAAGTCGTCTGGAAAGCCCGTCTCCCCGTCGCGTCACAGGCCGCTCCGATGAGCTACATGTCCGACAAGACCGGCAAACAGTACATCGTCGTCACCGCAGGCGGCCTGACCCGCTCCGGCGTCGACAAGAACCGCGGCGATTACGTCATCGCCTACGCCCTCCCCTCCGAAGAATAAGAGCACAGCAACAAGAAAAGGGGCGCTTCCCACAAAGGAAGCGCCCCTTTTTCATGGCCTCAAACCCCATCGAACCCGGCAGGCACCTCTGCGAACATCCTGAGCGCTTCGACACCCATGCTCCCAAAACTCAAAATATAATTCTCAAGAGACAATCGGTTACTTAAGAAAGGAAACACGTATCAAAATAATGCAAAACGAATCCAAAAGGAAACATGTAAGTATATTTTATTTCATCATCAAACTGTAATAACAAAAATAAATCGTCCGTGATAACTGCATTTCCGGGAAGTGCTCATACAGGGCCATCATAACCAGCCATCTTCCAAGGAGTTATCACGACGATGAGATCTCGTTACTATCTCTGCGCCACGACCGCTCTGGCCTTAAGCGTTTCCGCCGCTTTCGCCCAGTCTGCCGTCGCGCCACAGTCCAAGAGCCACCGTCACACACAAACCCATAAATCCGCTGCACCAAAAGAAGATGGCCCGTCCATGATGGGCTCCACCTCGCCAACAGATGAAGCCCGATCTGAAACCGTCCGTGTCCAGGGCAGCCGCCGGTCATCGCCCGGCGCAGGTCTGATGGTTCACGAAGATGCGGCAAAATCCCGCTCGACCGTGACACAGGACTTCATTTCCAAACAGACGCCAGGCGTCAACCCGATGCAGCTCATTGCAATGCTGCCAGGTGTGAACACCACCTCCGTCGATCCGCTCGGCCTCAATGGCGGCAACATGACCATGCGCGGCCTGAATGCCAGCCAGATCGGCTTCACGCTGGAAGGTTTCCCGATCAACGACATCGGAAACTACGCCGTCTATCCGCAGGAAATCGTAGACTCCGAGAACCTCCGCTCCATCAATGTCGAGCAGGGCTCCGCCGATCTGGACAGTCCGCATATCAGCGCATCCGGCGGTGCCGTGAACATGTATCTGCTCGATCCGAAGGACCACTTCGGCGGCCATCTGGATGGAACATACGGCAGTTACAATTCCCGTCGCATCTTCGGACGCATGGACACCGGCAAGATCGGCAACACCAACCTCAAGGGTTACGTATCCTTCTCCGCAGCCCATGAAGATTCATGGCGTGGCCCCGGCTCCCAGAGAAAGCTGCACGGCGAAACGAAATGGGTCAATGAATGGGGTCAGGGCAACCGGATTTCCCTCGCAATCGTCGGCAACCAGAGCAACAGCACCCTCTTCCCATCCATGTCGCTGGCAAACTGGAAGAAATACGGCGTCAACTATACCTATACCGGCAAGTGGAACCCCAGCAGCCCCAGCACCAATTACTACAAGCTGCACCAGAATCCCTTTACCAACATCTATGCCAGCGCCCCTTCGACATTCACACTGACCGACCACCTGACCCTCACGGAAACACCCTATTTCTGGTACGGCAACGGTAACGGCGGCGGCGCCTACAGCGAAAGCCTGTCCAGCCAGCAGTACGGGGCCCAAACGCTCTCTGCTTCCATCGGACAGTATAATTCATCCAATACGAAGAGCCTTCTGGTCTACAATCCCTCCAACACACAGACCTATCGCCCCGGCGCCGTCACCAAACTGGCCCTGCATACGGGCGCAAACCGCCTGATGATCGGCTACTGGTTCGAGTACTCCAAGCAGCTTCAGACCAGCCCTTACAGCCTCGTCAACATGGCAACAGGCACCCCGCTGGACGTCTATGGCGGCGGGACGAACATGGTCCTCTCCAACGGCGTCACGGCTGAATATCGTGACACCCTCACCCAGACCCGTATCCACACCCTGTTCATCGATGACAGCCTCTCGCTGCTGAATAATCACCTGACGCTCGAGGCCGGACTGAAATACGCGATGGTCGCCAGACAGGGTCACAACTTCCTGCCAGACACCTCCACCGGCCCCTATATCAACGGAAGCTGGAACGAGCCTCTCCCCGCCGCATCCATCCGCTACAAGCTGAACAACGAAATCCAGCTCTTCGCATCGGGAACAACCAATTTCCGTATCCCGATGAACACGGCGCTCTACGACGCTGGTACATACACGTCCGGCTCAGGCTACAGCACCAAGGCCAATACCAACATGAAACCGGAAATCTCGATTTCCGAAGAAGCCGGCATCCGCTATCAGGGCGCCCTCTTCAATGGAACATTGAGCTATTTCCACTACAATTTCACCAACCGCCTCTATTCCGAGACCGTCGTACAGTCTAACGGGGCCTACTATTCTACAAGCGTCAACGGTGGCAGCTCCCACGCCGATGGCGTCGATTTCGAAATCGGAACGCGCCCCATCCTGTACCACCTCCGCCCCTATATTTCCGCGGAATATATTGACGCCCGAACCGACAGCAACGTCGCTGCTGGCGGCAGCACCAACGATTATGTCCACAGTAAAGGAAAGTTCGCCCCCCAGACCGCAAAGGTTCAGGTGGCTTTCAACCTGGATTATGACGACGGCGCATTCTTCAGTGGTTTCGGACTGAAATATGTCGGCAAGCAGTACGCCACCTTCAATAACGACACCTCCATCCCGGGCTACGTCACGATGGATGTCCATGCAGGCTACCGCTTCCGGAACTATGGCGTCCTGAAGAACCCTGTTCTCAAGCTCAACATCCAGAACATCACGAACAATCACTATCTTGGCTTCGTGAACGGAACCGCCTCAAACGGCAAAGCAACAACCGGCGTCTTCGGCTCCGCAATCGCCGCAGGAAGCACGACTTATTACGTCGCTTCACCTTTCTTCGTCGGCGGCAGCGCAAGCGTGGATTTCTGAAGGCTTCGTGGCAGATCAAGCGCCACCCCAAGCCATGACCCAAAAAAAGGGGCGCTTCCCGCAAAGGAAGCGCCCCTTTTTCACGACTTCAAACCCTCAGAGCGAAGACAGCGCCGGTGGCACCTTCGCCTTGGCCAGAGCCTCCTGCTGACGCTGGGCCAGCACGTTCACGTCGAAGCCCTCGATCAGCTCCTCGAACATCCGGTGCCAGTTCAGCCGCGCTTCCAAACGCAGGAACGCACTCCCCAGCCCGATCGCCGAACGGTCCATCAGCACGAACTCACGCGGCAGCTTCACACCGCCCGTCCGCTTCAGCCCGTCATAGACCTTCTCCAGAACCTGCCGCGCCTCAGCCGGATCATTGCTCTCCTGCATGGAGCACACCCGGTCCGTCATCAGCGGCCGGTAGAAGAACCGCGCCCACTCATTCAGAATGTTCGCCGTCTCGCGCGAAATCCCCTGGAAGCCCCACTTGCTATACGCATGGAACGCCAGCTCCTCGTTGTTCTCCCGCAGCGCCGTGAACAGGTCGATGACCCCTTCCACAAAGCGCGGCGAGAAAATCCGAACAGCGCCGAAATCCAGCAGGTTCAGGCCATAATCGTCCCGCACGGTGAAATTGCCCATATGTGGGTCACCGTGAATGACACCATAGCGATAAACCGGCGTGTACCAGGCCTTGAACAGCGCCGTCGCCATCGCATTCCGGTCTTCCTGCGGCAGGTTCTCGCCCAGGACGGTCCGCATGCTGCGTCCGCTCACCCAGTCCATCGTCAGCAGCCGCCCCGTGGACAGAGCCTCAACCGGAGCTGGCACCGTCACTTCGGGCGTATTCGCGAGCATGTCCCGATACAGCCGCAAATGACTCGCCTCACGCCGGTAATCCAGCTCTTCGCGCAGACGGTCCGCCAGCTCGGTATAGACCTCGTCCTGACGGATCGCGGTCTCGAACTGCCGGTAAATGCCTAGCGCCGCCCGGAACTGCCGCAGATCCGAATCCACGGCCGCCTGCATATCCGGATACTGCAGCTTGCATGCCACTTCACGCCCGTCCACCAGACGCGCCCGATGCACCTGCCCGAGCGACGCTGCCGCCACGGCTTCATGACTGAAGGAGCGGAAATGCTTTTCCCATCCAGCGCCAAGCTCCGCCTGCATGCGACGGCGCACGAAGCTCCAGCCCATCGGCGGCGCATTGGACTGAAGATGCGCAAGCTCTTCCGCATATTCGTCAGGCAGAGCGCCGGGAATGGTCGAAAGGAGCTGGGCCGCCTTCATCAGCGGCCCCTTGAGGTTTCCCAACGCCGACTTCAGGCCCTCTGCATGAACGCCCTTGTCCGTCTTGAAGCCCAGACGGCTGCCCGCCATCCGCGCCGCAATGCCGCCGACCGCGCCGGAGGTCCGCGCCATGCGACGCAGCTCCCCCATGAGGCCGGTGTTGTCGAGATCCCTCGCCATGATGCTCCTCAGTCCTCCTGCTCGAGCTGATCGATCAGCCCCGAGATCACATCCAGTCCTTTACGCCAGAAACCCGGATCTGTCGCATCAAGTCCGAACGGCGCGAGCAGCTCCTTGTGACGCAGCGTCCCGCCCGCTTCGAGCATGGTCCGGTATTTCGCAGCAAAACCCTCTGGTTTTTCCTGATAAACGCCATAAAGCGCATTCACCAGACAATCCCCGAAAGCATACGCATAAACATAGAACGGGGAATGCACGAAATGCGGGATATAAGACCAGTAGAGGTCATAATCCGGTGTGAAATGGAAGGCAGGCCCCAGACTCCGGACCTGAACCTCACGCCAGATTTCCCCCAGACGCTCCGGCGAAAGCTCACCCTTCGCCCGCTCGTCATGGACCTTCACTTCAAACTGATAGAACGCGATCTGCCGGACAACCGTGTTCAGCATGTCCTCGACTTTCGCCGCCAGCATGTGACGACGGCGCTTCGGATCGCTTTCCGCATCCAGCAGGGACTGGAACGTCAGCATCTCGCCAAACACCGACGCCGTCTCCGCCAGCGTCAGCGGCGTATCGGCATTCAGATAACCCTGCTTCTGCCCGGCCAGCGTCTGATGCACGCCATGCCCCAGCTCATGCGCCAGCGTCATCACATCCCGCGGCTGGCCGCGATAATTCATCAGAATGTATGGATGCACCGACGGCACACAGGAATGCGAAAACGCCCCCGAAGACTTCCCCGCGACAGGAGCCGCATCAATCCAGGGATGCGTCAGGAATTTCTGGACGATCTCGCCCAGCGCAGGATCAAACCCGGCATAGGCCGTCCGCACGATCTCCTTGCCCTGCTCCCAGTCGATCTTCCGCGCCTCCACACCCGGAAGCGGCGCATTGCGGTCCCAGTGCTCCAGCTTTTCCAGCCCGAGCCACTTCGCCTTGAGCGCATAATACCGGTGTGCCAGCCGAGGATAGGCCTCGTCCACAGCGCCCACCAGCGCATCGACAACCTCGTCCTCAACCATGTTCGCCAGATTGCGCGCACTGGTGGGGCGCGGATAACCCCGCAGCTTGTCCCCGATCGCCTTGTCCTTGGCGAGCGTGTTGGTAATCATCGTCAGCAGCCGCGAGTTCTCACCCAGCACCGCACTGATCTGCTGCGCCGCAGCCTCGCGCTTCGCACGGTCCGTGTTCGTCAGCAGATTGAACGCATCACCCAGCGGCTTTTCCTCACCGTCGATCGTGACACTCAGCGTCGCCATCGTCTCGTCAAACAGCCGGTTCCAGGCATTCCGCCCCGTCACCGACTTGTCCATCAGCACCTGCTCGACCTCGTCGGAGAGCTGATACGGCCGGTACATCCGCAGGTCCCGCAGATACGGATCCCATTTGCGCATCTCCTGCGCCTCGCAGATCCGCGCCAGCACTTCGTCCGGAATCCGGTTCAACTCCAGCGTGAAGAACATCAGATGGGAGGCCACCTCCGTCATCCGCTCCTGCACACCCTGCGCAAACCGCCCCCAGACCGGATCGGTCGTATGCGCCGCAAAGCCAAGACTGGAGAAAGACCCGATCTTCCCCAGGCCCTCCTCGATCGCCTCATACTCCGCAAACGCCTTCGCAAGCTCCGCGCCCGTCAGCGTCTCCAGACGCCCCTTGTACGTTTCGCAGAAACTCCGCGCCGCCCCGGCCCAGCGGTCAAAATCCGACGCCAGAACCGGATCTTCCGGCGAGGCATAGAGGTCAGAGAGATCCCAGCGGGGAGGCATCTGCTCCCCGGAGGACGAATTCGGCGTGCCGTCAGCGGCAGAAAAGAGCATGGTCATATCCCGACCTTAGAGCCACAATCCCCGCCGTCAAACGGGATGTTGATGACAAATCCGTAGTGTAAAACCTCCCTTCCGCCCGCAACCCCGGATCTTCCGCGCTTCATGCAGAAATACCCCCCCCAGGCATCAGAGACACTGACATCGTTTGAAAACCTGAAGGCGCGAATCGCAGGCCCCGATCTGGTGCGCACGGTCGCCATCCTCGATGTCCTGATCTGCCATGACGGAATCCTGTTCTCGTCCTGGTGGCACCACAGCCTCCCCTTCCATCTGGCGGTGCTCGGCTTCTACGGCGTGATGCTGTTCTTCGTCCTCAGCGGCTTCCTGATCGGCACGATCATGCTGGACCTGCTGGAACGCGGAACCTCCCTGAAAGGCTGGGGCATCTTCCTGCTCCGCCGCTGGCTGCGCACCCTTCCGGCCTATTATTTCTGGCTGTTCGCGCTGCTCATCCCGCTCGCTTATTTTGGCCCTTACGGCGTGCCATGGGACGAAGCCCGGCACGCCCTACCCTGGTTCCTGACCCTGACGCAGAATCTCGGCTGGCCCATGGTCTCGAACTGGTACGGCGTCACATGGTCGCTCTGCGTGGAGGAATGGTTCTACATCGCCTTCCCCGCCCTGCTGCTCACGCTCCTGGCCTGCCGGATCAAACCCGCCACAGCCTTCGGAACCATACTCGCGGCCTTCTTCATCGTCCCGCTCTGCTGGCGCCTGTCGCTCCCCACAGCCGTCAACTGGGACGAAGTCACCAGCAAAATCGTCCCCTGCCGCTTCGACTCGATTGCATGGGGCATTGCCGCCGCCTGGCTCTACCGATGCAAACCCGCCCTCACCCGCTACAGCACACTGCTCGCCACCGCAGGCACCGCAATCGTGCTCACCGTCTGGTGGCGCAACACCGGAGATGGTGCCCTCTGGCCCCCGCGCTTCGGCGCCATGGCTTCATTTGATGTCACGGGGCTGGGCTATGCGCTCTGCATGCCCGCCATGATGCGCCTGCGCACCCTGCCGCCCCTGATCGGCCCGGCAGTCCGCAGCATCAGCACCCACAGCTATGCACTCTATCTGTGCCATCTCCCGCTGGCTTTGGCCGCAGGAGACCTTCAGGCCCGCTACGGCCTCGGCCGCAGACATGCCGTGATCTTCACGATCCTCACCACAATCGGAGGCGCGATCCTGTCATGGCGCCTCGTGGAACGCCCCTGCCTGAAATTCCGTCCCGGTCAGCCTCTTCCATAACCAGCGCAGAGCAATAGCCCTATCGAAAAAAATCCTGAGTTCAGACTTTCATTGAACCAAGACCAACAACAGGATTACCATCCTGCATTTTTACTGTATTCCTGAATATAATTATAAATCTTATCTTTTGTAATTCCGAAATTACATGTTTCATAGTCGATGTGCTTTTTGTAGGTAGAATAAATGCCAAGAGCCATTTCTCCATGAAGAATGCAATTATGTATAATTTGATAATCATAGTCAGAAAATATATTTGTATACTCTTTTTTATCCCACCTTATAAAGGAAGATACCTTCTTTGCCATTGATAATATTTCATTAGACTAAAATATTCCCAATGCTGCCATTTCAATGCTATCAAAAAATTCAAGAACTGTTGCGATGAGATAGCTCCTCAGCGAAGCCATCTCATCATAAGTCAACGTCAGATCACCGACAGTATCGACCATCTTCCTTACGCCCGTCAGGCCGAAAGCTGGGACAGGTCTTCCTGAACGTAGCCGATGATCCGCGCATAATCGCGCGGCACAACATGCCAGAACCGCTCCAGCGTCCGCTCCCAGCAATGCAGCAGATCCGCGGCATAGGTGCTGCCCGTCTCCGCTACATGCCGCTCCACAAGTGCCCGAAGCTCCTGATCCCAGCGGCTGCCGGCCTGAACGCGGTTCCAGATCACCGTATCCGGGTTGATCTGCGCCTCGAACAGCCCCTTCACGTCCAGCACATAAGCCATGCCCCCCGTGAAACCGGCGCCGAAATTGTCGCCCGTCTCCCCAAGGATCACGACCGTCCCGCCGGTCATGTATTCGCAGCCATTCGAGCCACAACCCTCGACCACCGCCGTCGCACCCGAGTTCCGGACCGCAAAGCGCTCCCCCGCCTGCCCGGCCGCAAACAGCGTCCCCGCCGTCGCCCCGTACAGAACAGTATTACCAATGATCGCGCTCTGCTCGGACGCCCACTGCGCTGCCGGTGACTTGCGGACGACGATCGTCGCCCCCGAAAGCCCCTTGCCGACATAGTCATTGGCATCGCCCTCGACCTCGATCTTGAGCCCCTGCACACCAAACGCGCCCAGCGACTGCCCGGCAGATCCCCGCAGCGACAGCGTAAGCTGCCCTTCCGGAAGCTCCTTCATGCCGAACTTGCGCGTAATCAGCCCCGAAACCCGCGTCCCGATCGCACGATGCGTGTTCTGCACCGTGTAATGCAGATGCAGCTTCTCCCGACGCTCGAACAGTGCCGTCGCATCCGGGATGATCTGCCCGTCCAGCGTCTCGGGAACCTCGTTGCGCCCCTCACGGGTGCAGAACCGCGCATGACCACCCGGATCGGCCTGAACCAGAAGCGAATTCAGATCCAGATCATCCAGATAATCCGCACCACGCGACACCTGCCGCAGCATATCCGTCCGCCCGATCACCTCTTCCAGCGACCGCACACCCAGATCCGCCAGAATATGCCGGATATCTTCCGCAATCAGCGTGAACAGGTTGATGACCTTCTCAGGCGATCCCCCGAACTTCTCCCGCAGCTTCTCATCCTGCACACACACGCCCACCGGGCAGGTGTTGGAGTGGCACTGACGCACCATGATGCAGCCCATCGCCACGAGTGCTGCCGTACCGATACCGAACTCTTCCGCACCAAGCATCGCCGCCATGACAACGTCACGACCCGTCTTGATGCCACCATCGGTCCGCAGCACCAGACGATGCCGCAGCCGGTTCAGCATCAGCACCTGATGCGCCTCCGACAGCCCCATCTCCCAGGGCAGACCCGCATAGTGGATCGAAGACTGCGGGCTCGCCCCCGTCCCGCCCGAATGGCCGGAAATCAGGATCGCATCCGCCTTGGCCTTCGCCACACCGGCCGCAATCGTGCCAATACCCGTCCGTGCCACCAGCTTGACCGTGACGGTCGCCGTCGGATTGATCTGCTTGAGATCGTAAATGAGCTGCGCCAGATCCTCGATCGAATAGATGTCATGATGCGGCGGCGGCGAAATCAGCGTGACCCCCGGCGTCGCATGACGCAGACGCCCGATCAACTCCGTCACCTTGAAGCCCGGCAGCTGCCCGCCCTCACCAGGCTTCGCACCCTGCGCCATCTTGATCTCGATCTCGCGGCAGTCATTCAGATACTGCGCCGTCACGCCAAAACGCCCGGACGCCACCTGCTTGATCGCCGAAGACGCATTATCCCCGTTCGGACGCGGCTTCGAACGCTCGGCATCCTCGCCACCCTCACCGGAATCGGACTTCGCCCCGATCCGGTTCATGGCAATCGCCAGCGTCTCATGCGCCTCCGGGCTCAGAGCGCCCAGCGAAATCCCCGGCGCCACCAGACGACGCCGGATCTGTGTGATGCTCTCCACCTCGTCCACCGGAACCGGCGCATGGGTCGGCTTGAAATCCAGCAGATCACGCAGCGCCACAGGCGGCATCTGGCGCACTGCATCCGCATAACGCCGGTACAGCGTAAAGCTGTTCGCCGTCACCGCACTCTGAAGCATGTGCACAAGCTGCCCAGAGAACGCATGCGTCTCACCCTGACGGCGCAGCTTGTAGCGCCCACCGACAGGCAGCGCCTCGACCTTCCGGTTCCACGCCGCCGCATGCGCACCAAGAATGTTGCGCGCAATCCCCGGCAGACCAATCCCCGAAATCCGCGACGGCATGCCCGGGAAGAACTCGGCCACCAGCGCACGGGACAGCCCGATCGCCTCGAAATTATACCCGCCACGATAGGCCGAAATGATCGAAATGCCCGACTTGGACATGATCTTCAGCAGACCCTTGTCCACGGCCTTGCGATACCGCTCCATCGCCTCCCGCAGCGACATCTTGCCAAACAGCCCACGCCGCAGCCGGTCCGCCACGCAATACTGCGCCAGAGCCGGATTGACCGTCGTCGCGCCAACACCAATCGTGACAGCAATCGCATGAACATCGATCGCCCCCGACGTCCGCACATTCAGCGACGTGAACGTCCGCAGCGAATTGCGCACCAGGTGGATATGCACGGCCGCAGTGGCGAGGATCATCGGAATCGCAACGCGCGTCGCATCCGTATTGTCATCCGTCAGGAACAGATGTGTGCACCCGCCACGGACATGATCCTCCGCCTGCGCCCGGATGGACGCAATCGCCGCCCGCAGACCTTCCTCGCCCTCTGCAGCCGGGAAGGTGCAGTCGATCACCCCCGCATTCTCACCACAGACCTTCAGCAGCTCGTCGAACTCACCGATCGTGAGCACAGGGCTCGGCAGCTGCAACAGATCGCACTGTTCCGGCGCCTGATCGAGAATATTCCCCAGATTGCCCAGCCGCGTGACCAGACTCATCACCCGCGTCTCACGCAGCGAATCAATCGGCGGATTCGTAACCTGGCTGAATCCCTGACGGAAATAATGCGCCAGCCCGCGATAGATCGTGGACAACACCTGAAGCGGCGTATCATCACCCATCGACCCCAGAGCCTCGGCCGCATTCTCCACCATCGGGTGCAGAATGGTCTCCAGCTCCTCATGCGTCAGACTGACCGCCACCTGATGCCGCCGCAGCAGATCCGGATCGAGCGCCTCAGGCTCAACCACATCCCGCACAATCGGCTCGATATCGCGGATGCGCTTCACCCAGCCCCGGAAATCCTGACGCGACGCCAGCATCTCCAGCAGCTCCTCGGACTGGTAAAGCCGCCCTTCCTTCAGATCCAGCGCCAGCGTCTGCCCCGGACCAAGCCGCCCGCGGCTTTTGACGCGCGCATCCGGCACCCGGACCATCCCGGTCTCGGAGCCCACGATGAGCAGCCCGTCCTGCGTAATGCTGTAACGCAGCGGACGCAGCCCGGCCCGATCCAGCCCCGCCACGACCCATCGCCCATCCGTCGCACACAACGCCGCCGGACCATCCCAGGGCTCGATTACCGCATTGCAGTACCGAAACAGCGCCCGCGCCGCATCCGACATCGCCGAGTTCGCACCACCAGACGCCGGCACCAGCATCGTCTTCGCCATCGGCGCATCCCGCCCGGCGAAGGTCAGCAGCTCGAACACATTGTCCAGCACCGCCGTATCTGAACCCGCAGCCTGCACCACAGGCTTGAGATCCGCCATGTACGGGTCCAGATCCGGATGCGCGAGCCGCGTCTCATGCGAGCGCATCCAGTTCGTATTGCCCGAAATCGTGTTGATCTCGCCGTTATGCGCCACCTTGCGGAACGGCTGGGCCAGCTTCCAGGTCGGGAACGTATTGGTCGAATACCGCTGATGGTAGATCGCAAACCGCGACACAAACCGCTCATCCAGCAGATCCGGATAAAAATCCGTCAGGTTTTCGGCAAGGAACATGCCCTTGTAGATCACCGAGCGGCAGGACATCGAACACACATACAGATCAACCTGCTGCGCCGTCGCCTGCTTCTCAATCCGCCGACGCAGAACATAAAGGTCGCGCTCGAACTCGTCCTCGGACCGGCCAAGCCGGTTGCGGATCATGATCTGCTCGATCTCCGGCCGCGTCTGGTTGGCCTTCTCGCCAATGCACGCCGTATCGATCGGCACCTGACGCCAGCCATAAATCCCGTACCCGAAGTTCAGGATCTCCGTCTCGATGATCTGACGGCCCCGCTCCTGCGACCCCAGATCGGTCTTGGGCAGGAACACCATGCCCACCGCAATGCGGCCGTCAATCGTATCGTCGCTGGAGCCGTTATGGATCGCCTCGGCAAAGAAATCCTGCGGGATTTCCACATGAATACCCGCGCCATCGCCAGTCTTGCCATCCGCATCCACCGCACCGCGATGCCAGATATTGCCCAGCGCCTCGATACCCGCCTGAACCACACTGCGCGACGGCTTGCCGTCCAGCGCCGCGACCAGACCCACACCACAGGAATCGCGCTCCTGCGACGGGTCATACAGCCCCTTCAGACGCTCGACGTTCTCGGCATACTCGCGGATGAAATCGTTATTCTGTGTCATTCCGCGGCCTCCAGAGCACCGGTCATTGTTTCAGTCAGATGATGATGGATCGCATCGGCCGCATCCCGGCCATCCTTGATCGCCCAGACAACCAGGCTCGCCCCGCGCACGATATCGCCGCCGGCAAACACACCCGGCAGGCTCGTTGCAAAGCCCCCCGGCGGCACCGTCAGCGTACCCCAGCGCGTCACGGCCAGCTCAGGCGCATTGAACTGCCCCGGCAGATCTTCGGGATCAAAACCCAGAGCCTTGATGACCAGATCGCCCTCGATCACGTCATGCTGCCCCGTGCCCTCGATGGACCGGCGCCCCGACGCATCCGGAGCCCCCAGACGCATCCTCAGCACCCGCACACCCGACACGCTGCCGTCACCAAGGAATGCCTCCGGCGAGCCCAGCCATTCGAAATGCGCGCCTTCTTCCTCGGCATTGTAAACTTCCTGCCGCGATCCCGGCATGTTCGCCCGGTCCCGACGGTAAACACAGGTCACCCGCTCGGCACCCTGACGGATCGACGTGCGCACGCAGTCCATGGCCGTGTCACCACCGCCAATCACCACGACCCGACGCCCATTCGCATGAAGGGCTGCGTCCTCGCCCGGATCTTCGTCATAGCCGCGACGGTTCGATGTCGTCAGGAAGTCGATCGCATCGACAACACCCTCAAGCCCGGCCCCCGGCACCTTCACATCGCGCGAGCGATACACACCCGTCGCCAGAAACACCGCATCATGCCGCGCCCGCAGATCCTCAAGCGCCGTCTCGCCCTCGCCCGAACCAACAGGCGTGGAGAGATGGAACACGATCCCCTGCTCCTCCAGCAGCGCATGACGCCGCGCCACCACATGCTTTTCCAGCTTGAAGCTCGGAATCCCGTAAGTCAGCAGCCCGCCCACACGGTCCTGACGCTCATAGACATGAACCTCATAACCCTGCGCCCGCAGCCGCTCCGCACAAGCCAGACCCGCCGGCCCGGACCCCACGATCCCGACACTCCGCCCCAGATCCCGATCCGGAAGCGCAGGCTTCACCCAGCCCTGCTCGAACGCATTTTCGGTAATGAACCGCTCGACAGCCCCGATCGTGACGCTCTCGAAACCCTTGTTAATAACGCAGTTGCCTTCGCACAGCCGGTCCTGCGGACAGATGCGCCCGCAGATCTCCGGAAACGTATTCGTCGCGGACGACATCTCATACGCTTCCTCAAGCCGGTCCTCAGCCGTCAGCTTCAGCCAGTCGGGAATGTTGTTCCCCAGCGGACAATGCACGGAGCAGAACGGAATCCCGCACTGCGAGCAACGCGACGCCTGCTCTTCCGCACGGCTGCGCGCGAACCCACGGTAAATCTCCCCGAAATCCTGACGGCGTTCGTGCGCATCGCGCTTCTCGGGAAGCACCTGGGGGTGGGTGACGAACTGCAACATGCGTTCGGCCATGCGTCGTGTCTCCTGCAAAACATGCCCGCCCGACCACAAACCCCGGACGCACATCAGACCTGTCCGAAAGCAGCTATTCCGTCACTTTATCCAATAACAGTCAGTGACACTGACCTTTCAGGAAGATTATCCCATCTCAGCCTCAGGAACGGGATTTTTCATCCAATTTATTAGGTCCGATCCGGACCATACACCCTCAATGCCCGCGTCAATCAAGGGCACATTGGCCCCCTCCTGCAACCGCTACACCTCACCCGTTCACGCATGGGGACATCCTAACCGAACATCCCGGCAATACATTCTCTATTGCCCCTGAGGCCACGGCTGCTGATTGTAGATCTGCAACTCCAAATCCGACATATGCATATGGCATATCTAGAGCCAGTGACCTTATCCCATTTACTCAGACACGAGATCGAATCGTCTGGCAAAACCTTGTACTTCACACAGAGATTATCGCCAGCAAGGTAATATTTATTGCCAATCATAACCGGGACTGGCTTCTGCGCACATCCTGAAGTCAGTAGTAAACAACACAGAATGGCTAAAGAAATTTTCCGCACCAGCTTTGCTCCACCAAGTCCAGGGCTGAACTCCTGCCTGAAACAGGTCGCAACAAGACGTTACGTTGCCGTTCAGTCCGCCGCAAGTTTTCCCGGCGGACACCCCCAATCAAAGTGGAAAATCTTCGCCCCATCCCTCGCAGGGCAACAGCCCGTTATTTACGGAACCGCCGCCAGCTCTCACAAATACTGCCCTTCAGATAATCCGGCACCACACTCCGCATCGCCGTCGGCGTAATCCCGAGCGACTGGAGATCATCCGCGCCCGGCTGCACCACATTATCCAGCCCCATCATCACAACCTGATCCCGCGTCAGCAGATGCCCCGGCAACGGCTCCAGGATTTCCGCCTCGAGCTTCGCCACACAGTCCGGCACCGGCAACAGGAAGCGACGCCGCCCCGAAGCCTCAAGCACGAACGCCATCAGCTCTTTCATGGTCAGCACATCCGGCCCACCCGCCTCGACCGTCATGCCCGCACGCTCCGGCGTCACCAGCGCCATCGCCGCCCGCGCCACATCCCCCACATAAACCGGCTGGAACCGCGTCCCCGCCGCAAACACCGGCAACACCGGCGAGAGCTTGGCAATCAGCGCGAACATGTTGAAGAAACTGTCCTCGGGCCCGAAAATCACCGAAGGCCGCAACAGCGCCGCTTCCGCAAACACCTCCCGCACCACACGCTCGGCCAGCCCCTTGCTGCGCCCGTAATTTCCCGGCGACTGTATCGAAGCCCCGATGGCGGACATGTGCAGATACTGCTCCACCCCCTCGCGCCGAGCCACCAGCGCCGCCAGCCGCGCCCCTTCCACATTGACCCGATGCATCGCCTTCACATCCGGCGACATGATCGACACGAGATTGACTCCCGCATCAGCCCCGCTGAACAGACGCTCCAGCGAGTCCGCGTCATTCACGGACGCTTTGATGAATTCCACACTCCCGTCACCCGGAAAGCGGGCCAGCGCCTGATCGCCCTCGGGATTGCGACTGCCGACACGCACCACATGCCCCGACGCCATCAGCCGGCCCACCAGTTCGCGGCCAACAAAGCCCCCGCCGCCCAGAACCGCCACAACGCGCCCCACGGACTGCGCGCCCCTGTCCGGCCCGCTCCCCTCATAAATCCCGTCATCCATGCCGCCACCGGTCCCCTCTACGGAAAAATTTGTACGCATTTTTGCTTTTCTTTCAGTTTGGCTGTTGACGCCCCACACGTGCAGGGGTAAACGCCTCTTCACCGAGCCGGGATGCCTCAGGAAACTGAAAAAACCCGGTGCTTTCTGAGCCCAGATGGCGGAATTGGTAGACGCGCAGGTTTCAGGTACCTGTGTCCGAAAGGACGTGGAAGTTCGAGTCTTCTTCTGGGCACCACAGACGATCAGGCGACATATCGCCTCGATCCTCTGGTGATCAAAAAAACTTGGTGACAATAGAATGAGCCAGCAGAACGCCATCCATCTTTATGACGGCGATCTGCCAGACGACTTCGATCTCGGCCCCCTTGTCGCCATCGATACCGAGACCATGGGTCTCAACCCCCATCGTGACCGCCTCTGCCTCGTCCAGCTCTCAGCGGGCGACGGTGAAGCCCATCTCGTCCAGATCAAGCCGGTCTCCATGGGCGGCCGCGGCTATGACTGCCCGAATCTCAAGGCCCTCCTGACAGACGATTCCGTCACCAAGCTGATGCATTTCGCACGCTTTGACGTCGCAGTCCTGCAGAACGCCTTCAACATCACGATCCCGTCGGTCATCTGCACCAAGATCGCCGCCAGGCTGGTCTACACCTTCACCGACCGCCACGGCCTGGCCTATCTGTGCCGCGACCTTCTGGGTGTCGAAATCTCCAAACACCAGCAGAGTTCGGACTGGGGCGCACAGACCCTCACCCCCGACCAGCTCCGCTATGCCGCATCGGACGTGCTGTATCTTCACGCATTGTGGGATAAGCTCGAAGCCATGCTGATCCGTGAAAACCGCCGTGACCTCGCGCAGGCCTGCTACGATTTCCTTCCGGCCCGCTGCCGACTGGACCTCATGGGCTACGAAGAGCCCGACATTTTCTCGCACCGCGCCTGATTTCCGGCCTGGCCTGAACATGCACCGTCCGTCGCCCCGCCCCTTCCGTACTGCGCTCGATTCGGCGCTCCAGACCGTCTCCATCGAGCGCGAAGGTCTTCAGGCCCTCGAACATGCCCTCGCCGGCCCGCTCGGAGAAGCCTTCTGCGAGGCCGTGAACCGCATCGCCGAAAGCGAAGGCCGCCTGATCGTCACCGGGATCGGCAAATCCGGCCATATCGCCCGCAAGGTCCAGGCCACCCTCGCCTCCACCGGCACACCGTCCCTTTTCCTGCACCCGGCGGAAGCCGCCCACGGCGATCTGGGCATGGTCGCCCCCGGCGACCTGATCCTGGCCTTCTCCAATTCCGGCGAAACCACCGAACTCGCCGCGATTCTGGCCTATGCCGCCCGGCAGAACCACTGCGTGATCGCCATCACCTCGGTCGGCACCTCCGCCCTGGCCCGCGCCGCCGAGATCCCGCTGGTCCTCCCCACCAGCACCGAGGCCTGCCCGATGGGCCTGGCGCCCACAACCAGCACCCTGCTGCAACTCGCCCTCGGCGACGCGCTCGCCCTCGCGCTGCTTCAAAAACGCGGCTTCACGGCCCGCGATTTCGGCGCCTTCCACCCCGGCGGCCTCCTCGGCGCCCGCCTGCGCCCCATCAGCGACCTGATGCACACGGGAGACGCCCTGCCTCTCGGACAGGGCAGCCTCCCGCTGCGCTCCGTCATTCTCGAGATGACACACAAGTCATTCGGGTGCATGGGTGTGACTGATGACAATGGTGTACTTCAGGGCCTCATCACGGACGCCGACCTGCGCCGCGCCCTCTCCGGTGACCTCGACACGACCACGGCGAAGGACGTCATGAACGCCGCCCCCGTCACCGCCACCCCCACCACGCTGGCGCAGGACGTGCTGCAGCTCATGAACCAGCGCGAGCGCCCCATCACGAGCCTCTTCATCGTCGATGAAGACCGCCGTCCCACGGGCATCGTCCACGTCCACGACCTCCTGCGAAGCGGCCTGTCATGAACGGCCCCAACCCGGACGCTCCCGGCCCCAACGCTCCCGGTCCCAACGCTCCGGGTTCCGAAAACGGCGAGCCCCGCATCCGCCGCGAGGATTTCGATCCCGACCGCGCCGAGAGCCTCGCCCGCCTCGACAGCCTGCGCCGCGCAGCCTTCCAGCGCATCCGCCAGGCTCCCGACGCCGAACAGCTCGCCCGCCGCCGCTCCCTTCTGGGATTCGCCAAATGGGCGCTGCCGGGCCTGGCCCTCGTCCTGCTCAGTTCCATCGCCGCCTGGCCCGAGATTTCCCATCTCATGAACCAGAACCGCGCCGCCCTGAAGGAAATGGCCCGCCTGCGCGTGGAAAGCGGCAACATGGAACAGGCCACCTATCGCGGCCTCGACGCCCATAACCACCCCTACATGATCACCGCCCGCACCACCCACCAGCAGGGCCCCGATCGCGTGGACCTGGTCGATCCCGTCGCCGACATCCAGCTCTCCGGCAATTCCTGGGCCCATATCCGCTCCGACCGCGGCGTCTACATGCAGCACGAACAGACGCTCGATCTCGACGACAACGTCGTGCTCTACCGTGACGACGGCCTCCTCATGAACGGCCCCTCCGCCGATCTGGACCTTAAGGCCGACGTGATCGCATCCCGCGACTGGGTCCACGCGGAAGGCCCCTTCGGCCGGCAGGACGCCCAAGGCTATTTTCTGGACCAGCATGCAGGTATCATGCAGTTTACAGGACCGGGACTGACGGTCCGCAACGATGACAACGGCCCTCCGAGTGCGGCGGCCCGCCTGCACCTGCAAGGACTGAAGACCGAAAAATGACCCCCCGCCCCGCAGCCCTCCTCCCCCTCCTCATCGCCCTGCCGCTCGCACTTCCCCCCGCCCCGGCGCATGCGGACGGACTGGACATGTCCCACGGCGAAGCCGTCCAGCTCTTCTGGAAAAAAGAAGAGATCTACGACCGCAACGCCCAGACCGTGACGCTTACGGGCGGCGCGCGGGCCGTGCGGGGAGATGTGACGGTCGATGCGGATACGCTGATCGGATATC
Source organism: Gluconobacter sp. R75690 (assembly GCF_015244525.1). NCBI lineage: Bacteria > Pseudomonadati > Pseudomonadota > Alphaproteobacteria > Acetobacterales > Acetobacteraceae > Gluconobacter > Gluconobacter sp. R75690. The sequence goes on along the minus strand of NZ_JABCQB010000001.1, from coordinate 378,069 downwards.
TGCGCAAGAAAACACCGCCTCCGGGGCAGCCTGCTCCTCCACCACCCCCGGCCAACGCCAAGGATAACAGCGGCGACCCGATGGGAGGCTCCCTTGAGCTGTACCGGATCGAGGCTCGCGGCAACGTTCATATCTACAACCAGACCGATCAGGGCTGGGGCGATCATGCCCTGTACGACATGGACCAGGCGGTCATGGTCATGACGGGCAAGCATCTGAAGCTGACGACCCCGCAGGACGTCCTGACGGCACGTGACGTGATGGAATATCACTCGAAAACACGCATGTCGGTTGGCCGGGGTGACGCCACTGTCACCACCAATGACGGCAAGCAGGTCAAGGCGGACGTACTGGTTTCCTTCAGCAAACCCAGCGATGCCCCGGCCCCCGGCACGCCGCAGTCGGCCAAGCCGACACAGGCCGCCGATTCCTCCAATCCAATGGGCGGCGGCGCCTCGAAGCTCGACCGCGCCTATGGCTGGGGCCACGTCGTCCTGCGCACCCAGACCCAGACCGGTACCGGTGACCGCGGCGTCTATGTTTTCGATACCCAGATCGCGCGCCTGATCGGACATGTTCATGTCACGCAGGGCCAGAACCAGAACAACGGCTCGCAGGCAATCGTGAACATGAAGACCGGCATTGCAACCATGCTGCCGGGCACGGACTCGCCCATCCAGGGGCTCGTCGTGCCGAACGAGGCCAACAGCAGCCAGGCACCCAAGTGACAGACAGCTACATTCCCTCTTCGCCGCCTCCAACGGGTCTCGTCGCAAGCGGCATCGGCAAGTCGTACAAGAAGCGCGCCGTCGTCAAGAACGTGTCGCTTCAGGTACAGCGCGGCGAAGCCGTCGGCCTGCTCGGCCCGAACGGCGCCGGCAAGACGACCAGCTTCTATATGATCGTTGGCCTCGTGCAGCCCGACACCGGCACCATTACGCTGGACGGCGCCGACATCACACAGCTTCCGATGTATCGCCGCGCGCGCCTCGGCGTTGGCTACCTGCCGCAGGAAGCCAGCATTTTCCGCGGCCTGAACGTCGAACAGAACATCATGGCGGCCCTCGAAGTCGTCGAGCCCGATCCGGAAAAGCGCGACCTGATGCTCAACGGTCTGCTGGCCGAATTCGGCATCACCCATCTGCGCCGCTCGCCCTCCTTGGCACTATCCGGTGGTGAGCGTCGTCGTCTGGAGATCGCCCGGGCGCTCGCCAGCCAGCCGAACTACATCCTGCTCGATGAACCTCTCGCCGGCATCGATCCGATCGCCGTCGGAGAAATCCGTGATCTTGTCTCGCATCTGAAGGATCGTGGCATCGGCGTGCTGATTACGGACCATAACGTCCGCGAAACGCTCGAGGTCATTGACCGCGCCTATATCATGCATGGCGGTCAGGTGCTGATGGAAGGCACCCCCGAAGCCATCGTCGCGAACGAAGACGTCCGTCGGGTCTATCTCGGAGAGAATTTCTCGCTGTAACATGCCGGGATGCTTGTCCCGGGCCTGATCCAGCGTCAGTCGCAGTCTCTCGTCATGACGCCCCAACTGCGTCAGGCGATTGCGTTGCTGCAATATACGCAGGCCGATCTTGCCCAGCATCTCCGGCAGGTCTGCGAAACCAACCCGCTCCTCATCCTGGAGCCCGGCGATACAGCTCCTGAAGCCGCACCCACGTCGGAAGACTTTCACGACGACGACCCGGACCGCTTCACCACCGCCTCCGACCGCCCGGAAGCCGCCGCCCCGCTTCCGTCCGACCGCGACGAGCTGATCCTCCAGATCCGCCACTCCATCCCCCCGAAGGAGCAGCACGCCGCCTTTCATCTGCTGGACAGTCTCGACGAAACCGGCCGCCTCCCCGTCTCCGTTACGGACCTTGCCGCCGAACTGGGCGTGGACGCACCGAAACTCGAAGCGATCCGCCAAACTCTCATGCATCTCGAACCCGCAGGTCTCTTCGCCCGTTCACCCGAAGAGTGTCTGGCCGCCCAGCTTCGGGTCCGTAATCGCCTCGATCCCGCGATGCAGACCCTGCTCGACAATCTGGATCTGCTCGCCCGACGGGACTGGCGCAGACTGCGTGAAAAATGCGCTCTCGATCAGGATGACCTGCTGGACATGCTGGCCGAGATCCAGGCCCTCGATCCGCGCCCTGGCCTCAGCCTGCCACCCCCCGCACCGCCTATTGAACCCGACCTGATCGTGCGCCCCAATGGCGCCGGATTCCGCCTGACCCTCAACACGCGCCTGCTGCCAGCAATCCGGCTCGACGACACACTGCGCGCGCAGATCGATGGCCATACGGAAGCGGGCAGGATACTGCTGGCCTACGCAGGCGAAGCAACAGCCCTCATCCGCGCGTTGCACAGTCGCAAACAGTCGCTCCTGACCGTCGGCCGCGCCATCGTCCAGCATCAGGCTGCCTTCCTGCGCGATGGCCCCACCGCGCTCCGCCCCCTGACCATGCGTGAAATTGCCGAACGCACGGAACTGCACGAAAGCACCATCAGCCGCATCGTCAGCAGCAAATATATCGATACGCCCCGCGGGACTGTTCCGCTCAAACTGTTCTTCTCAACCGCCCTGACATCCGAAGACGGCACCACCCAGAGTGCCCATGCCATCCAGCATCGCCTCCAGGCATTGGTAGCCGCCGAGGGTGACAACGTCCTGTCCGACGACGCTCTGACAGCCCTGCTGCAAAAGGAAGGATTTTCCATCCAGCGCCGTACCGTCGCCAAATATCGCGAAGGTCTCGGAATCGCGAAATCCAGTCAACGGAAGAGACTACGCCGCACGTCCTGAGAAAATGGGCCAGTTCTGCTTCCGACCAATACGGTTGGCGACAGAGCATTTTTCGATATCTCTATTGAAAATCATTCATGTCAAACCATGTTTAACAGACAGACGGCAGCCGTTATGGGTGCTGAATTGACAGGAATATTTCTAATGTCCAACGATCCCGTTCCCCACGAATCCTCAAGCCTTCATCATCTTGCCGAAAAGGCGCACCGTCAGCCCAAGCTGCTGACGAAAAGCGAAGTCGAGGAACTGGCTCATTTCGTTCTCAAGGGCGCTGAAGGCGCGACCGAGGAGCAGAAGGAAATCGCCAAACGCGCCCTTCGCAATCCCGAAGGCATCGAAAGCGCCGACATCACGGCTCTCGCCACTCAGATCCTGACACGGAAGTAAGACCATGACCGGCCATTCCCACGCACTCCCGCCCCAGCAGAAACTCGAGCAGCGCCTGAAGGAAGTCGAACGCGACCTCGCTCGTGCTGAGAAATCAGATCCGGAGCGCATCCATGCTCTGAAGGCTGAAATCAAGAAAATCCAGTCTGAACTTCAGGATTGATACTTTGCGCGGTAAGAGACACGTCAAAAACTGTCTTTTCTTTTTGTAGAAATGTCCCTTTCCGTCTTTAAACCGCAGGTCTGCTCTCGCCACTTTACAGACATGTTTCCTCATCCCGAGGGTTCCGGTAAACAGACGTCAGTTACCTATATAAGAGCCTGTTTGGAAAATCAGGAGTGAGCATTCCTGCGCATGGAATTGGCGCTCATGGCGACGAAGATCATGGCCTGTGACACGTCGACGCGGCGCTCGTCATCACGTCCGAGCCGCCGCCTGCAGGTCATCCAGCCGCAAATCCTTTCGACCATCCAGCGTCGCGGGGGCGGATGATCTCAACGATGCAATCCAGATAAGTCGCCTTGTCCATCAACGTCAGGCGATCATAGGCGTCATCGGCGAACAGATGCTTCCACCCATGGCCAACGCTTGCGGATTGCATCCAGACTCATCTGAGCTCTGGCACTGTCGGGGATATCGGCCGGCATCAGATTGACCATCAGGAGGCGCCCGTCCGTATCGACAGCAATATGGCACTTGCCTCCAACGACCTCCTTGCCGGCATCATACTCCCTTGCCTTTGCATGAGGCGCCTTGATACTTTGGCTGTCGATCACCGCCGCTGTTGGACTGGCCTCACGGCCTACATGCTCTCTGTCGAGCATCCGTTCAACGTCATGAATGGTCTGGAACAGGAACTGTCGCACCAGTTCGCGGAACCAGCCATAGACCGTGCGCCAGTGTCCGAAGTAGATCGACAGCATGCGCCAACCGCAGCCTGACCGAACAAGATAGCGCACCGCATTGATCACTTTACGGAATTCGACCTCCCATAGGCGGCCACATCCAGAGCCTGAAACACATCAGAACGATTTTTCAAACAGGCTCCAGCACGGTCCATACGTAGTCCGGCATCAGCAAGTGTCTGGTGGTTTAGTGCTACCCGGAGTTACGCATACTTGGGCCGTGCTTTGTCACCGGCTCCCGAAACGGGCGCGGGCAGCCTCCGTCACCGGCGTGAACAGGCTGATGATCGTGCCCTCGGGATCACGGAACTGGGCCGTACGGTTACCCCAAGGCAGCAGTTTCGGCGCAATCACAACGTCCACTTTGTCTTTCAGACGCGTGAACTCGGCATCCACGTCATCAACCCTGAATTCCAGGATGGCCGTGCGATTGGCACCCGGTTCGGCACTCCCTTCCAGAAACAGCGCTACCGTCTCGGCACTCCCGATCGCAAGTGTCGCGCCAGGGGTTACGATTTCGGCAAACTGGGGCGCAAGCCATTCGGCAGACTGCCCGGTCACCAGTTCGTAAAAGGCCACCATCGTGGTGATGTCGGCGGCAATCAGACGTATGGAGGCAAAGGTCATCGGTCGGTTCCTGCGGAGGTTGTGTTCCCCGCCTTTTGGCACAATCATGCTGACAGCATTCTGTCAGCATGATTGCAGAGCCTTTGCGCAGCACCGATCGCCTTTTTCAGATCATCCAGATTCTGCGTCGGTCGTCCCGCCCCGTTACGGCGAGAATGCTGTCCGAAGAACTGGAAGTCTCGATCCGCACGATTTACCGCGACGTCGCGCATCTGACGGGGCAGCGCGTCCCCATTTCAGGTGAAGCTGGCGTTGGCTACGTTCTGGGGACCGGATATGACATGCCGCCACTCGCATTGCTCCCGGCTGAACTTGAAGCAATCGTTCTGGGAGCGCAGTGGGTAGCGGCCCACGGCGACAAGACGCTGTCACGCGCCGCATTGGACGTTCTCGCCAAGGTTGCTGCGGTTGTACCCGCGCCCTTACAGCCGCTTATCAGCACTCCAAGCACAGCCGCGAAACTGCCTCTCGATGCATCACAAGACATGGCTGACAGGGTGAACCAACCGAGCGTACAGTATGGCCGGTCGTTCTCGGTTATTCGGACATCACATGCATGTTGATCGCCTGGTGCGAGCTACGTCAGGACTTCCGCCATTTCCGTACGGACCGGATATACGCGGTAGAAATGCTGGCTGAGCAGATAGACGAGCCTCGTTCCCGATTGCTCCGGCGCTGGAGCGCGCGACGCACATCCGAACTTGCAAGGCTTATGAGTTCAGCAGGTTGATCGTTTTCTGCCTCATTCCAGCCATCCGTTCGGTCATGGCCCGTTCCACAAAACAGACCTGGCCATGACGAGCAGAAAGAGAGCCGGCAGTGGAAATGATCTGCTCAGGAGGGAAGTACTACGCTTTTCCCACCATCGGCCATGGCGATCGACCCGACCATGAAGCTGGCCTCGTCGGATGCGAGAAATGCGATGACTTTGGCGATCTCCTCTGGCTGAGCCGCACGTCCGATGGGAGCATGTTTGCCAGACTCCGCAAGGGCTGATGGGCCATCCGCATGAATATGGTTGAGAATATTGGTCACGGTATCTCCCGAGCCCACTGCATTCACCCGGATCCCATGACCGATTGCTTCCACGGCCAGTGCCCGGGTGAACTGGGCAAGGGCACCCTTTGACGCGGCATAGGCTGCGATCGAGGGAAAGGTCTGGAAGCAGGCATAGGACCCGACATTGACGATAGCTCCGCTACCGTTCGGGATCATCGCACGCATCGCCTCACGCGAGTGCAGGAACACGCCCCGGATATTGACGGCGAAGATGCGGTCCCAGTCCTCAGCAGTCATGTCCACGACCAGCTTGTTGATGATGATGCCGGCATTGTTCACGAGAATATCCAGCTGACCGAACTGCTCGACCGCCGTTGCCACGGCAAGCCGGGCAGCGCCTTCTTCTGTCACGTCCCCGACGAGCGGGACGATGCCAGGTCGGGCAAGGGCGTTGACACCGGGATCACAGTCCTCCGCGATCACCGAGGCACCACGCGCATGAAGCAGCTCCACAGTCGCACGACCGATCCCGCTTGCAGCGCCGGTGACAATCGCGGCCTTGCCTGCAAAATTGCCTGCTGTGTTTTCCAGACCCATACAAACCTCCTGTGATGTCGAGGACATCATCTGGAGTGATCGGATCATAAGTTTAATACCGGATATTCGGGATGGGTTATACGGCTGGGCAGGTACAATCTGTCACGACGTCTTCGCACTGCGCACGGCGGCAATGAAGGTCTTCACCGCAGTCGAGCGATGACGATGCGGGGGATAGTAAAGCGCAAAGCCTGGAAAAGCGGCGGAATACTCTGTCAGCAGGGGAACAAGATAACCGGCCTCGATGAGTGGCTGGACTTCGCTCTCAACCCATAATGCGATACCCGCACCAGCAACGGCGGCATCAAGTGCTGCCCGCTGATCATTGAAGGTCAGTGGACCGGAGACGGCCACGGAGAACCAGACGCCGTTTTCGCAGAATTCCCAGTTGTACAGGGCAGCATGCCCCGGCCAGCGGAAACCGATACAGAGATGATCGCGGAGCTCCCGCGGATGGCGTGGTGCTCCGTGCTGATCGAGGTAAGACGGGGCGGCAGCGGCGGTCTGCCGCAAACCGGGCTGAAGCGGGAACGCAATCGCATCCTGATCCAGCATCTCTCCAAGCCGTATGCCGACGTCGAACCTTTCCTGTACGATGTCCACTCCAGCATCATCGATCTGCACCTCGACGCTGATCCGGGGGAAACGTCGGACAAAGTCAGGCAGGAGCTGCTTTAGAAAAAGCTCGTAACCAAGGCGTTGGGCGTGAACCCTCACCGGACCAGCAATTTCGCCGCCCATCGCACCGGCCTCGCTTAAAGCGGCTCCGATTTCTTCGAACGCCACTCCGAACCGCGCCGCCAGACGCTCCCCTGCGGGCGTGGGGCTGACACTGCGTGTTGTTCGGTTCAGAAGCTGAACGCCAACATAGTCTTCCAGTCGGCGGATTGTCGCACTCAACGCCGAACGCGACACGCCAAGCTCTCTGGCAGCGGCAACGAAACTGCCTCGATCGATAATACAGCACAGGGCGCGGAGGTCAGAATAATAGCGGTCAGACATATCCTTCTCTAGCACAAAACCAGGTTTTTCCGGTTCGGTCTTGCAGCCAGTTTGTGCGCGATACAGACGGTCCGCCGTTCCAACCCGGACGATCTCTCAGACGGAAACGTAGCCGACAGATAGGATACGCCTTTTTATCCGACGTCGCGAAACACGCGCACGACGTCGAATAGGAAGCATAATTGTGGAGCGTGCGTCTTTACGATACCGAAGACCGTGAGCCCGTGATGAGAATATCGACTAGGCGTTTCGCACTGCTTTCCCAGCCTGGACCGGCCGAAAAATTCGAAACCCCCGCCAGAGCGCGGAGCAGATCCAGAGGATCGATGTCGGCGCGGAATTCACCGGCGGCGATGGCAGCGGAAACAAGACTGTTGACGGCGGCTTTGAGAACGTCCCCGGAATGCGCATAGAGCGCCCCTGTTCCCCCAACCAACCCGTTGAGTGCTGGGGCGATGACCTGCTTGGCGGCGATGTAATCCACGAACAGTCGCATCCATGCGCGCAGCGCCTCCACCGGTGGATGCTGCGCGGCCAGCACGGGAGCCGCTTCAGCAAGGCGATCCAGTTCAGCGCGATACACCGCCTCGATAAGAGCGTCGCGGTTCGGAAAGTGCCGGTAGAGCGTGCCAATACCCACACCCGCGCGCCGTGCGACTTCATCCAGAGGAATGTCCACTTCCCCCATCGTAAACGCGGTTTTGGCCACGTCCAGGAGTTGTTCCCGGTTGCGCTGTCCATCGCTACGCGGTCGGCGACGGGGTTTTTTCACGTCGGTCACCTGTCCTCCCCTTGTTAAACGGAGTAATGCTCCGTATATGTAAAGCGGAGCGATGCTCCACATAAGACATTCCATGCCGCTTCGGCAAGGAATGGATGCACCATTTCAGGGAGTTCCACCCATGACTCAGGTTTTTGGCGCAACCTCAACGACTGATGATGTTCTCTCCGGCGTGTCCCTGAAGGGCAAGCGCGTTCTCGTGACCGGCGTTTCCGCCGGATTGGGTGTGGAAACAGCCCGGACGCTGGCGGCTCATGGCGCGCATGTCGTGGGCGCGGTGCGCGATCTTGCAAAAGCGGAGCGTGCAACCGATCAGGTCCGCGAGGCTGCGGCGCAGGGAGACGGTGCGTTCGAGCTTACCGCGCTGGACCTTGCGGATCTGGCGAGCGTACGCGCCTGCGCCGACCGTCTAAACGCGCAAGGCACTCCGTTCGATCTGGTTATCGCCAATGCGGGCGTCATGGCGACGCCGTTCGGACATACGAAAGACGGGTTCGAGACGCAGTTCGGCACCAACCATCTGGGACATTTCGTTCTGATCAACCGGATCGCCGGCCTGCTGCGCGATGGTGCACGGGTGGTCAATGTATCCTCGGCCGGACATCGCTTCGCCGACGTCGATCTGGACGACCCGAATTTCGAGCATACGCCTTACGTGCCGTTCGTGGCCTATGGACGCTCCAAGACCGCCAATATTCTCTTTGCCGTCGCCTTTGATGCGCGGCATCGCTCACGGGGCGTGCGGGCAACAGCTGTTCACCCTGGTGGAATCATGACGGAACTGGTGCGGCACATGGCGCCTGGCGAGATCGACGCCATGGTAAGCCAGATCAATGAACAGGCCGTCGCCGAGGGCCATGAGCCGTTCCAGTTCAAGACCATCCCGCAAGGTGCTGCAACTTCGGTGTGGGCTGGCGTCGTGGCTGATGCCGATGCAGTGGGAGCGCATTACTGCGAGGATTGTCACGTCAGCGATGTGATCCCCGACGACCAGCCGATCAGTCTGGTCAATCCAGGGGTCCGCGCCTACGCTCTCGATCCGGCACACGCCGAGGCCCTGTGGATAAAGAGCGAGGAAATGGTCGGGGAACGCTTCGCCTGACGCGTTCACGCGAACAACACTTCGGGTCAGCACAGGTTCACGGCTGTGCCCGGGACGCCGACGACCACCGTAAGCCGTCGGCTCCGCCTATCCATGAGGATGTCCATACTCGTGCGCATTATCGTATTCGGCCTGCTCCTGTCGATCGTGATCCTGAACTGGTTATGGCCACTTCCTCTTCCGGTTGCCGTGAAACTTCTGGGGGCCGTCTTCGTCATCGTGGCGTCGCAATTCCAGTTCTGGAGCAGGCTCTCTTCCGGCTCGATATTCGCACCGGAGTTCCCGAAACCGATTATCATCCTGTTCAACTGGGCGGTCGGAACGATCCTGTTTCTCACGCTGTTTCAGCTCGCACTCGATTTCTGTGCGCTGATGGTTGCGCTGGTTATGTGGCAGCCGGTCCATATCGGCACCGAAGCCCGCGTCGCGGTAGGTGGGCTGGCCGGGCTGCTTGCGGGCATCGGCGTTGCCAATGCTCTGCGGGTGCCCCCTGTCAGGGACGTGACTGTCGTCATACGTGGATTATCCCCGCTGTTTGATGGATACCGACTGCTCCAGCTGAGTGATCTGCACATCACGCGGCTCTTCTCTGCGGGATGGGCTGCCCGTGTCGTAGCGCGCGCCAACGCGGCCGATGCTGATCTGATCGTCGTGACGGGGGATTTCATCGACGGGTCGGTGGACATGCGCCGTGCCGACATCGCACCGCTCGCGGAGCTGCGCGCGCCCGATGGCGTACTGGCCGCTCCGGGCAACCATGAATATTTCTTCGATTATGCGGCCTGGATGCGCCATCTGTCGGCACTGGGTTTCGATATGCTGGAAAACCGGCACAGGGTGATTACGCGCGGCACGGCCCATCTGGTGATCGCAGGCGTGACGGATCGTTCGGCACGCGGGCACGGTCAGGTGGGCCCGGATCTTGACGCCGCGCTGGCGGGAGCGCCGACGCATGCACCGGTTGTGCTGCTCGATCATCAGCCGGGCGACGCCCGGGCCGCGGCAGCTCAGGGTGTGGCGCTTCAGCTCTCGGGCCATACGCATGGCGGGATGATCCGCGGCCTAGACCGGCTCGTGGCACGGGGCAATAACGGCTTCGTCTCCGGACGCTACCAGGTGGGCGGCATGACGCTCTATGTCAGCAACGGGACCGGTCTATGGCCCGGCTTCGCGCTCCGACTGGGCGTGCCGCCCGAGATCACGCGGTTTCATCTGCGTGCCGGATAAGGTTCAAGGCTGCCTGACAATCTCTTTCGGGTGCTGGGCAATCTCTGCCCCAGCAAGTCTCCCTCTGTGCAGTTAAATAAACGTTACGAAACGTCCTATAGGCTCTTCCAGAGTGGATATCCTGCTTGCTCCACCAGGCTGCGTGTCTGTTAAGCGACCTCAAGCAGAAAGGCGGTGTGGGCTACATTCGTATGATCGGAATTTCAGAATATGCATCCCGTCCCTGCAAACCAGGCGCGGAGTTGCGGTAAGCTTCCATCGCGACAAGATAGCCGTCGATTTCCATCCGGCGATCCCATATTCCTATAACCGCGCATTCCTCCGAGTTGCTGCCCAGCAGCGGTGGTGCAGGATGCAAGCTCTCCAGGTAACGACAGACCAGCGGTACTTCGCTGAGAACCATGCCATCATCAAATTCCAGGCAGGAACCGTGCATGATGGATTGAGCGTCCTAAATACGGGGAAAAACCGTTCTCTGCTCCGAATTAGAGAAGGATGGATAAGTGTAAAGCTTCAGGTGAAGGCACACTTGCTGTTATTTCAGTCTCTGTCTGAGATGGATTACTCTTTTGCAGACCGTGCCGTCCGACCGAACAGAATTTTCTTTCCCTTTTCCGTCACACCGGGCGCGCCGACAGGGCCTTGCCTTTTTCATAGGCCCGGATCGTTGCGGGGCGCTCGGCAATGCCTTCAAACCAGCGCTTCAGGTGCGGAAACTCTTCGAGGTTCTGCTGCTGGCGCTTCCACGGCACAACCCAGGGATAGCAGGCCATATCGGCAATGCTGTAGTCAGTGCCGCCGAGAAATGGCACCTGCGCCAGACGCCGGTCCATCACGCCATACAGACGGTTGGTCTCGTTGATATAGCGGGTCATGGCGTAGGGAATTTTCTCCGGTGCATACTGTACGAAATGATGGTTTTGCCCCGCCATTGGCCCTAGACCGCCCACCTGCCAGAACAACCATTCGATGGCTGCCATGCGCCCCCTGATGTCCGTCGGCAGGAACTGCTCCGCCTTTTCCGCGAGATAGAGCAGGATGGCGCCGGATTCAAAAATGCTGATGGGTTCGCCGCCATCTTCCGGGTTCCGGTCGATAATCGCGGGCATGCGGTTATTGGGAGAAATGGCCAGAAACTCCGGCCGGAACTGATCACCCGCGCTGATATCAACAGGATGAATAGTGTAATCCATCCCCGCTTCTTCCAGGAAAAGCGTGATTTTATGCCCGTTCGGGGTCGGCCAGTAGAAAAGATCAATCATGGGATGTCTCCTTTCTCAGACAATCGTTCGCTGCAACACGCCAGAGTAACGCGCATGCCCATAGTAACCGCTACTCACAACTGCGACATTGCACGACACCGCTGCGACAAAGCCATATCCATCACGGGTTATGGAACCTGTTTGACGACCCATTTTTCCAAGGCCCTGACATTGTCCGTCATTTCCAAGCCGCCTGGCCGGATCAGTCCGTATGATGTTCCATCCGTGTCGAACCCGGCCGGCGCCAGAAGCCGGCCGGTCGCGATATCATCCATAGCGATGATACGGGGCGACAGAGCAACACCCAAACCATTGGCGGCGGCTTCCAGCATCATGAAATGATGGTCGTACAGACGGACATCGCGCGGTGTGGGCATGTCGGGCCGGGACACCAACCAGTTCTTCCATGCCTCGGGCCGGGTGAGCGACCCGAGGGCCAGATAGCCCCCGTCGGCGAACCGCTGTGCCAGGTCAGGGCGCATGACCGGCCCGACCGCTTCCTGCGCAAGCGTGGTGACAGCCCAGTCGGGAGCAAGTGGGAAATCAAGGCGCCGGATTGCCAGCGTGATGCGGTCACGTGCGAAATCCAGCGCGCCGCCGCCGGTCGAAAGATGCACATCGATCCCCGGATGACGGTCCTGGAAGTCGGACAGGCGCGGGATCAGCCAGCGCATCGCCAGCGACCGCTCGCAGGACAGCACAATCGGCTGAGCATCGGATGACGACCGGATTTCGGTCAGCGCTGCCGCGATCCCTTTCAGTGCATCGGTTGCTGCTTCCGCCAGACGCGAGCCATCCCGGGTCGGCCGCACCCCGCGCCCATCCGGTTCCAGAAGCTGGAGTTTCAGATCGTCAGCCAGCTTGGACACCCGACGGCTGACGGCTCCGTGAGTCAGAGCCAGTTCCGTAGCTGCCGCCCGCACTGAACCCAGGCGCACAACCGCTGCGAAGGCACGCAGATCATCCAGTGAGGGCATATCAGACCGCTTCATTGGTCAGTTTTTATCACCAGAATAGGTCAGTTCATATCGATATTCCGTGGGAATTGTTCCGTTAATATCACCAGAATGACTGAAGAAGCCTTTCACGAAGTTTTGCCACTGGCTGTCACGATGGGAGATCCCGCCGGGATCGGCCCGGAGGTCGTGGCAAGGATGTTCCTGCGGCGACCATCACAACGGCACTGGATTGTCGTCGGTGATCCGTTGGTGATGCACCAGGCGCTGACAGCACTCGCCCCGTTGGCACGACTGCACCGGATCGCGAGGCCAGCCGAAGCCCGGTTCGAGGATGGAGTGCTGAATGTACTGGTCTCGTCAGAATGCGCAGAACTGCCGCCCATAGGACAGATCAGTGCCGAGGGTGGCCGCGCCGCCTACGCGGCAGTCGTGACCGCAATTCATTTGGCAAAGGCGGGAGCAATCCGAGGCATTGTTACCGCGCCGCTCCACAAGGAGGCACTTGCCGCTGCCGGACTGCACTATCCCGGCCATACCGAAATTCTTGCCGAGCAGGCTGGCGGCGGGGAGGTTGCCATGATGCTGGCGAACGAGGACATCCGCGTCGTGCTGGTGACGATCCACTGTTCTCTCAGGGATGCGATCCAGCGCGCTGACTGCCCCGCCCAGATGGCAGCAATCCGGTTGGCTCATACGGGGGCACGCGCACTGGGCATCGAACGCCCGCGCATCGCCGTAGCGGCCCTCAATCCTCATGCAGGCGAGGGCGGCCTGTTTGGCGACGAAGAGACCCGTATCATCGGTCCCGCCATCACGCAGGCTCGCCGTGAAGGCATTGACGCCTCAGGCCCCTGGTCCGGTGATACGGTATTTATGCAAGCGCGCGAAGGTCGGTTCGACGTTGTGGTCGCGCAATATCATGACCAGGGACTGATTCCGGTCAAATACATGGGTCTGGCGCAGGGTGTGAACATTACCCTTGGTCTGCCCTTCACGCGTACGAGCCCCGATCACGGCACAGCCTTCGATATCGCAGGACGGGGCATTGCTGATTCATCCAGCCTGGAAGCGGCGTTCGATTATGCCCTTCGCCTCACCAATGGAGCCTCAGTATGAGCCGCCCCGAATTCATTTTCATGCTGACCCGCCATGACCGGACGGTGGAAAACGCAGCCGACCTGGTCGAAACCGCTCGTGTGGCAGGTGTCCGCCATATCGGGTTCAAGGATATTGGTTTGCCGTTTGCGGAACTCCAGACGCTGACCAGCACCATCCGTGGGGCTGGGGCAAAAACCTATCTGGAAGTCGTCTCCCTCGATCGCGACAGTGAACTCCGCTCAATACAGGCCGGGATCGCCCTGGGCGTCGATTATCTGCTGGGTGGCACGCATGTCGATGAGGCGCTGAAGCTGCTGGAAGGTACGTCGATCCGCTATTATCCCTTTCCCGGCCGGATCAGCGGGCATCCCAGCCTTCTTGAAGGGACCGAAACCGAAATCGTGCGCAGTGCAGTCGACCTCGTGGGCCGGCCTGGTGTCCATGGGTTGGATTTGTTGGCCTATCGGTTCGTGGGAAACGTGCCGAAGCTGATCCGGCAGGTCTGCGCTGCTGTGTCGAATAAGCCTGTCATCGTGGCCGGTTCGCTCGATCGGACGGAGCGTATCCGCGCCACTGCCTCGGCAGGTGCTGCGGGTTTTACGATCGGCACAGCCTTGCTCGACGGCGCTTTTCCCGCATTACCCGATCTGGCGCAACAGATCGGCTACGTCCAGACTATCGTTCGACAACTCTGACGGAGGAAATCAATGGAAAAAATAAACCTGACTCAGGCGTTCACGACATTTTCCGATTACTGGGGTCCCCGTGTGGCGGGTGACGTCAACACGTCCCAGATCAAGCTGGCAAAATTCAAGGGAATATTCGACTGGCATCATCACGAGCATGAGGACGAACTGTTTCTGGTTGTTTCCGGAACATTGCGCATGCATTTCCGGGAACGCGACGTCGACATCGAGGCCGGTGAATTCATCATTGTTCCGCATGGTGTCGAGCATTGTCCTGAGGCTTTAGCTGACGAGTGCCATGTTGTTCTGCTGGAGCCGAATACGACGCTTAATACAGGCAATGTGACCACTGACCGGACCGTGCATACGCTGTCGCGGATATAACCTGAAATTCTACTACTGAGCGCTCAGGAGTGCCTCAGAAAATTGAAGATTATCTGTGCGGAAGTGAGCCAAACATATGGCTCGCCTTCCCATACCGGAAAGACGGCTTCTCAACTTCCGAAAAATTCAAAAAACTATTTCAACGCAGCGATCGCCGTCATCTCAATCCGCCACTCCGGCACTGCCAGCTTCGCCTCAACAGTAGCGCGTGCTGGTTTGCTTGCCGGGTCCAACCAGGCATCCCAGGCCCGGTTCATTGCCCCGATCTCCCCGATATCCGTCAGGAAAATCTGGACCGACAGGATCCGGCTCTTGTCCGTCCCCAGAGAGGCCAGAAGCGCGTCGATCTGGCGCAGGATGTCGACCGTCTGCCCTTCCGTATCGAGGCTGGCATCATCAGCGACCTGTCCGGCCAGATAGGCCAGTCCGTTATGGACCACCACGCCCGCAAGGCGCTCTTCTTCAAGGTGACGGGAAATATCGGCGTTCTTGCTCACGGGCGTGGACCTTACTGGCTGGAATTACTGAAGCAGGGTCGGGATCATCTCATGCTCGAGGATCGCATCAAGGGCGCTCTCCTCATCGTCCGCGACCGCCATGGGCGTGCCGTCGGCGGCATGGATGGCCACGACCAGTTCCCCGTCATGCATGACGGATTTGACATAGGCGAGATGGGACATGCCCAGCGTCAGGAGCTGCGGCCCCGTGATGCGCCGCAGATCCGCAGGGAGTTTGTCGTCCGAACGATCACCGTTTTCGAAGGGATTGTTCAAGTCAGGTTCCTTCTGAAGCCATGGCAGTTCATGCCGCCTGGCCCTGGGGTTCAGTCTGTAGAAAATCTGGCCGGCAGAGGCGCGTGCCGGACCTATTCGTCATCGATATCGCGGGCCGGCCGCGTCGTACGCCGCGTCTTCACGACAGGGGGCACCACTTCATGATGGACCGTCGGCCCAGGTGCCGGGCTGCGCCGCCCCTGCGAAATGGCAATCCGCTTGACGCGCACTTCCGGCTCCGGACGCAGGAGATCGATATGCAGCAGGCCATTATCAAGCCAGGCGCCGCCGATTTCGATACCTTCGGCCAGCACAAACGCCTTGTGGAACTGCCGCGCCGCAATGCCGCGATGGAGGAAAATGCGCCCTTGGCTGTCATCCGCCTGACGGCCGCGGATCACGAGCTGGTTGTCTTCCTGCGTGATCTGCAGATCGTCCATCACAAAGCCTGCGACAGCCAGCGTAATCCGCAGGGCCGTGGCGCTGAGCTGCTCGATATTATAGGGGGGATACCCATCGGACGTCGATTTGGCGGCACGTTCGAGCATCTGCTCGAGGTGATCGAAACCGAGGAACATCGGGGACGTGAACAGGCGACCGGACATAGGGCTAAAGCCTCCTCCATGAGCGAGACATAAACAGGGCCGGTCCCATCATGCGGCAACCGGCTGACCCCACGATATGGTGTCCACCCTCACGGATGCAAGCTCTACCCTTACAGGACACAACGCAAAACCTGCACTCAAACCCGATCTTGCACTGGCATTTGGCGCCCACGCTCGCTACATCGCAGGACATGAGCGAATTCGATTTCCTGTCCGGCATCGACGCGGTGCCGCCCACCCCGATCCTGATCGCCCCCCAGCCTGTGCTGCGGGAGGTCACCCGCGACGTGCGCCCCGAGGACATTGCCTTCATCCGCGAACAGCTTCCGGGCATGTTTTCCGCCATGTACAAGGCCCCGGGCATCGGCCTTGCCGCCCCGCAGGTCGGTCTGGGCATGCGCTTCGCCCTGGTGGACGTGGCCGAGGAAGACGCCCCGCGTGAGCCCATGCTGCTGATCAACCCGGAAATCATTTCTGATTCCGATCAGCTTGCCGCGCGTGAGGAAGGCTGCCTTTCCCTGCCGAACCAGTATGCCGAAGTCGTCCGCCCCGAATCGATCCGCGTGCGCTACCGCAACCTTGCGGGCGAGACGATCGAGCGCGATGCGTCCGGCCTGCTCGCCACCTGCATCCAGCACGAGATGGACCATCTCGACGGCATCCTGTTCGTCGATCACCTCTCGACGCTCAAGCGCAACATGATCATGCGCCGCCTGGCCAAAGAGCAGAAACTCAGAAGGCACTGATTTTCCGATGCGGCTGATCTTCATGGGAACGCCGGACTTTTCGGTCCCGGCGCTGCACGCTTTGCTCGACGCCGGTCACGAGGTGGTCGCGGTCTACACGCAACCGCCCCGCCCGGCAGGACGCGGCAAGGCGCTTCGCCGCTCGCCGGTCCATGAAGCCGCCGAAGCCGCCGGGATCGAGGTCCGCACCCCTGCGCGCGTCCGCCGCGACACGGCAGAGCACGCTGCCTTCGCCGCCCTGAACGCCGATGCTGCCGTGGTCGCCGCCTATGGTCTCATCCTGCCGAAAGCGATGCTGGACGCCCCTCGTCTGGGCTGTCTGAACATCCATGCAAGCCTCCTGCCCCGCTGGCGTGGCGCATCGCCTATCCAGTCCGCCATCGTCGCAGGCGATACCCGGAGCGGCGTCTCCATCATGCAGATGGACGAAGGCCTCGACACCGGCGCGGTTCTGCTGGAGGAAGCCACCCCCATCAGCGCGACCGACACCGCTAGCACGCTGCATGACCGTCTCGCCGAAATCGGTGGCCGTCTGGTCGTCCGTGCGCTGGCCGAACAGCCGAAACCTGTGCCGCAGCCCGAAGACGGCGTCACCTACGCCGAACGCCTGACCCGCGATCACGGACGTATCGACTGGACGCGCAGCGCCGCTGAGATCGACCGTCAGATCCGTGGCCTGACGCCCTGGCCCGGCGCGTTCACCACGCTCGACGATGTGGTCCTCAAGATCGGTGCAGCCATCCCGCTGCCTGCAAAGAGTCATAGCGCGGCCCCCGGCACCACGCTCGATGACAGCCTCACCATCGCCTGCGGCACGGGTGCCCTGCGCATCGACCGCTTGCAGAAACCAGGCCGCAGCATGATGTCCGCTTCCGACTTCCTGCGCGGTCAGCCCGTGCCGAAAGGCACCCGCCTTGTCTGACACCCAGGCTGCGGAGCCTCTCGCTGAACCCGGCGCCGAGCCCACGGGTCTGAACCGCTGGGCCTTGCGCATCGAATATGACGGCACCGGCTATCTCGGCTGGCAGAAGCAGAACGACGGCACCTCCATTCAAGGCCTGATCGAAGCCGCCGCCTCAAAACTGGTCCGCAACCGCCCCGTCCCCAGCATCACCGCCGGACGCACGGATGCCGGCGTGCACGCGGCAGGTATGGTCATCCACCTTGATTTCCCGGATGACGCCCCGATCGACGCCCGGCAGATCCGTGATGGCATGGGCTATCATCTCAAACCCCACCGCGTCGTCGTGCTGGAAACGGCGAAAGTCGGCCCGGAATGGAACGCGCGTTTCTCCGCGACATGGCGCAGCTACCGCTACACCATTCTCAACCGCCCTGCCCGTCCGGGGCTGATGGAAAACCGCGTCTGGCACATCAAACGCCCGCTGGACGTGGACCTCATGCAGCAGGCCGCGAACCATCTCCTCGGGTCGCACGACTTCACATCCTTCCGCGCCGTCGCCTGTCAGGCCAGAAGCCCTATCCGCACGCTGGACGTCCTGAACATCCACCGCGATGGCGAACTGGTCATGATCGACACGAAGGCGCGCTCCTTCCTGCACCATCAGGTCCGCAACATGGCCGGCACCCTGATGATGATCGGCTCACGTCAGTGGCCGGTCGAAAAAATCATTGAAATTCTGGAAGCAAAAGACCGCTGCGCGGCCGGGCAGACAGCCCCTCCCGAGGGGCTCTGCCTGATGGATGTCGGCTATCCCGACGATCCCTTCAACCGCTCCTAGGACGACAGCCCGAGCAGATCAACAACCGCATTGTAATGCGGCGGCAGCAGCCAAAGGACCCAGAGCAGCCCCCCCACCGGCAGGGTCTGCAGGACGGTCATGACAAAAGCCTGCCAGGCCGTCGTCACAAGCCCGACCTTCGTCACATACCAGGTCAGCCACAGCGTATAGAGCTGCGCCCCGAAAGCGAGTCCTCCCAGCGCCTGGCTGGACGCCGCAGCCCCCGGCAGCACGAGATGCAGCACGCCCTGCGCCATGATCAACATGGCCAGTGGCAGCCACCCGCACCAGAGCGATGCGGTGGCATAACGCGTCCACAGACCCTTGCGGCTCAAGGCGCCTGCATAAAGCTCCGACACCACAAGCTGCAACAGCGTGCAGACCAGCGGCACCACAGCCCGCACCAGCCCCATGATCCGTTCGGCAGGTGGCAGCATGAACGCCATCCATACACCAATGACTGCCAGCGCAACCGTGGGCGCCAGAGCCGCGAACAGGGCTCCCGCTCCGGGTGCGAAACAGTTAATCCCTTCGGACCGCCCCCGCCCCAGAAGCCACACGCCCAGAGGAATGGCCATATTCCCGGTGGGTGGGAACGGACCCGGCCGTCGGGGAGTCACAGCCCGTATCCTTCCATGAACGCGAGATAGATCCGCGTTAGGTCTTCCAGCGTCCCAAGCTCCACGTTCTCGTCCCGCTTGTGCATGGTCGCGCCAACAAGGCCGAACTCCGCCACCTCGCAGTATTGCGAAATAAACCGCGCATCCGACGTTCCGCCGCCAGTATCGAGCCGGGGCGTCCGTCCCGTGACACTGCGTACAGCCTTGGACAGGCACGTTACCGCATCCCCCGGCTGCGTCAGAAACGCCTCGCCGCTGATGGACACCTGCACGTCCGCCTGAGGCGCGTGACGCCGCACCACGTCCTCGATCCACGCCGTCAGAGCGGCCCCGGTATGCAGATCATTGAACCGGATATTCAGCCGGCCGACAGCACTTCCCGGAATGATATTGGTCGCCCCGTTTCCAACATCGATGCTCGTGACCTGAAGGGACGATGGATCGAACCACTCACTCCCCGCATCCAGTTCCCGTGCCGTCAGTTCGGAAAATGCTGCCAGAAGACGATGGACCGGATTATCCGCCAGATGCGGATAGGCCACATGTCCCTGCGTCCCGTGTACGATCACGACAGCATTCATGCTGCCCCGACGGCCGATCTTGATGACATCCCCCAGTGCCTGAGGGTTCGTAGGCTCGCCCAGAACGCAGAAATCCGGCAGTTCACCCCGTTCCGCCAGCCATTCAATGACGGGCTTCGTCCCGAAATGCGCCGGACCTTCCTCGTCTCCCGTAATCAGCAGCGAGACGGAACCCTTGAGCGGCCCCTGTTCCAGACGCCGCGCAACGGCTGCCACGAAACAGGCCACCCCGCCCTTCATGTCCGCAATCCCGCGTCCATAAAGCCGGTCACCCTCGATGACCGCCTCAAACGGATCATGCGCCCAGCCCTCGCCCGGCGGCACGACATCCGTATGCCCCGCAAAGCAGAGGGCGGGATGTCCTTTCCCCAGCCGGGCATAAAGATTGGGCGTTGGCGCGTCAGCAGGCCCGAAAGGGAGATGGAACGTCTCGAACCCCATCCCTTCCAGCACACCTGCCAGAAGCGCCTGAGCCCCTCCATCGGCCGGCGTGACCGACTGGCAGCGCAGCAGATCCCGGGCCAGCGCCACGGGATCCGTCGGAAAGGTTGACCCCGTCACAGGATCAGTCGCGCAGAAGATCGTTGATGGAGGTCTTGGAGCGCGTCCGCTCGTCCACACGCTTGACGATCACCGCACAGGCCAGCGACGGCATACCCGGCTCCTTCGGCGGCAGCGTGCCCGGCACGACGACGGAGTAGGCCGGAACACGGCCCATGAAGATCTCGCCCGTCGCACGGTCCACGATCTTGGTGGAGGCGCCCAGGAACACGCCCATCGACAGAACGGAGCCCTTCTCGACGATCACGCCCTCTGCCACTTCCGAACGTGCACCGATAAAGCAGTCGTCTTCAATGATGACCGGAGCAGCCTGCAGCGGCTCCAGAACGCCACCAATGCCTGCACCACCGCTGATATGGCAGTTCTTACCAATCTGGGCGCAGGACCCGACCGTCGCCCAGGTATCGATCATCGTGCCGCTGTCGACGCGCGCGCCGACATTCACGAAGCTCGGCATCAGCACCACATTCGGCGCGATAAACGCGGAGCGACGCACGATCGCACCCGGAACCGCACGGAAACCGGCCTCGGCGAAACGGAACTGGTCCCAGCCATCGAACTTCAGCGGAACCTTGTCGAATGCCGGCTCACCACCGCAACCGCGCTCCATGACCCGGCTGTCATTCAGACGGAACGACAGCAGAACCGCCTTCTTCAGCCATTCATGAACAGTCCAGCCATCTGCGAACGGCTCGGCGACACGCAGCGTCCCGGCATCCAGCGCGGACAGGACTTTTTCCACGACATCGCGGTCTTCGCCTTCCGTACGGGCGCTGAGCGTCGCACGACGCTCCCACAGAGCTTCAATGGCGGTACGAAGGGGTGCATTCGGCATCAGGTCGGTCCGGTAAAAAAGAAGCAGAAATCCGCCGGACCATGCGGTTCCAGGGGTTTCATGTCAACGGATCTTTACTCCTGTCGGCCCCTCTGCCCGTGCTTCAGCATTGTTAATGACTTCTTAACCAATCGCGCTTATGAAAACCGGGGGCTTTGACTGACTGGCCCGACCGAGAGCTCTCTGCGGGATATGTCACCCTTGCCTGATCTGCGTTCCTTGTTCTCCCAGTTCATGAACAATCCGTCCCCGGACAGGACCCCGCAGGACCTGCGGAACATGCTGGCGTCAACTCTCGAAAGCCGCGAACGCTGGCGCTCCCTGCTCTATCAGGCGGTGGATCTGGTCTTCGAGACCGACAGCCGGGGCCGGATCATCCTGATTTCCCCCGAAACATGGCTTGAACAGCCCACGACGCCCCTGATCGGCCGCCCGTTCAGCGCACTGTGCGACACCGTGAACGTCCTTCAGACCCATACCGGTACGCCTGTCCAGATCACGAACCCGCAGGGCGAGCCCCTGACCGTCATCCTCTCCTCATGCCCATTCCAGGACAGCGAAGGCCGGATCACCGGAACACGCGGCACCCTCAAGGCGGTCTCACAGACGCTGCCCGGAAGCATCGCCGTCATTGCGGCCCCGGCCGAAAGCGATTCTGCTCCCCAGCCCGACACCGCTCATGTCACGGATGGCCATTCCGACGCTGCCGGGATCACGATCCTCGCCGCCATCACCACCGCGCTCCGCAAGGCCATCGTTCCCAGACTGGCCTCTGCTGCTGCAATGGACGCCCTGCTCGCCCCCCTCGCCGCGGAAGGCGCATTGCTGGACACCTCGGCTCCGAAGAGCTTTCTTTTCATATCGTCCGCCCTGCCTGCCGACATCCAGTCCGTCCTGTCGACACCCGCCCCTCAGGCGGGCACGGAGCTGTTCAGGACCGGCAGCAGCCATGTCATGATCTGCCGCGAAAATATCCGCAGCCTCAGACAGCTCTGCCTCGTCCTCTGGCGCTCCGAGCCCTGGTCTGCCCAGGACCGGCAGCTCTGCGAGACGGTGTGCTCCCTGCTGGCCGGATTCTGGGAACTGGACAGCATCCACCGCCGGATCCTGACGGATTCCGACTATGACATCGCGTCGAACCTTCTGAACTGGAACGGCCTGAAATCGGAAATCGAGCGCCGCAGCCGCCGGCTGGATCAGGAGGCGATGGCCGCAACCCTGATCATCACCCGCGTGCCCGGCCTGACAGAGCTTTCAAAGACCCGGGGCTTCGAGGCTGGCGAAGAGGCGCTGCGTCAGTGTGTGGCTCTTCTGCGAAAAGCCATTCGTCCCACAGATGCCATCGGCCGGATCAGCAACAATACGTTCGGGCTCTGGATGGATGGCGGGGACCGCTTCGCCGCAGCCGAACGGGCCGAGCGCATGACAGCCCATGGCATTCCCATCCTGATCGATCCGCCGGTCCACCTGCCGCTTCAGCTGGGGCTTGTCTCCCGCGAAGCCAATGCCGAGGAAACCCCCGAAAGCCTGCTCGAACGTGGCATGCAGGCCCTTCAGGAAGGGGTGGCTGAAAACAGAAAATGGCGCTTCTCACACGAAGCGCCATAATCCCGGTCCAGTCCTGCTGCCAGTTGGTTACGCCTTGATAAGCGTTCCCGGTCCGGCCCGTGTGAACAGCTCCAGCAGGCAGCTGTGCGGCACGCGTCCGTCCAGAATGACGGCGGCTTTCGCCCCCTTGCGGACTGCCTCGAGGCAGGTCTCGACCTTGGGAATCATGCCGCCCGAAATCGACCCGTCGGCAATCCGCCGCGTGGCCTCTTCCGCGCTCAGCTCTTCGATGAGCTTGCCGTTCTCATCCAGAACCCCCGGAACATCCGTCAGCATCAACAGACGCGAGGCATGCACCGCACCGGCAATCGCGCCGGCCGCAGTGTCAGCGTTGATGTTGTAGGTCTCGCCGTCCTCGCCGACACCCACGGGGGCGATCACGGGAATCAGCCCCGCACCAAGCAGCGCATACAGAACCCGCGGATCGATCTTTTCCGGCTGTCCGACAAATCCCAGATCGATGACCTTCTCGATCTCACTGTCCGGATCACGCTTGGTGCGCGTCAGACGGCGTGCCTGGATCAGGCCGCCATCCTTGCCGGAAATACCGACGGCCAAGGCTCCCGCGCGGTTGATCAACTGCGCTACCTGCTTGTTGACGCTGCCGGACAGGACCATCTCGATCACATCGACCATGGACTTGTCCGTCACACGCAGCCCGTCAATGAACTCGGAGCGGATCTTCAGCCGGTCCAGCATGGCGCTGATCTGCGGCCCACCGCCATGCACCACGATCGGATTGATCCCGACCAGCTTGAGCAGGGAAATGTCATAGCCAAAGGCATGCGCCAGTTTGCCCTCGCCCATGGCATGACCACCATATTTGACGACAATCGTGTCCCCGGCATAGCGCCGAAGGAACGGCAGCGCGCTGGACAGAATGGCAGCCTGCTGCTGCGCTTCTTCCGCATTCACGACAGGCGCCACGTCCGGCAGTTTGTCGCTGTGGGTCCGGCTGTTGCTTTCAATGGGGGTCTTACTGGTCATGATCCGGACTGTCCTTCCCCTGACGTCTGGAGTGGCACGGCAAAACGGGCAATTTCTGCCCGCAGATCCTCGATCCCGAAACCGGTCTCGCTGCTGGTGGCAATGATGCGCGGATAGGCTGCGGCATGTTTGAGCGCCAGCGCCTCGACTTCCGCAATCTTCGCCGCCAGCGCCTTCGGCTTTACCTGATCGCACTTGGTCAGCACGATCTGGAACACCACGGCCGCCCGGTCCAGCAGCTCCATAACATCCCTGTCCGACGCCTTGAGCTCGATCCGCGCATCCAGAAGCAGGATGACCCGCTCAAGCGTCGTCCGACCGCGAAGATAGGCGAACATCATGTCCTGCCAATCTTCCTTGACCGACTTTGCCGCCTTCGCAAATCCGTAGCCCGGCATGTCCACCAGAGACAGGCGGTCGGCCAGATTGAAGAAGTTGAGCTGCTTCGTCCGCCCCGGCTCGGACGAGGCCCGTGCCAGCGCACGACGCCCCGTCAGCGCATTGATGATGCTCGATTTGCCGACATTGGAGCGTCCGGCAAATGCCACTTCGGGGCGGCCGACGGGTGGGAGCTGGTCGATTTTCTGCGAGCCGAAGAAGAACTCACATTCTCCCGCGAACAGAAGCCGCCCATCCTCGATCTGGGCCTCGCTCGGAGGCCCCGGGATTTCTTTGATCATGTCTCTGGCCGTCAGGTCCGTGATACCGGAACGGGCAGACCGGTCCGGCGCTGGATGAACATCTGCTGCGCCACCGTCAGCAGGTTGTTCCAAGTGTAATAGACCAGAAGACTGGCCGGGAAGCCGGACATGAAGAACACATAGGCCAGCGGCATGAACTGCATGACGCGCGCCTGCGCCGGATCGAGGCTTGCCGTCGAACTGGTCTGGCGCTGCAGCAGCCAGAACGTCAGGCCCAGTGCGGCACCCCAGATGCTGACATGCAGGAACGACGAGTAGTGCGTCGGATCGAACGGCAAAAGGCCGAACAGGTTGAACACGTTTGTCGGGTCCGGCATCGACAGATCATGGATCCAGCCGAAGAACGGTGCATGACGTGCATCGATGCTGATGTTCAGGATCTTGTACAGGCAGAAGAAGATCGGCGCCTGGATCAGCATCGGCAGACAGCCGCTCGCCGGGCTCACCTTCTCTTCACGATACAGCGCCATGACCTTCTGGTTCATGGCCATCGGATCGTCCTTGTTCTTCTCCCGGATCTCCTTGACCTTCGGCGCCAGCAGACGCATCCGCGCCGAGGACTGGGCAGCCTTGGAAGCCAGCGGGAAGAGAACGATCTTGACGATCAGCGTCAGCGCCATCAGCGCGAGGCCGAAATTGCCCAAATGCAGATACAGCCAGTGCAGCAGCGTCAGTAGCGGACGGGTCAGGAAGCTGAACCAGCCAAAGTCGATCGCCTTGTCCAGATCCGGAATGCCAAGCTGCTTGCTGTAGCCCTGAAGCAGGCTGACAACCTTCGCACCTGCAAAGATATGGCTCTTCTCGGTGATGGAACCGTTCGGCATGATCTGCTGGGCGTTCTGGGTGGATATCCCCACCTGATACGACCCCGGCGTCCCCGGCACGTAAGCAAAGCTCGCCGCAACCGGCGTGCCATCCGCAGGGACCACGGCCGTCAGCCAGAACTTGTCGCTGATACCGTCCCAGCCATTCGTACCCGTGGACGACCAGGACACGTGATCCGGATGGTCAGCCCCTTTGCGCAGGTTCTTGTAGCTCTCGTCCTGCATCCGGCCACCGATGACGGCGATTGGCCCCTCATGCGCAGTGAAAGCCCCTTCCGGCGCATCATAGTCACGCTGCACTCGCTCGAACGGCACCAGAGCCACCGGCTGACCCGAATGGTTCTCGACCGTCTGGCTCACCGCAAACATGTAGTGCTCGTCCAGTGCGATCTGGATGGAGAACACCAGCCCCTGCCCGTTATCCCAGTGCAGCGTCACCGGATGATCGGGCGTCAGCGTCTCGTCGGCGCTCTCCCAGACCGTATTCAGATCCGGCACGCGGGCATTGGAGCCCGGCGCATTCGTCCAGCCGATCACGACGAACGTGGGATGCGCACTCCCCGCCTTGTCCAGCAGCCGCACCAGCGGGCTGTCCTTGGCCAGGGTCTCGCGATATTTCGTGAGGATCAGATCATCCAGCACCGCGCCCTTCAGGTTGAGGGAGCCCTGCACGTCCGGCCCCGTCACCGGAATGCGCCGCGCAGTCGCCTGCGTTTCGGCAGCAGCCTCGGCAGATGGCGCAGCCGTGATCGGCGCGCTGTTCTGAACCTGTGCTGCAGGCGCATGTGTGACGGGATGGGGATCGTCCTGATGGGGCTTCGGCATGAAATAGTCGAAACCGATCAGGATAAGGGCCGAGAGAAGTGTGGCCGCAATAATGCGTTTGGTGTCCATCGGGCGGATGCCGGTCTTTCGTCTCACTGAATAGGGCTTGCGCCTCAAGTGGCCGAAAACCGCATTCAAAACAATAGGCGGAGGGCTTTTTTAATGCCGGTGTGGCTTCGGAGGCAGGTCCACACCCCCTTCTGACCAGGGATGACAGCGCCCGATCCTGCGCAGTGCAAGCCATCCCCCACGCACAGGCCCATGCTCACGAATGACCGTCAGCGCATAGGTGCTGCATGTCGGATCGAACCGGCAGTTCTTGCCAATGAACGGGCTGATGAAAAGCTTGTAGGCGTCGATGAGCGACAGCATCAGGGCCGTAACGGCTTTCCTGATCACGGACGCGATCATTTCGCCCGGTCCCGGCCTTTGCCAGACGGCCCGCGGGGGCTTTCCCGGAAATTGACGTCCAGCCCCTTGCGAAGGGCCTGACGCAGATCATCCTTGAGAAGGGAAAAATCGCGCTCCCGGGTCTTGTCCCGTCCGATGAGGACGAAATCGCCGGAAGGCAGACCGTCTTCCCGCGCAACGAGACGCAGGGCCTCGCGGAGGCGACGGCGGGTGCGGTTACGGATGACAGAATTACCGACTTTTTTCGTGACCGTGAAACCGACGCGGGTTTCGGTCGCTGTGTCATCCGGCAGGATCTGCACGACCATACCGGGAGTGGCGACCTTGCGCCCCTTCCCGGCCACACGCAGAAACTGCGGCCGTTTTTTCAAACGGCGCGGAGTGTGGCCTGTTGTATGGATCGTGCCGATCGGGTCAAACTCAGGCGGAGAGCTTCTTGCGACCCTTGGAGCGACGGTTGGCCAGTACGCGGCGGCCGCCGACGGTTTCGCTACGCGTACGGAAACCGTGACGACGCTTGCGAACCAGCTTGGAGGGTTGATACGTGCGCTTCATGACGTTGATCCTTAAAAACCAGGCGGACGCCTCAACTGCTGGACATCCGCGTCGATCGGGCGCACGAAACGCCCGGTGATTGAGACCCGGGCTTGTAAGCACGCAGGCCCCTTATGTCAATGCCAGACCTACAGGAACTTCAGCCCATGCCCGAGTCCAGCAATACTCTCCCCGCCAGCAACTCCCCCCAGGACGTCGCGACCTTCCGCCACGACATGCGCAACGCGCTCGCCTCTGCCCTGCTCTGTGCCGACATTCTCGGCACGCACAAGGACAAGGCGGTCCAGCAGAACGCAAAGACGATCGTCGATGCGCTGGAAAATGCCCTGAAGCTGCTGAAAAACTTTACTTCTTCTCGATAAGCTCGATCTTGTAGCCGTCGGGATCCTCGACGAACGCAATGATGATCGTTCCGAATTTCAGCGGACCGGCCTCACGTGTCACCTTACCGCCTCCGCTGCGGACCGTCTCCACAAGAGCGGCCACATCCGGCACGCCAATTGCGAAATGCCCGAAACCGGTGCCGACCTCATAGTCGGTTTCCTGATCCCAGTTATAGGTCAGCTCGATCTCGGCCTGTCCGTGTTCATTGTCATCGAATCCGATGAAAACGAGCGTATAACGCCCCTCGCGCACTTCCTTGCGGCGAAGTTCCTTCATCCCGAGCAGCTTGTAGAACGCCAGACTCCGGTCGATATCCCGGATTCTCACCATCGTATGCAGAAACGTGCTCATCACTTGTCCTTCAGATCTTCCGGCGTCAGCCCATACAGAAACAGCCCATAACGATCCGCCAGCTTCACACAGCCAGCAGGGTCCGTCATGAGGGTCACTCCGGGCTGGAACGCAACGCCCCGCAATCCGTTCCGGGCTGCATTCTCCAGCGTCTCCGGCCCAATTGTCGGCATGTCCGCCCGAAGGTCCTGCCCCGTCTTGGGCATCTTCACCAGAACGCCGCCACTTCCCGCCTGCATGAGCCGCCCACAGCGCCCCAGCATGGCATCCGTCCCTTCCAGAGCCTCGACCGCCAGCACGAGACCGTTCTGGACAACACATCCCTGACCAATATCCAGGGTTGCCATGACCTTCAGGACTTCGACACCCCGGGCAATATCCTGTTTGGCCTGGGCGTCCGGAAGGACACGGCCGAGGGTTCCGGAGCGACCGGTGGCATGTTCGAGAAACTCGTGAGCGCCGCGGACATGGAAGCCCTCCTCACCGAGGACACGGACGACGGCTCCGAGCAATCCGTCATCGCCCGAGAAGATGGCACGGCCCAGCCTAGCGAGGATACGCGCGCCTTCGGCATCGGGACGCAGGTCACGCCATGCGGGACGACGCACCGGCCCGATCAGGACCAGTTCGCGGCAGTTGTTCCGTTTGAGAGCACCGAGAATGTCTCCGGCAGCGGCAAGACGAATGATTTCATGCGGGTAGGATTCGAGAAGCGCACGATCGGCGAAATCCCGGAATCCAATGACGAAAACCTTGCGTCCCTTGGCGATGGCTGCGGCGGCGACCTGCGCGGGAAGCGGTCCCGAGCCTGCCAGAATGCCGATGCAACCACGATCCCCCACGATCAGGCGCCTTCGGTTTCGGACTGTCCTTCCTGACGCGCAACGCGGGTCAGGCCTCGACGGCTGGGGGCTTCCATGAAGTCCAGCATCTCGGCGATGCGGGGGAGATGCCCGTATTCCTGACGGACTTCGGCAATCCGGGCTTCCAGAACGGACTCCGTCGCACCATGACGCGGGTAAAGCGTCCGGAAGGCGCGGCGCATGGCCTGCATTTCCTCAGGCCCAACGCCAGAACGCTTCAGGCCGATCCAGTTCAGTCCGACCAGACGGGCGCGATTCCCCAGAACGCTTCCGTAAGGAATAACGTCCATTTCCACACCGCAGACACCGCCAACAACGGCACCACGGCCGATCCGGACGAACTGGTGCAGCGCGGCCGAGCCCATGATCTTGGCGTCATCGTCGATCTCAACATGGCCACCCATGACGACATTGTTGACGATGATGACACGGTCACCGAGGACGCAGTCATGGGCGACGTGTGAATTGGCCATGATCAGGCAGTTCGCGCCGATCCGCGTCAGGGCATGCCCCTGCGCGGTGCCACGATGAATCGTCACGTTTTCACGAATGACGGTATTGGCCCCGACCTCGCACAGTGTCGGCTCGCCAGCGTATTTGAGGTCCTGCGGCGCCAGACCGATCGTCACGAACGGATAGACTTCCACACCTTCACGCAGGGTCGTGTAGCCATCCACGAGAACGGACGCATGCAGACAGACCCCGTCACCGATCGTGACATTGGGACCGACCAGGCACCAGGGGCCAATGCGCACGTTCTCCCCGATGCGCGCGCGCGGGTCGACGATGGCGGTCGCATGGATTTCGGCGGTTTCGGGGCGCTTGCCTGCCATCTGCATCAGGGTCAACCCATGATCATCGCACTGAAGGTCGCTTCGGCAACGGCGACATCGTCCACGCGGGCCACACCCTTGAATTTCCAGACATTGGCGCGGGAGCGCTCCTTGTCGACATGGATCCGGAGCTGGTCACCAGGGCCGACCGGGCGACGGAATTTCGCATTTTCGATCGTCATGAAATAGACCAGCTTGCCTTCAAACGCCTTGCCCAGCGTCATGACCACCAGCGTCGCTGCCGTCTGGGCCATGGCCTCAACGATCAGCACGCCCGGCATGACGGGGTGAGACGGGAAATGTCCCTGGAAGAACGGCTCGTTGACCGTCACGTTCTTGATGCCGATGGCGGACTGCCCGGCATGGATCTCGACCATCTTGTCGATCAGCAGAAACGGATAGCGATGCGGGATCGACTGCATGATCTTCAGGATGTCGATGCTCTGCGGAACCTGATGGCTGTCAGCAGCGGCGTCTGTCGCGGGAGTCATCTGTTCGGCTGGAGCGTCCACTCGGTCCATCGTTTCACCATGCCCTTCAAGCGGTGTTGTCTGTCAGTCGCTGCCCTGTGGCAGCACGAATGGCTTCCCTTAGCAAACCTGCGGGGGAGTTACCATCCGCGCCGCAGGACTGCTAGTCCCCGCTTTTACGCGAAAGTTTCCGCAAGGTGGCAACATTACGAAAAAATTCGCGGAACGGCATCGCAGGGCTGCCGATGACGTCGGCGCCGGCATCCACATCCGACATGACGCCACACTGGGCGCCGATCCGGGCCTTCGCGCCGATCTTGATATGTCCGATCAGGCCGGCCTGTGCAGCAATGGTGACGAAATCACCCAGTTCCGTAGAGCCGGAAATTCCGGCCTGCGAGACGACGATGCAGCAGCGCCCCAGACGGGCATTGTGGCCGATCTGCACGAGATTATCGATCCGGGTTCCGGCTCCGATCAGGGTGTCACGCATGGAACCACGGTCGATGGTGGAGTTCGCCCCCACTTCCACACCATCTTCCAGCACGACGAGCCCGAGCTGGGGAACCGTTTCAAAACCTTCGGGGCCGACGGCGAACCCGAAACCATCCTGACCGATACGCACACCGGGATAGAGCGTGACGCGATCTCCGATCCGGGCATGGGAGATCGCGGCATGGGCCCCGATACGGCAACGCTCACCAATCTCGACGCTCTGGCCGATGCTGGCATGGCTTGCGACAATGCTGTCACGACCGATACGAACGCCGCTGCTAATGACGGCGAAAGGACCGATCTCGACGTTTTCGCCAATTTCGGCGTCTTCCGCGATCCAGGCACTCGGATGGCGGACACCCGTGGAAGCAGGTGCCGGATGGAACAGCGTGGCCACACGTGCCCAGGCCAGATAAGGCGCCTTGCAGGCCAGCCCCGCCGTATCGGGCGGCAGCTTGTCAGTGAAGGCCGGGGAGAGAATGACCGCTCCGGCCTTCGTTTCCGCCAGAAGCGGCAGGTAGCGGCGATTATCGAGGAAGCTGATTTCATCCGGTCCTGCAACATGCAGGGGCGCAACGCCACGGAACTCGGACAGCCCCTTCCCTGATGCGGCCGGAATGATGTCGCTTCCCGAGACCTCTGCCAGCCGTTCCAGACCGAAAGGTCCGGAACGCTGGAAGAAACGGCTGTCGCCCGGGCGACTTTCGTTTTCTGTCATGTCAGACACGGCCCGGCGCCTCAGTGATGCTGACGCAGAACGGACTCGCTCGGTGCGGACGCCGGAGCCTGCTGGGGTCCGGGAGCCTGCGGTCCCTGGGCCTGCCGCTGTTCGTCAGCCGTGGTGGGCATCTTGCCGGAGCGGGCGAGCTGCTCGGGGTCCACGCCATCATCGGGAATGAAGACATGAGGCAGAGTCTTGTTGAGCTGCGTGCCGACTTCCTCGGTGATGTCCTGACCGCCGACATGAAGCACGACCTGCTCCGCATGCAGGATCAGGTTCATGTTGTGGGCAGCGGCGACGGCGGCGATGATGCCGTTCGGCTCTTCCAGCTCACGCTCGATCTGATGCATGGCAACCTGTGCCGCTTCCTGGATGATGCGGGCCTGATTGCCGAAATCGTGCTGATCCTTGGCACGACGTTCCTGCAGGTGACGTTCGCGCAGCTGGATCTGGTCGGACGTCAGGCTGCGGGCCTGGGCCTGAAGCTTCTGCTGCTCGCCACGCCAGGCGGCTTCCTCACGCTGCACAGCCTGTGCCAGACGGTCACGGCGAGCGCCCAGAACCTGCTGGATTTCCTGCCAGGCGCTGGAAATCTGCATGACGGCCTGGACATTGATCACGCCAATGACGGCAGCCGGCGGCGGAGAGGCCCTTGCGATGCTCGGGGGAGCCGGGATCGGCGGCAGCGGCAGGATCGGCGGAGCCTGCTGCTGTTCAGCCGGTGCGGAGTCTTCTTCCTCATCCGGCGCGGCTTCCGGAACGCGGCGCTGGACAGGGCGCGGCGGAGGGGCGTCAGGATGAGCAGCCTTGGGAACGAACCAGCCACCATTGCCGCCGGAAGCCTGGGCATGGGCGCCCGGAGCGGAGACGAGAATCGTCGCTGCCAGAAGCGCGCCGGCCGAAACCGTGCGCATCAGGGAATTGAGGGTCATGACCACCTCTTGGCAAGGGGTTGAAAAACAGGACGGCAAGGTCTCGAACAGTTCAGAACTGCTGGCCAAAACCGAAACGCAGCGGATAGAGACGGTCACCATGTTCCTTGCGGATCGGCACGGCGCCATCGATGTTGACGAGGCCGAACGGGCTCTTCCAGGACACGCCGAGACCGCCGGAAACACGCGGGATCAGGTTGTCACCGGTGATGGGGGTGTAGTTGTCGCCGTCATTCGTGCGGTTCGTATAGAGATGCTTGACGCGCAAGCCTGCGAGACTGCCGGCATCAATGAAGCCACGGCCCGAGATTCCGAGATCATCACCCATGGGCAGCGGGAAGTTGAGCTGTGCGGAGGCCGTGTACATGAAGCGGCCACCGAGCAGATCTTCCTGGCCCTGGGCCGGGATATAGACACCGTTGATCTTGAGATGGCCTGAACGCGGACCGACACCACCCTGGAGGAAGCCTCGCAGGTTTTCACCACCAAGATAGAAGTTATCGATGATGTTGCGGTTTCCGCTCGAGCTCCAGTCACCCATGTAACCGACGCCGCCTTTGAACTGGAACGTCCAGTCATGGTTTCCGGTCAGGTCATCAAGCGGCACATAATAGGCGCCGTCCGCCTTTACGCGGGCATATTTCGAGTTACCACCAAGACCAGCAAAATCACCACCGACCTTGAACATGTAACCCGAGTGCGGCTTGGTTCTCTGATCACGACGGTCATAGGTCACAGACGTGCTGATCTGCGAGAGCAGCGACCAGCCGGCCGACTGCTGGACGTAAATCGACGGAACGTACTGGATCAGGCTCGGATCTTCGGCGACGGCAGCAGCGTCGTAGAAGTTGCCGACCTGACGGTCAACGAGCGTATAGTTCCAGGACTGCGACAGGTATCGGTTATAGGCATAACCCAGACGCAGGCTCATGCCGTACTGGGATTCCTTATAGCTCTGATACGTCTGGTAGTTGTTCTGGATGAAGTAGAAATCCGCACCGGCCACAAGGTTACGATTCAGGAAGTACGGATCGGTAATGGAGATGTCGGCCTGCTTTTCATAGTAAGCGACCGTTCCGGAAATACCGGCATCCACACCCGTTCCGAGCAGGTTATGCTGCTTGATCGCGGCGTTACCGAGAATACCGACGTCCGTCGAATAACCGCCACCCAGGGAGAACTCGCCGGTCGGCTTTTCGACCACGTTCGCGGACACGTTCACACGGTCAGGTGCAGATCCCTGTGTCTGATCGACGGAGACCGAACTGAAATATCCGAGATCCTGAAGACCAAGCTTGGAATACTTGCGATCGAACGGTGTGTACGGGTCCCCTTCGGCCATCGGCAGGTTCCGACGGATCACATCATCATGGGTGATGGTATTGCCGTTGATGTCGATACGCTCAACATAGACATGCGGCCCCTCTGTCACATCGAACAGCAGGTCAACAACGTGCTTTTCCGGATTTCGGGCGATTTCCGAACGGACCATGGCGAACGGGTGACCGGTGGCCTGCAACCATTCCTGCATGTTCTTCGTGTTGTTCTGGATCGCCGTGCCGTCATAGATCTGATGCGGGAACAGCTCGACATGCGGGCGCAGCATCTCGGGCGTCACATGACGCACGCTGGAGCGCACATCCATCTTGCCCAGACGGTAGCGGTCGCCCTCATGCACGGTGAAGGTGATGTAGAACGACTTGTGATCAGGAGCCAGCTCACCCGTGGCATCCACCATATGGAAATCGACGAAGCCGTTATGCAGGTAAAAGCGACGCAGCAGCTCTGCATCGTACTTCACGCGCTCGGGGTTGTATTCATCCGAGGACGAGAAGAAACGGTACCAGATCGTCTCCTTGGACGAGATGACCTGGGAGAGGCGTGCTTCGCTGAAGGCATGGTTGCCGACGAAAACGATTTTCTTGATGAGCGTCTGCTGGGCTTCATTGATGTTGAAGACCACGTCCACACGGTTGTGGGACAGCTTGACGATCTGGGGCGTGACGGTCGCGCCGAAGCGGGCCTTGCCGGCATACTGGTTCAGGATCTTCTGGCGGTCGGCGGCAGTCGTCTGCGACGAGAACACGGCACGGGGACGCAGGCTGATTTCCTTGCGGAGATCCTCGTCCTTCAGCGCATGGTTACCCTCGAACACGATACGGTTGACGATCGGGTTCTCGACCAGGTCAACCAGAAGCGTGTTGCCATCACGGTGCAGCGTCACGTCCTTGAACAGACCCGTGGCGTAAAGCGTCTTCAGCGAGCGGTCGAGGTCATCCTGATTAAACGTGTCACCTGGCTGGGCGACCATGTAGGACAGCACCGTGCTCGTCTCGATACGGGTGTTTCCCTTTACCGAGATGGCCTGAATGATGTTTCCACCGGGGGCTGATGCCGGGGCCTGATGACGAACGGAACGCGCTTGAGCCGTTCCGAGGACGACGGGCAGCAGACAGGCTGATGCGAGAAGCACCAGACGCTTGTTCGAAGACCGGGAACCTCTTGACCGTGATCCTGACAAACCGGCTTTCCTTGTAACATATTTTTTGCAGGCGCCTGACACGTTACGCCATTGGCGGAGGTATCCGATAACCCCTGTCCCGCGCAAGATGCCCTGACGTGTTCAACTGTATCACAAGTCTTTTCAGAATATTTAGCTTACTGCGTGAAAGAGCCAGTGGAACAGTCCGATGTTGGTCAGATCGTTGACCGTTGAAAAGAGGAAAAGAGCGCCGATCAGAGCCATTCCGACCTGCATGCTCACTTCCTGCACCCTGCGTGAAACCGGGCGGCCGCGGATCGCCTCGCAGACATAGAACACGAGACGCCCCCCATCGAGCACGGGAATTGGGAAAAGATTGATCAGCCCAAGATTGATCGAAAGCAGCGCCATGAAGGAAATGATGCTGGCCAGACCGTAGCTGGCGACCTGGCCGGAGAGCTGCGCGATGCGAATCGTCCCCCCCAGCTCCTTCGCACTCCGTTGCCCGCTGAGGATCTGCCAGACGCCCTGAAGCGTCATGACCGATTTGTCCCAGGTCTCCTGCATCCCCATGATGAAGGCCGACGGCAGGGAAACGGGACGTCCCCTCGAGATGGCAAACGCCACGCCGAGGCTGCCCATGTCGTGGCCACCATTCTTCAGGGTGTCGAGCGTGACCGGCAGACTGAGATCTTCCGTGCCACGATGGATACCCAGAACCGTCTGCTGGCCGGGATGGGACGCGACGGTCGCCATGACATCCTCGGCACCAAGGATATGCGTATTGCCAATCCGGGTAATCACGTCACCGGGCTTTACACCCGCACGCTCCGCAGGACTTCCGGCCGTGACCTGCGAGATATCCCCGTGGATCTCGGGCTTGCCCACCACCGCGAACAGCACCGTGAAGGCCAGGATCGCGAAGATGAAATTGAAGACCGGACCCATGAGGATGACGATGGCCCGGGAGCCTACGGGCTTGTCATGGAAAGTCCGGCCCGGAATCCAGGCGGCTTTCTGTTCGTCGGTTGCATCTTCCGGACCTTCAAAGCCGTGCGGCTTGACGAACCCGCCCAGGGGAATGGCACTGATGCGCCATTCCGTGCCCGAGCGATCGTGCCAGCGATGCAAAGCAGGGCCGAAACCGATGGAAAAGGTATCGACCTTCACACCACGCCAGCGCGCCGCGAGGTAATGCCCGAGTTCATGGATGAAGACGAGGATCCCCAGAATCAGGACATAGGCCAGAATGGTCCGCAGAAGATCATGCATTCAGGGCGTTCTCGCTCACGTCGTTTCGCAGCCCCCCACTCTGCCGCAGGATATGGGCTTCGGCGAGGGCCCTGCCCCGCGCGTCCCAGTGCAGCACGTCATCGAGGGTCCTGAGTTCCGGATTTTCATCCATAGCCTGCAGCGCAGCGTCGATTGTCTCGCCGATACCGAGGAAGCCGATGCGCCGGTTGAGGAACGCATCCACGGCAACTTCGTTCGCGGCGGAGAAAACGGCTGGTGCCGCGCCACCGGCCCGGAGAACCTGGCGGGCAAGGCGCAGGGGGGCGAAGCGCACTTCATCCGGCGCTTCGAACTCCAGACGGCCATAGGCAGCAAGATCAAGACGCTCGCAGGGTGTCACCATGCGCTTCGGCCAGGCGAGTGTGTGGGCGATAGGAATGCGCATGTCGGCAGAGCCCATCTGGGAGACGAGGCTGCCATCCCGAAACTGTACCAGACCATGTACGACCGACTGCGGGTGAACCAGAACGTCGATCCGGTCTTCGGTCAGGCCAAAGAGACGGGCCGCCTCAATGACTTCCAGACCCTTGTTCGCCATTGAGGCGGAATCGATTGTGATCTTCGCGCCCATCGTCCAGGTTGGATGCTTCAGGGCCTTTTCCGGAGTAGCAGCGCGCATTTCCTCGATCGAGGATTTACGGAACGGCCCGCCGGAAGCCGTCAGAATGATTTTCTCGACGCTGTCCATGTCGCAGGCGCCGAGGGACTGGGCGATGGCGTTATGTTCCGAATCGACGGGCAGGAGCGTCGCACCGGCTTGGGCAACAGCGCGCAGCATGACATCGCCGGCGCAGACAAGCGCTTCCTTGTTCGCAAGCGCCACGGCATGACCGTTGCGGGCGGCAGCGAGCGTGGGTTCGAGGCCCGCGGCGCCCGTAATGGCTGCCATGGTCCAGTCGGCTTCCATGGCCCCGGCCTCAATGACGGCCTGACGGCCAGCGGCGGTCCGGATGCCCGTCCCGGCGAGGCAGGATTTCAGCTCTTCGTGACGGCTTTCGTCATGAATGACGGCGACTTCAGCGTTCAGACGACGGGCCTGTTCGGCCAGCAGGGCGGCGTTGCATCCGCCGACAAGGGCCCGCACCTCGATCTCATCCGGAATCCGGGCAAGAAGGTCGACCGTTGAAGTTCCGATACTGCCGGTGCTGCCGAGCACCGTAATGCGGCGGCGTGTTGAGCGCGCAGAACCGTCAGTCATGAGAAGAACTCCCCTGAAGAATGGGTGGGTGTGCAGAACCGCCAGTCAGATCTGCAGGCAGGATGGACCAGAAAGGCTGCGCGGCA
Organism: Gluconobacter sp. R75690; assembly: GCF_015244525.1. Classification (NCBI taxonomy): domain Bacteria; kingdom Pseudomonadati; phylum Pseudomonadota; class Alphaproteobacteria; order Acetobacterales; family Acetobacteraceae; genus Gluconobacter; species Gluconobacter sp. R75690. Next base: position 340,764 of record NZ_JABCQB010000001.1, on the reverse strand, counting down.
ACCGCGAGCGAAAGCAGTGCTGCGGCAGGTGCCGCGGCGAGAAGACCGTCAAAGCGGTCCAGAAGACCGCCATGTCCGGGAATCAGACGACCTGAATCCTTGACGCCGAGACGACGCTTGGCGGCGCTTTCCAGAAGGTCTCCGCTCTGGGAAAACACACTCAGGACAGCGCCGCAGACCAGGCCGCCAAGCTGGGTGCCCGGCACGGTCAGCCAGGCGACCAGACCACCGGCCAGCGCCGAACCAACAAGGCCGCCGATTGCGCCGGAGCGTGTCTTGCCCGGTGAAATCGAAGGAGCCAGCTTCGGGCCGCCGAAAATACGACCGGCCAGATAGGCGAAACTGTCGCTCGCGACCACAACGGAGATGACGAACAGAACGGACGCCATGCCGAGCGGCAGGTGCCGCAGCCACAGGAGCGACAGGCCCCCGATGATGGCAACCACGACGGGCACGCTGGCCGGAAAGCCGAAGATCAGCGTGGGCCAGATCATCCAGAAGGCTGCGCTCCACTCCCCTTTCAGGGCTGCCAGACCGGCGATGACGGGCCAGGCCAGCAGAAGGGCGCCACGCCATGTCTTGAGGGGCTGGCGGATAAGGGTTTCGCCTTCCCAGGCCAGACCGAACATCGCCAGAAGGATCAGGGCGTCATAGACCGCCCCCCCCTGCCAGATGCAGAACGCTGCAACCGGGATCAGGACCGCAGCGGACAGCAGGCGCAGGCGCAGGTCAGACCATCTGGAGGAGGCACTCATGCGGGGCGGCCACCAAACCTGCGCTGACGGCTTGCAAAGCGCGAGAGGGCTTCGAGAAACTCGACTTCGCCAAAATCGGGCCAGAGCACATCCATGAAAACCAGCTCCGCATAAGCACTCTGCCAGAGCAGGAAATTGGACAGTCGACACTCACCACTGGTGCGGATGACCAGATCGGGGTCGGGCATGTCGGAAGTCTGGAGCGCATCGTCGAGCATGGCTTCGCTGATGCTCTCGGCCGCGATTTTGCCGGCAACGGCGTCTTCAGCCAGCCTGCGGGCGGCCTGCACGATATCCGCGCGCCCACCATAGGACAGCGCGAGCGTGAGGGTCAGGGTCGTATTGTGGAGCGTCAGGGCTTCGGCGCGGCGCAGTTCTTCGCGCAGGGAACCCTCGAAGCGCTCGGGCTCACCGATAATCCGCAGTCGCACGCCCTGGGCATGAAGCTCGTTGATCTTGTGACGCAGATAGAAGCGCAGCAGAGATGTCAGATCCCCGACTTCCTCTGCGGAACGGCGCCAGTTTTCCGAAGAGAACGCATAAAGCGTCAGGTATCGCACACCCTGACGGATGGCCGTGCGAACACATTGCTGTACGGATTCCGCACCCTGACGGTGCCCTGCGGCCACAGGGAGTTTGCGCGCACGGGCCCAGCGGCCGTTCCCGTCCATGATCATGGCGATATGGACGGGAACGACGCTCACGCCGCCTCCGGATGAAGAGGAGACGATACGGTCGTGACGGGGAAGAGATCCTGCAGACAAATGCGCAATCAGACCTGTTTGATCTCGCGTTCTTTGTCCGCGAAAATATCGTCGACCTTCTTGATGTACTGGTCCGTCAGCTTCTGGATGGCGTCAGTCCAGGTCTTCATGTCGTCCTGACTGATCTCGCTCTTCTTTTCCAGCGCCTTGGTCTGTTCCATACCGTCACGACGCACGCCACGCACGGAAATCTTGCCGTTTTCGGTATAGCGGGCAGCTGCACGGGCCAGTTCATTACGGCGCTCTTCGGTCAGGGCCGGAATGGGAACGCGAACCGTCTGACCGTCCGTGGACGGGTTAAGGCCAAGCCCGCTGTCACGGATGGCACGCTCGACGGCGCCGACAACCGTGCGGTCCCAAACCGACACCGTCAGCATGCGGGCTTCGGGAACGGCGATGGAACCGACCTGCGACAGCGGAACTTCCGAGCCATAGGCTTCGACGCGCACCGGCTCCAGAAGGTTCGGGCTGGCCCGGCCCGAACGCAGGCCCGAAAGGTCCCGGCGCAGGCTTTCGATCGCACCGTCCATACGGCGTGTCAGATCGGCGAGAAGGTCATTCAGGGCAGCGGACATGAGCTGTTCCTTTCAGTTCGACGTGGTTTTCAGGAGAGAGCCTGAAGATTTCGTTGAAAATGCGGAGATCAGTCCGCTTCGATGATCTTTGTGAAGAGCCCTTCCCCACGCATCACGGCCCCGAAGGAGCCGGGAGCATGCATGTTGAAGACCACGATGGGCAACCTGTTTTCACGCGCCAGGCTGATGGCCGCGGCATCCATGACGTTCAGGTCGCGGGCCAGAACCTCGAGATAGGTCAGGCGATCATAGCGCTGGGCGTCAGGGTTGCGGCGCGGGTCGGCGGAATAGACGCCGTCCACCTGCGTGCCCTTGAAGAGCGCATCGCACTCCATCTCGTTGGCGCGCAGAGCGGCGGCCGTGTCCGTCGTGAAGAACGGATTGCCGGTGCCGGCTGCGAAAATGACGACGCGGCCCTTTTCCATGTGGCGCACGGCGCGGCGGCGGATATACGGCTCTGCAATGGCGGCCATCTGGATCGCGGTCATGACGCGCGTTTCCATGCCGCGGCGCTCGAGCGCGTTCTGCAGCATCAGCGCGTTGATGACGGTCGCCAGCATGCCGGCATAGTCACCCTGCGCGCGGTCCATGCCCTTGGCTGCGGCCGCAAGGCCGCGGAAGATGTTGCCACCGCCGACGACGAGGCAGACTTCCACTCCGGAAGCCACCACATCGGCGATATCGGCGGCAACCATGTCCACCATTACGGGGTCTACCCCTGACGGTCCGTCGCCCATGAGTGCCTCACCGGACACCTTGAGCAGGACGCGTTTGTAGGAGGGGCTCTGTTCTCGATTTTCGGTCATCATGCCCGTCTCTGGCTGGATGTGTCTTGACGTGCGCCTGTCATACAGACGTGGCGGGATTGGAACAAGCGATGTCAGGATGCCGGATTTCAAACGCTCCGGCACCTGTCTTTTTCAGTCGTCCAGACCAATGGCGCGCAGCCGGGCCTTTTCCTCGTCCCATCCCGCACGTTCCTTGACGTTCAGGAAAAGATGGCATTTGCGGTCCAGAAGCTCCTGAAGCTCCATCCGCGCCCGTGCGCCGAGGGACTTGATCTTGTGACCACCCTCCCCGATCAGGATGGCCTTGTGCCCGGGACGGGAGACGTAAATCGTCACCTCGATCCGCACCGATCCGTCCGGACGCTCCTTGAAGCTCTCGGTCTCGACAGTGGCCTGATAGGGAATTTCCTCATGCGTCTGCATGAAGATCTGCTCACGGACCAGCTCGGCAGCGAGCAGACGGTCCGGCAGGTCCGTCAGGTCATCTTCGGGATAGAGGAACGGGCCTTCAGGCAGTTCGGCAGCCAGACGGGCCATCAGATCGCTCACGCCCTCGCCCGAACGGGCGCTCAACATGAAGACGTGCTCGACATTGATGAGACCGCTGATTTCCTGCGTCAGAGGCAGGAGTTCACCGCGCTCGACGAGATCCGTCTTGTTCAGAACGAGCCAGATGCGGTTCTTGCTTTCGGCCAGCTTGGCGATGATCTCGCGGACATCCTCGCGCAGGCCGGATTTTGCATCCACCAGCAGCAGGGTCAGATCCGCGTCCTGCGAGCCGGACCAGGCCGCGTTGACCATCGCCCGGTCGAGGCGACGGCGCGGCTTGAAGATGCCGGGCAGGTCCACGAGGATGATCTGGGCATTGTCCTGCATGACGATGCCGAGCGTCCTGAAACGGGTCGTCTGGGCCTTGGGGCTGACGATGGACAGCTTGGCTCCGGCAATCCGGTTGAGCAGGGTGGATTTCCCCGCATTCGGGGCGCCGACGAGAGCCACGAAACCGCAGCGCGTGGTCATGTTCTGATCCTTTGTTGATGACATCTCAGGACGCCACATTCTGACCGAGGTGTTTCAGCAGGGCGGTTGCCGCTGCGCTTTCTGCCAGCCTCTTGCTGCCGGCTTCTCCCGTTCCCGTATGCCCCATGGTCGTGACGCTGACGCGAAAGACCGGCGCATGTGACGGACCGTCCGAAGACAGGAGTTCGTAATGCGGAAGCGGCAGCCCCTGCGAGAGCATGTATTCCTGCAGCAGCGTCTTGGGCTCCTTGTGGGGCCGGTCGGCGCTTTCGATGCGGGCCTGCCAGTACTGGTGCACCACACGACGGGCCGGTTCCAGACCGCCATCGAGATACAGCGCACCGAGAAGGGCTTCCATTGCGTCCGCACGGATGCTGGACAGACGCCGGATGCCGGCATCTTCCTCATGCGGGGAAATCTGGAGCGAGGCCGAAAGACCGACCTGATCGGCGATTTCGGCCAGCACGGTTCGCGATACCAGATGGGCGTGACGGGGACCGAGGGCCCCTTCCTGCTCGTCCGGATACCGCTCCAGCAGCCACTCGGCCATCAACAGGCCAAGGACGCGATCGCCGATGAATTCGAGGCGTTCGTTCGATCCGCTGCCCTTGGGGCGCTGGTTCCGGCGGGCACGACGCGGGTCGCGCCCGGAAACGGCAGAACGGTGCGTCAGGGCCTCGCTCAGCAGTTCGGGCTTCTTGAAGTTATGCCCCAGGGCAGCCTGCATCGAGGCCAGGGCTTCTGTGTGGGAAAGTTTCATGTGACGGAATGCAGGAAGCGGTTCCAGCGGATCTCGGTCGGCCAGTACCAGAACTGCCAGGCAGGGTGACGCATATCCATGGAGAACAGAACGATGGGCGCGCGACCGACAAGGTTCTGCATCGGGACAAAGCCGAGATCATCGGGACCATCGCCCTGAAAACGGCTGTCGGCACTGTCATCACGGTCATCGCCCATGGCGAAAAAGGAGCCCTCCGGCACGACATATTCGGGCGTGTCGTTGGCGAATCCCTCATCCGTCAGCTTGAGGATGTCATGCTCGACTGTGGGACGACCCGCACTTCCCGGGAGGCTTTCGCGATAGCGGTCGCCACTGAGGAGACGGTTGTTCTCGTCCAGCACTTCGTAGTGACCGAGCGCCGTGCGGGGGACTTCGATACCATTGAGGATCAGCTTGCCGCCCGTGACCTGGATATGGTCGCCGGGCAGGCCGATGATGCGCTTGATATAGTCCACGGACGTATCACGCGTGAAACGGAAGACCGCAACGTCGCCGCGATGGGGTTCAGAACCCAGAATCCGGCCGCTGAAGACATTCGGCGAGAACGGAAACGAGAAGCGCGAATAGCCGTAGCTGAACTTCGAGACCAGAACGAAATCGCCGATCTGCAGCGTCGGGATCATCGAGCCGGACGGGATGTTGAAAGGCTCCACCACGAGGGATCGCACGGCAAATACGGCCAGCAGCAGCACGCAGAAATAGCGGATGCTTTCGCCAAGCGTCTCTTCGCGGCGCGCGGGCTTGTCGCCGGCACTTTCTGAACCCTGCACGGGCCTGTTCTCCTTGGTCATGAGACGCTCTTAACGCAGCTTGGCGGCATTGGCGAGCGGTTCAATCCGTACGCATGATTGCGGAGCGGACTGCACACCCACCAAGGGGACGGATTGTATGATGACCTGCGCAAGAGCAAAGGGCGGATCATCACTCATACTAACGAGCAGCTGGGCTCCCTGCCCTGGCGGGGTCAGGCGCTTCAGGGCTTCTTCCGCCCCGCCTGAAAGCAGGAGTTCCGGCGCCCCGCCCGGGCCGTTGCAGACTCCGATATCCTGAAGCAGGACCCCGTTCGCGAAGCCTGTTCCCAGAGCCTTGGCGCAGGCTTCCTTGGCCGCCCAGCGCTTCGCATAGCTCCCCATGCGCGCAGCCCCCGCGAAACGATCAGCATAGGCACGCTCGGCTTCGGTAAAAACGCGATTCAGGAAACGGTCCCCAAAGCGTTCGACGCTTTTTTCAATGCGCGAAATCATGCACAGGTCCGTCCCCATGCCGAGGATCATGGCGTCATCCCTTGGCGCGCTCGACCTGCATGACGCCCACCGCTGTCCGGAACGCCGCGATCATGGACGAGAGGTGACGCAGGTCCTTCACTTCAAGATCGACCAGAATTTCCATGAAATCGAGCTGACGGTTCACGATCTTGAGGTTAATGACACTGCCATTGTGCTTGGCGGCCACGTTGGTGAGCGTTGCAAGAACCTCGGGTTCGTTAGCGGCCACGACCGACAGGCGGGCCGTATAGGGCTCGGCGCCCTGACGGCGACCGAGAGCCTCGTAGTCCCAGTCCACTTCCAGGAAACGCTCGGGCGTATCGGCGAAACTGGACAGGTTCTGGCAGCCACGACGATGGATCGTGACACCCTTGCCCTGAGCAATGATCCCGACGATCGGATCACCCGGCAGCGGGCGGCAGCAGCCGGCAAAGCTGATGGCGATGCCCGAGCCGATTCCCTTGATCGTGCTTCCCGAATGGGCCGCCGTATTCTTGGAGCCGGCATGCCCTGCGCCGAGCATGAGGGACTGGCCGAAACGTGGAGAAAGCCCGGGCACCATTCTCGGCGCGCGGACGCTCTGACGCAGCTCCGGATAGGCCGTATTGACCACATCCTTGGGACCGAGCTGACCGTTTCCGACCGAGACGTACAGGTCTTCCACCGAAGCCTGACGCAGTTCCTTGAGAATCCCATCGAGGACTTTTTCGGAACCGTCCACGCCTTCCTGACGGAACGCCTTGGCGATGGCGGCACGCCCATTGTCGAGATGGACCTGACGCTGCTGCTGCGCCACGAAACGCCGGATACGGGCGCGAGCCTTGCCGGTTGCGACAAAGCGCTCCCAGGACGGTGACGGCGTGCCGCCACGGGCCGTCATGATCTCGACCTGATCGCCGTTCTGTAGCTCGTGCCGCAGAGGCATCAGGCGACCATTGACCTTCGCGCCCACACAGGTATCGCCAACCTGACTGTGCACCGCATAGGCAAAATCGACGGGCGTTGCGCCACGCGGCAGGGAAATCAGTTGCCCTTTGGGGGTAAAGCAGAAAACCTGATCCTGATAAAGTTCAAGCTTGGTGTTTTCGAGGAACTCGTCGGGAGCCTGACTGTCCTCGAGAATTTCCAGCAGATCCTGAACCCAGCGGAGCTTGCGGGTCGGCGCGCCGAACGCAGACGACAGGGCCGCGGCTTCACGCTCGCTCGGTGTCGCATGCTCCTTGTAGGCCCAGTGCGAGGCCACGCCGTTTTCAGCCAGATCGTGCATTTCGGCGGTCCGGATCTGGACCTCGATCTTCTGATTGCGCGGATGACGCAGGGTCACGCCGGTATGAAGGCTCTGATATCCGTTGGCCTTGGGTGTGGAGATGTAATCCTTGAAGCGCCCGGCGATCATTGGATAGGCGCCGTGGATCGCGCCGAGCGCCATGTAGCAGGCGTCGCGTGTAGGCACGAGCAGACGGAATGCCATGATGTCCGAGAGCTGCTCAAACGCCACGTTCCGGCGCTGCATTTTTTCCCAGATTGAATAGGGCGATTTTTCACGCCCCGTCACTTCGACCTTATCGATCCCGCTTTCGGCGCACAGGGCCATCAATTCCTGGCGGACCTGCTCGATGACATCTGCCCCCTGCCCCCGCAGGAAGTTCAGGCGGGCACGGATCGTCGCATCGGCTTCGGGCTCAAGCTGGGCGAAGGAAAGGTTCTGAAGCTCCGTCTTGACGCGATCCATACCGATGCGCTCGGCCAGAGGCGCATAGATATCCATCGTCTCGCGGGCGATACGCTGCCGGCGGTCGGTCCGCTGCACGTAATGCAGCGTGCGCATGTTGTGCAGACGATCGGCCAGTTTGACGATGAGAACGCGGATATCCCGCGACATGGCCAGAACGAGTTTGCGGAAGTTCTCGGCCTGTTTGGTGCGATCGGACTGGAGTTCAAGCCGGGTGAGCTTCGTCACGCCATCGACGAGAGCCGCGACATCCTCGCCGAAACGGGCTTTAAGAGAATCACAGGAAACGCCCGTATCTTCGACGGTATCGTGAAGCAGCCCCACCATGATCGAAGTCGCATCCATGCGGAAACCGGCGAGGATGTTTGCAACTGCAATGGGATGGGTGATGTAGGCATCGCCATTGTCGCGCCGCTGCCCGTTATGGGCATTGGCGGCGACATCATAGGCAGCTTCGATCCGGGTCAGATCAGCGGACGGATCGTAGCTTTCGATCCGTCGGAGCAGTCCGGCGATGGACGGCTTGAAGTCCCCGCTCGCTACGGGCGGGGGCGCAGTTGGGGAAGATGCATCAGGCATGAAGCATATCCCCCTTTCAGTGGAATTGGGCAGAAATCAGCGACGACCCCGGCCACCCAGTTCAGCTTCGATCGCGGCAGCCTCGTCAGCAGACATGTTCTCTGCCATGTGGGCGTGCTCTTCCTCGGTGGAGACATCCTGCAGACCGAAGATGTTCTGGTCGGTCGGGATGAGATCCAGCACTTCCTCATCGACGGGCTCCGGCTCCGGCGCACGGGCCAAGGAGCGGATGATGCCTTCGCGCAGGACCGGCAGGCTCACCTTGTCTTCGGCGATTTCGCGCAGGGCAACGACCGTGTTCTTGTCGTTTTCACGATCCAGACGGATTTCCTCACCGCGCGACAGGCCGCGTGCACGCTGTGCAGCAAGCAGAACCAGTTCGAAACGGTTAGGAACCTTCTCGATGCAATCTTCGACGGTTACGCGCGCCATGCGACAGGCCCCCTTCGGGTAAGACTAGGAATAAAATAAGAGAGAATGCTGGCAATAACATGCGGTTCATGCGATTGCAATCCGCACCTGCCTCACCTCCGGAATTGAACCTGAGTGCATCCAAGCTCGTTCGCAGCTGGAAGGCAGCCTCTGCCCCTGTCGTACAGGGAAACATATTTTACATACCAGGATTACCATTATGCTTCTGCGCCAGAACGAACGCACAGCCCTTTTCATCGACGGCGCCAGCCTCCATCACGCAGCCCGCAATCTGGGGTTTGAAGTCGACTTCCGCAGCCTGCGCAACCTGTTTGAAAGCCAGTGCCTTTTCCAGCGTGCCTTCTATTACGCCGCAATGCCCGAAACGGACGACTATTCCCCCCTTCGTCCCCTGACCGACTGGCTGGCCTATAACGGCTATCACCTCGTGCTGAAAAATGCCCGGGAGTTTACGGATCATTCAGGAAGACGGCGTATCAAGGGAAACATGGATGTCGAACTGACAGTGGATCTTCTGGAGCAGGCCGGCCGCCTCGATCATGCCGTGATCGTAAGCGGTGATTCCGACCTGCGACGCGCCGTGGAAGCGGTACAGGCGCGCGGGGTCCGGGTCACGGTCATTTCCTCGATGCGCTCGACGCCCCCCATGATCGGGGACGACCTGCGCCGTCAGGCTGACCTGTTCGTGGAACTGGCCGACATTGCGCCTTCGTTCACGCGCCGTCAGGCGGAACCGCGCAATCCCCCCAGACAGGGACCTGTCCGTCATCCTGCCGACATCAACAGTGACGAGACCAGCGATTCATGACACCTCGGGCTTCTACCGGACCGACCGCTTCCCCGCCGCCGCCTCTTCCCGCTTCGGAAGGGGGGCGCTCAGGAATTGGGCCTCTTTCAGCCGAGATGCTGATCGTGTGCCTTGATCCGGAAGACGCCGTGGAGACTCTGGGCTCCTTTCTGCGGGCCAACACTATCGTTTTCGATGCAGCGCCCGCATCGCCGGACGCGATCGTGGGGCGCGTCACCACCGTGATGCAGCCCCTCTCTCCCCAGCCGCTGGCCCTTCCTTCCGAACTTGAGGAGTGCAGCGAGGCCCTGTGCACTGAACTGCAGAACATGCACAGGCTCAAACTGGTCCTGACGCTTGGAATCAGCGCGCATATCGCCGTGCTCGGGGCATGCGGAATTCCGCTTTCGCGGCTTGATTTCCGGCCCGGCGAAATCACCCATCTGCCGGACGGGTTGCTTCTGGCGGATGGGTGTCACTTCCCGACCCGCCCCATTCCAGCTGACATGCTGACGCAGCGGCGCTCGGCCCTAACGGAACTCTCTCCGAAAATCCGCGCGGCCCTGCGGCCGGCAGCCTGAGCAGCCTGCCTTGTGACTAGGTCCCGTTTCCTATCCGTGACCGCGGCAGGAAACGGCTCAGCAGAATCAGGGCCACGGCTGCGAGATAAGGAGCGGACACACTGTTCAGGGTCTTGAAGGACAGGAAAAAGTGGATGCCCGCCAGAATTGCTGCGGGATAGATCAGCCGATGCAGAAACTTCCATCGCCGCTTGAGCAGACGCATAGACAGGGCATTGGACGTGAGGGCAAGCGGAATGAGCAGGACGAGCGCACTCATTCCCAGAATGACGAAATAGCGGTGCGTCATGTCCACCCACAGGACTGACCAGTCAAAACCATGATCGAGGCCGACATAGGCCAGCAGGTGCAGACTGGCATAGAAAAACGCCAGCAGGCCCGTCAGGCGCCGATATCGGAGCAGGTTCAGGCCTGTGAAACGCCTCAGCGGCACAAGGGCGAGGCAGACCAGCAGGAACCGGAACGCCCAGAGACCCAGTGAGCGTTCAAAGACATTGACGGGATCGACACCGAGCGCGCCATGTTGCCCCTGCCAGACGAGCCACACGGCCGGGATCATGCCGACCGGATACAGAACCAGGCGCCAGTGCCGTTTCAGGACGCCGGGTATCTCTGAAACGGCAGGCGGGGGGCGTGCCGGCATCAGAAGTTTTTCCGCAGATCCATGCCACGATAAAGATCTGCGACCTGCTCCCCGTAACCATTGAACATCAGGGTCGGCTGCCGCGTGGCGCCGAACAGGGAATGGGCGCCGATGACCCGCTCGGTCGCCTGGCTCCAGCGGGGATGATCGACCTGCGGATTGACGTTGGCGTAGAAGCCGTATTCGTCAGGAGCGAGCCTGTTCCATGTTGTCGGAGGCTCGTGGTCCAGCAGGCGGATGCGCTGGATCGACTTGATCCCCTTGAACCCATATTTCCAGGGGACGACCAGACGCAGGGGCGCACCGTTCTGGTTCGGCAGGGTCTCACCGTAAATGCCCAGCGCTAGAAGGGTCAGCGGGTTCATGGCTTCGTCCAGACGCAGTCCCTCAACATAAGGCCACTGGATTCCAGAGAGCGCCTCGTTCTGACCGGGCATTTCGGAGGGCCGCACGATGCTTTCGAAAGCGACATGCGTGGCGCGAGGATCGGGATCAGCATCCTTCAGCAGCGTGGCAAGCGGGATACCATCCCAGGGGATGACCATGGACCACGCCTCTACGCAGCGCATGCGGTAGATGCGTTCCTCAATCGCCGGGGAGCGTAGAAGCTGCTCCACATCCAGGCGGACCGGCCTGCGAACGAGGCCGGTGATTTCGAGCGTCCACGGCAGAGGATGGAAAGCCTGCGACTGAGTCGCGGGGTCAACCTTGCCCATGCCGAATTCATAGAAGTTGTTGTAATGCGTCACGTCTTCGTGTGGCGTGGGCGTAAGGTTTCCCGAATATGGCCCTGGATGTGTCTGGAGTGTTGCTGCGTCAGCAGTGGCGGAAACTGCGCCCAGCGCTGCCGCACCGCCGATGAGGCTGCGTCGCGAGAGATACATCTCCCTCGGCGTGATTTCGGACGGCAGGGGGCGGGGATAGCGAAAAAGCGCCATGATCAATTTCCGGACTCTGCGAAACTCTGGCACCTATGATGCGTGAATCTGTTGCAACGCATCACAAGGAGCCAGTTTCCATGTCCAGTCCAAAGATCGGTTTTATCGGTTATGGCGCCATGGCCCAGCGTATGGGGGCCAATCTTCGGAAAGCCGGTTATCCGGTGGTGGCTTATGCCCCGTCGGGCGGCAAGGACGAGACCGAAATGCTCCCCTCGCCCCGTGCGATTGCCGAAGCTGCCGAGATCATCATCTTCTGTGTGCCCAACGATGCGGCGGAAAACGAATCCCTGCATGGCGAGAACGGAGCACTTGCGGCCCTGACACCCGGCAAGCTCGTTCTCGATACCTCCACCGTCTCCCCCGATCAGGCCGACGTCTTTGCCAGCCTTGCTATCGAACATGGGTTCTCGCTGCTTGATGCCCCCATGTCCGGCAGCACGCCTGAAGCCGAGACCGGCGATCTGGTCATGCTCGTGGGCGGTGATGAGGCGACGGTCAAGCGTGCGCAGCCGGTGCTGGACGTCATCGGCAAGCTGACGATCCACGCCGGTCCTGCCGGTTCGGCGGCGCGGCTGAAGCTGGTCGTGAACGGCGTCATGGGGGCTACGCTCAATGTCATCGCGGAAGGCGTGTCCTACGGTCTGGCAGCGGGGCTGGATCGCGATGTCGTATTCGATACGCTTCAGCAGGTGGCCGTCGTCAGCCCTCATCACAAGCGCAAGCTGAAGATGGGCCAGAACCGCGAGTTCCCGTCCCAGTTCCCGACGCGCCTCATGTCCAAGGATATGGGACTGCTGCTGGATGCCGGACGCAAGGTCGGGGCATTCATGCCCGGTATGGCGGTTGCGGATCAGGCGCTGGCTCTTTCAAACCGTCTGCATGCGAATGAGGACTACTCGGCCCTCATCGGTGCGATGGAACACAGCGTTGCCAATCTTCCCCATAAATGAGAACGATATGCGGGAGCGGCCGCCCCTGAGGGCGGTCACCTCGTCTTATTCTGCCAAGGAGTGACATCATGGCTTTCGAACTTCCCCCCCTGCCCTACGCAGAAAACGCCCTCGCCGGTGCCGGCATGTGCCAGGAAACGCTGGAACTGCACCACGACAAGCACCATCAGGCCTATGTCACGGCGCTGAACGGTTTCGTTGAGAGCAAGCCGGAACTGGCTGGCAAGACGCTTGAGGAGATCATCGCGTTCTCCTACGGCAAGCCCGAGATCGCTCCGGTCTTCAACAATGCAGGCCAACACTGGAACCACATCCTGTTCTGGAAGAACCTGTCCCCCAAGGGCGGTCAGATCCCGACCGGCCTGGAAAAGAAGATCGCTGAGGACTTCGGTTCCGTCGAAGAGTTCAAGAAGCTCTTCAAGCAGGCTGCCACGACGCAGTTCGGTTCGGGCTGGGCCTGGCTGGTGCTGGACAAGTCCGGCAAGCTGGCTGTCACGAAGACGGCAAACGGTTCCAACCCGCTGGCCGAAGGTCAGGGCAAGGCACTGCTGGGCCTCGACGTGTGGGAACACGCCTATTACCTCGATTTCCGTAACCGCCGTCCGGATTACATCACGAACTATCTGGACAAGCTCGCCAACTACGAGTTCGCGGAAGCCGAACTGAAGTCTGCCTGATCCCTTCCGGGTTCATCAGAATAAAAAAACGCCCCGTCCGGTTTTCCGGGCGGGGCGTTTTTCATGAACGGACCTTTTGGAAGACCGGATCAGGAATCGTTGGCGGGCTTGTCACGCGGCATGATGTTCGTGATCGTGCTGCGGACGATCTTCACGCGCACGCCTTGGGCGATCTCGACATCCACTTCGTCGCTGTCGTCACGGGTGGCCTGCACGACACCGACAATGCCGCCTGCCGTCACGATCCGGTCACCGCGACGCAGGGAGCCCTGCTCGTCACGCAGCTTGCGGGCGCGCTGCTGCTGGGGACGGATCAGCAGGAAATAGAACACCACGAAGATGAAAATCATCGGGGCGAACTGAAGCACCTGCGGATTGGACAGCAGGCCACCACCATCGGCGGCCTGGGCGGAAGAAATGAACAGACTGCTCATGGATGTAAGGGTCCAGTCTTGAGTGAAGCTGGCGGGGACCATATCGTCCGGGGGCTGCCCGTCAAGCACGGCGCCGATGTCTTTTGATCTCAACTCCTTTCGTTTCGGGACCGTTTTCCATGACCGACCATGCCCTGCTCAGTGTTCTCGAACGTATTGCCGACAGTCTGGAGCGGATGAGCCCGCCCCCGCCGAATGCGGACATCCTGCATAAACACGACGCCTTTCTGTGGCAGGCCGCTCTGGGCGTTCTGACCCCGGTGGAGAAAGTTTCGGGTGTGCCGCTCTCGCTACTTCAGGGCGTGAAGCGGCAGATGGATCAGGTCATGACCAATACCCGGCATTTCGCGGAAGGCTTCAGCGCCAACAACGTGATGCTCTGGGGCGCGCGCGGGATGGGCAAGTCCTCGCTGGTGAAGGCGTCGGTCGCGGCCGTGAACGAGGAGCAGCGGGCGAAGGGCGGTGGAACACTCGCACTGATCGAGATCCAGCGCGACGAACTGTCTTCGCTGCCGAAGCTGCTGGCCGTCCTGCGCACCACGAAGCGGCGCTGCATCCTGTTCTGCGATGACCTTTCCTTCGAGAGCCAGGACGCGGATTACAAGTCGCTTAAATCCGTGCTGGACGGTGGTATCGGGGGGCGTCCCGAGAACGTCCTGATCTATGCGACATCGAACCGGCGTCATCTGATGCCGCGGGACATGATCGAGAACGAGACGGGCAGTGCGATCAACCCGTCGGAAGCCATTGAGGAAAAGGTCTCGCTTTCGGACCGGTTCGGTCTGTGGATCGGGCTGTATGGCGCAACGCAGGATGATTATCTGGCGATCGTCGAAGCGTATGCGGCTTATTACAAGCTGCCGGTTCCGCGCGATGAGCTCCGCCGGAAAGCCCTGCAATGGGCCATGGCGCGCGGCAGCCGATCCGGTCGTGTGGCCTCGCAGTTCATCAGCGATCTGAGCGCCGAACTGGGTGTAACCCCCGAACAGGATGCCTGAATTTCAGGGCTGTTTGTGCTCGCACAAGACGTTGAACGCACGAGAGTAGCAATATGATCATCCTGATGATAATCGCCGCATTTTTTCTGGCTTATGCGGCTCCAGATACATCTATCGGCAAAATCTGTCGTGATCGGCTTGTGACACGTCCCGTCAGATGGGTGAGAGAGTTTCCCTACACTGCAGGCATTCTTGCGCTGGGAACTATTCTGCTTGTGGGCTGTGCCACGTGGCTACTGGGCCATGATGGTTTTGCCGCAAGCCTACAGATGGCTCCGGATGTTCTTGGTTTCGCTACCAGTTTTGAAGTTATGTCCTTCGTCGAAGCGGCATCCAGCCTTGCATTCGCGATGCTGCTGACGGGAATAGGAAAAAATATTCTCGTTCTGCGGCACCTGTTCCGACGCACAGTGAGACGAAGCAGGCGTGTTGTGAGTGCAGCCCGCGCATGTCTGACGGGACAGAACGCCGACGACCCTGACCCGGCAGCTTTGCCAGCTTTCTCCTAACGATGAAGGCAGGCATCAGGCATCCGAAACCGCCTGCCTCTTCCCCCGGTCAGAACGACGCGCTGATGGTTCCGAAGAACTCGCGAACGGCGCCGCGTTCCATGGACTGGTAGTCGCCCACGGCCGGATTGTCGTTCTCACCCATCATGGAAATGTATTTGGTGTTGAACAGGTTATAGACGTTGAAGCTTGCCGTGACGTCCTTGAGAACGCTCAGCTTGCCGAAACGGTACTGTGCACCCGCATTGGCCAACCAGTATCCACCGATCGAAGTGTCGTTCATGAAGCTGTAATAACGGCGGCTGTAGTAATTCGCATCGAAATGGGCGGTCATGCCCTTCCAGCTATAGGCAATCGCTGCTTTGTACATCCAGGCCGGGTAATTGACGATGTTCTTGCCAGCCAGGGCGTAATAGCCGCCAACCGTGTCGACATTTCGGTCGTACGTGCCCTTGTTGTAGCTCAGATTGTTGCTGATGCTCAGGCCGTCGATCGGGGTGAGGGTGATGTCACCATTCGCACCGGTCATGGAAATATGGCCGAAATCGATGACCTGCGAGACCGGATTGGTCAGGGAGCCGACCGCAGCCGCCAGGATCGGGTGAATCAGGCTGGCGTGATAGACGGTGGCGTTCGCCTGAAGATACTTGGACGTATAGCGATAGCCGCCAAGATAGACCCAGGCCTTGGACGGTTCGAGGGACTTTTTCTGGGCCTGGAACGTAGCCTGATCCTGCACGGAATAGACCGAGTTCGCGACGCCATAGGCCGAGACCTCATAGGCGCGCATATTCTCCGCCACGTCCACATAGATCTCGTGGTGACGGTTGATGTGCCAGTCCAGATTGACGTGCGGCAGGAAGGCCTGTGAGGCGGTCAGAGAACCATTCGGCAGAGCATCGGCCCCCGTCCAGTCGGAGTTGTTGTACTGCGCACCGCCGGAAGTTGTCGCGGTCATGGACTTGAAGCCGGCATGCAGCGTCAGGCCCTGGGCGAGCTGGATGCTGTCCTGCAGGTGGAACTGCATGACGTTCGTGGTCCACTGGAAGTTGTAGCCTTCGAGGAAGGCCGGGCCGTAAACGTCATAAGGACCCACGGCCTTGAGCGGCGCACCCTGCCCCAGAAGCGGTTCCTGATAATTGAACAGGCCTGCCTGCTGGTTGTTGTTCTCGTACCAGACGCCCCCCTCGAAAGTATGACGGCCCCACTTGTAACGCAGGCTGGTGTCGAGACCGTAACGCTCCTGACGGTTCTGCCAGACCTCTTCGGAGAATGGCGCCCCATTCGGTGAGGGATCGTCCGAATCCGTATAGCTGTAATAGCCGGTCTGGCTGTGACCGTAGATCGTGGTGTTCCAGGTCAGGTGATCGTTCAGGGCGAGGTCGAAATGCAGACCGCCCATATAGTTGGTTTCAGCCTGGCCACCGTCATACATGGCGATATTTGAGCCATCGATACCCGGTACATTCCCGTAACCGGCCGGCAGCGGGCTCGTCCCGTTGGCAATCCCGTAAGCCAGACCATAATTCGGATAGAGATGTGGTGTGCGCCAACCGAGGTTCTTCAGGATGCCGATGGACGTATCCGGGTAGTTCCACTGCGCCAGGCTGGACCAGTTGAAGAAAGCCGACATGCGGCTGCGTTCATTGATCGGCTGGACGAGCTTGGCATCGACCTGCTGCATGAACTGGTCGCCGCTCCCCATCCACATGCCTTCATCGGTGCGGGCATAGGACGTGTAGAACTTCGTGCCGGTCGGGTTCAGCTTGCCGGAGTCCAGACGGACATAGGTGCGATACGACCCGTAGCTGCCGAAAGACTGGCTGACCTTGCCGCCACGCTTGTCCTCGGGGTCCGAGGAACCGATCTGGATCGTGCCGCCCAGCGTGTTGGTCGAGGGCAGTTCGACCGAACCTGCACCCTGCGACATGCGCATGGACTGGATGTCGTCGGGGATGATGGCGGAGGCGAGGCTCATGCCACTGACGGACTGGTACGTCTGATCGTTCAGGGGAACGCCATCCACCGTGACGCCCATCTGGTTCATGAAGAAGCCGCGGACGTAGAGATTGGCGCCGAAGCTGTCGATTCCGAACGGATCGGTGGACGAGAAGCTCACGCCCGGCGTGCGATCCAGCATCTTGTAGGCGCTGGTTCCCGGAACATACTGGCGCATGATGGCCTTGGAGACGGCCTGCTCGGCATCGCGCCCGGTCAGCTGACGGCCGGTAACAGCGACACTTTCCGTTGCACGGGATTCCAGCGTCTCGACCTTATGGCGTGCAGACGTATTCCGGAGCGGCGTGTTTTTGGCTCCCGCGACCGGAGCGGCGTTTCCGGCATGGCGCGATGCCGCATGGGTGCGGGCATGGGCCGTGACCGCCGCCGCATCGTCGGCTGCCGGAAGAGGCTGGTGACCTGCGGCCAGTGCTGACTGACGGACTGCAAACAGTGCGATGGAGGAAAGAAGCAGGGATCTGGTTCGCACCGTGGCCGAAACTCCGGAATCTGGGATTTATGAACTTTGGGAAGCGGTCTCCTAAACGTGCCTGCATCGCCCGAAAAGCGCCAGCATTGCCAGATGATGTTTCAATGACACGAAAAAAATGGTTTTTGTGCCGCATGTTGCGGGAAAGACGCGCTGCGGCCGTGAAGAATGATCTCTTCCTGTGGTGGGGCTTTGCCTGTTAGGCTGATGCCCAACAAGACGACGTCGCGGTTTCATCACGGATCAGGATACTCATGTCGCAGACTATTTCTGCCTCTTCTGCTACTGTCGAAAGCACATCTCCGGACACCGATCGGGTCATCGCCCCGGATATCGGTGAATATTCTCCTGTGGAAGATGTGGTCCGCAAGACCGGGGATCTCCGGCGCGTTCTGTCCAATCCCGACTACTGGTATCCGGTCGCCTGGTCACGCGAGCTCAAACGCGGAAAGACCATCGGCACGCGCTATGCCGGCCAGCCGATCGCGCTCGTGCGCCCCATGGACGGCAACGTGTTTGCGCTGGAAGACCGCTGTGCTCATCGGCAGGTTCCGCTCAGCCTTGGCAAGGTGAGTGGTGAAGCGGTCCAGTGCTGCTACCACGGATGGGCCTATGGCCGTTCGGGCCGCTGCATCGACGTGCCATATCTGGGCAAGGGCAAGCTTCCCAACGGCGTGCGGACCTATCCGTGCCGCGAGGAAGGCGGGCTGATCTTCATTTTCCCGGGCGATCCGGCAAAAGCCGAGAGCACGCCCTTCCCGCAACTGGGCTCGGTGGGCAACCCCGAATACAAGACCCGCCGTTTCGGTGAGACAGTCGCCTGCCATTACAGTTTCATGCATGAGAACCTGATGGATATGAACCATCAGTTCATGCACATGAAGCAGATGGGCCAGATGAAGCCGCGTTTCCTCGGCGGTAGAGACGAGCCCACGCTGGTCGAGGCGCGCTACAGCTTCGCCCGCACCGGTGGCAAGCAGCCCTGGGGCGAGACGTTCATCTTCGGCGAACGTCGCGACGCGAGCGAGAAATACGCCCATAAGGACGTCATGACGATCCGGACGGAATATCCGTACCAGACGCTGCGCATCGCAACTGGTGACGAGCCGCCGGTCATGGATCTGTGGATCGTGTACGTGCCGCAGGATGCTGAAGAGAAGACCTGCCGCGTGTTCGGGCTGCTGTCGATCCGCCGCCCGAAGGCGAAGCTGGTTCTCGACATCGCCTGGCCGTTCCTCGTCGCGTTCACGGAGCGGATCTTCAAGGAAGACCGGGACATCGTGGAGCTGGAACAGGCGGCCTGGAACGAACTGGGCGGCGACCACAACCAGGAAGTCTTCCCGGTCATCAACATGCTTCGCAGGCTTCTGGCCCGGTGTGGCGTTCCGGCCGACAAGCCGGCGGGCAACCAGGTGTCTTCGTCCTGACATGACACCGGAACTCAAGGCAGGGAGACTCGTTCTGCGCTCCCTGCAGCCGGGTGACGCCCCGGCAATCCATCGTCTCATCAATGACTGGAGCGTCGTCCGGATGCTCAGTCGCCTGCCCTTCCCCTATCCCCGCGAACTGGCGGAGCAATGGATCGACTCCACCCGTCGCGACAGCGCCCAGGGCAGCGCGCATCATTTTGCCATGACCCGTGACGGAGCGCTTCTGGGGGCGATCGCGCTCGTGCTCTCCGATGACCGGCGTTCCGGCTCGCTCGGATACTGGCTAGCCCCCACGGAATGGGGGCAGGGCCTGACCACGCAGGCGGGTCAGCGCGTCGTTGAATGGGGACTGACGGTTCTGCGACTGGAAAAGATCACGGCAGATGCCGCGCAGGACAATGTCGCGTCAGCAGCGGTTCTGGGAAAGCTCGGCTTTGTGAAGACGGGAACCTCCAGCCGACGTTTCGTCTCGCGCGGACAGGACTGTCCAATCGATCTGTTCGAACTGCCGCGCGCAACGTTCCTCGCCAAGACGCAGGAACCAGTCGAGGCCCCCGCTCCACCCTCGGCTGAGGTCACTCCGGTCGTCGCCGAACCGCCCAAACCCCGGACATTGCTGGTCGTAGCGGCTACCCTGCTCGACGCGCAGGGGCGGATCCTTCTTGCCAAGCGTCCGGAAGGGAAACGTCTTGCGGGACTTTGGGAGTTCCCCGGCGGCAAGGTCGAACGGGATGAGACGCCGGAACAGGCGCTGATCCGGGAAATGCGCGAGGAGCTGGGTCTGGATCTGACGGGGGCCTGTCTGGCGCCCTTCACCTTCGTCAGCGAAAACGCCGGGCCGTTCCATCTGCTGATGCCGCTTTACGTGGTGCGGCGCTGGCGGGGTGTTCCCACCCCGCGCGAAGGCCAGACGCTGGAATGGGTCGCGGCCGCCGATCTCGGCCGCTATGCCATGCCCGATCCTGACCTTCCCCTGATCCCGCTTCTGCAGGAGCTTCTGGGCTAGGTCAGCCGTTCAGGCGGAAGACCTGCTGCGGAACGCCCGCAACATCCGTGCGGAAGGCGAACAGAGAGCCGGCCTGCGGCTCTTTCGCCAGCGTCTCTGCGTCCAGTCCCTTGCGCGCGGTCGTCACGAAAACCGTTTTCAGGTCCTCGCCACCGAAAGCGACTTTCGTGACATTCGTGACGGGCATGGGAATCGGCGGCAGTTCCGTACCATCGGATTTGAAACGCGCCACACGGCCCCCACCCCAGGTACCACACCAGATGGTCCCTTCACTGTCGGTCACGATCCCATCGGGATAGCCGTGCTCCAGCTGGGCGAAGACACGCTCGTTTGCGAGATCGCCATCCGCTTTGATGTCAAAAGCGTAGATCGTCTGTTCCGGGCTGTCGCAGACATACAGCACCTTGCCGCACGGAGAGACGGCGGGACCGTTGGAGACGGTATAGCCTTCGTCGTGATGGGTGATGTTCAGCCCCTTGCCGTCGTGAACGACGCGATAGATCGAACCGGACGGGTTCTCCTCACCATCGTCCATGGTGCCAAACCAGACACGCCCCTGCGGATCGACACAGCCATCATTGAGCCGGTTGCGGGGCTTCTCGGCTTCCACGATCGTATGCTCGGAGAGGCCGCCGTTGCGCGGGTCGAAGCGGCGCAGGCCGTCCGGCATCCCGGCCAGAAATGTCCCATCCGCGACAGGAAGCAGAAACGCCACACGGTCCGGCGCGGACCATGTCTGATGGGCACGACTGGCAGGTGTGAAGCGATGGATCTTCGCTTCCGGGATATCCACAAAATACAGGCTTTTTTCGCCCTCAATCCAGACAGGCCCCTCCCCCAGCGTCGCGCGCAGATCGAGAATGCATTCGGGCTGGTGAAGCGGGATGCTGGTCATGGTTCCTCCTGATGAAAACGAAAGTCCGGAGCGGGTTTGTCCTCGACAACGCGAGGCGAGCCGTTACGTTCTGTGGCGAAGACTATCAGGAGCGGACAGATGCTTCAAAAAACTGCCTGTTTTCTCGTCATCGGCAACGAGATCCTCTCAGGGCGCACGCAGGACGCCAATACGCAGGTTCTGGCCCAGGCACTCAATGCGCAGGGCATCCGGCTCATGGAAGTGCGGGTCATTCCCGACATCGAAGACCGGATCGTGCGGACGGTCCGCGAATGCAGCGCGACATTCGACATCGTTTTCACGTCAGGCGGCATCGGGCCGACACATGACGACATCACGGCCGAATGCGTCGCAACGGCCATGGGTGCGCCACTGGTCCGGCATGAGGAAAGCTTCCGCCTGCTGGAAGCAGCACTAGGTGCGGACCGTTTCAACACGGCCCGCCAGCGCATGGCCTATCTTCCGGAAGGCTCCACGCCGATCCTCAACACGGTATCCGTGGCACCCGGCTTCAGCATCGGCAATGTCCATGTCATGGCCGGCGTACCGTCGATCTTTGCATCGATGGTCACGTGGCTGGTACCGCAACTGGAAAAGGGCGCGCCGCTCGTTTCCGCCAGTTGGCATGCCGCAGGCCTGAAGGAAGGCGATTTCGCCGCCGATCTGGCTACGCTGCAGAAAACATTCCCGACGGTCGATCTGGGGTCCTATCCCTACCACCTGCCGGATGGCGCAAGCGGTGTGGCGCTGGTCGCCAAGGGCTATGACGGAGATCTGGTCGGGAAAGCGGCCCTGGCACTGCATGATCTGATCATGGCGCATGGTCGTGAACCGCTGGCTGGGGAAGCGGCGCACAAACAACCAGCCTGAAAAAACAAAAGCCGCTGCGGGGAAGCAGCGGCTTTTGAAGGCTCCCTCAGTGCAGAGGGGCGCGGGTCATGGAGAGGAACTTGTCCCGGCGCTTCTGGATCAGTGCCGGGCCGGTAAGTCCCTGAAGGGATGCAAGCTCTTCGGCAATCGCATTCCCAACCGCCTTGACGGCTTCTTCCGGAGCGCGCTGGGCGCCGCCCAGGGGCTCCGGAATGATGCGGTCGATCACGCCGAGGGACTGAAGATCCTGCGCGGTGAGCTTGAGAGCTTCCGCCGCGGCCGGAGCCAGCTTCGGATCGCGCCACAGGATGGACGCTGCCGCTTCCGGCGAAATCACGGAATAGATCGAGTGCTCGAGCATCAGAATGCGGTCGCCTGCACCGATGGCAATGGCACCACCTGAGCCGCCCTCACCGATTACGGTTACGATCAGGGGTACGGGTGCCTTGAGGCAGACATCAATCGACTTTGCGATGGCCTGGGCCTGTCCGCGTGCTTCTGCGTCGATTCCGGGCCAGGCACCGGCAGTGTCGATGAAGCTCAGAACCGGCAGGCCAAAGCGACCGGCCATTTCGACCAGACGCTGCGCCTTGCGGTAACCTTCGGGGCGGGCCATGCCAAAATTATGCTTCAGGCGCGTTTCGGTGTCGTGACCACGCTCGGTCCCGACGACAATGACCGGTTCTCCACGGAAACGGGCTAGACCACCGATCATGGCGTCATCATCACCGAAGGCGCGGTCACCGGCCAGCGGCGTGTAGTCCGTGGTCAGCAGACGCACGTAGTCCAGCGCCTTGGGGCGCTGGGCGTGACGGGCCACCTGCACTTTCTGCAGCGGCGTCAGCTTGGCATAGGTCGAGCGGAGCTGCTTGTCGGCCTTCTCGGACAGACGGGCAATCTCGTCATCGATATTGATGCCGCTGGTGCCGGAGTCCTTGCCCTGGCTGCCCATCTGGCGGAGTTCGTCGATCTTGGTCTCGAGTTCGGCGACCGACTTCTCGAAATCTAGGAATTGGCGCATGGCCAGCCCGATAGCACGCCTGCGCGTCCGGAAACAGTCCCTGCGACAAGCGGAATGATCGGTTCAGTCCGCATCGACCGGGGCTCCGGCTTTCCGTGCCAGCGGATGATGCGTCGTCACGGCCTGTCGCAGGCGCTCGGACATGACCTGCGTATAGATCTGCGTGGTGGCGATATCGGCATGACCCAGAAGCATCTGGAGCGCCCGCAGATCAGCTCCGTGCGCCAGAAGGTGGCTGGCGAACGAATGGCGCAGGACGTGGGGACTGACACGCTCCGGATCGAGCCCGGCTTTCAGGGCGCAGGCGAGCAAGATCTTGTCGAATCCCTGCCGAGTCAGATGTTTCTGCGGATCGCGTCCGGGAAAAAGCCAGGGGCTGCCGAGATCACGATCGAAATGCACGAGTTGATCCGCCGCCTCCCGCGCACTCTGGGACAAAGGCACCAGTCGTTCGCGTCCGCCTTTCCCGCGCACCAGCAGCATCGGTCCTCGGACATGCACACAGGTTGCCGGCAGGGCCAGCAGTTCGGAAATGCGCAGGCCGGTCGTGTAGAGCAGCTCCAGCGCGGCGCGGGAGACAATGTCCCGGCGTTCGTTTTCATGGCCGCGCGTGCCGGTTTCCAGCAGGAGACGGATTTCGTCTTCATCCAGCGGCCTGGGAAGAGAGGACGTTATTCGGGGGGCCTGCTGGCGCTCGGTCGGATCGTCCTCACGTACCGACTCGAGCATCAGGAAGCGATAGAACTGGCGCAGGCAGGACAGGCGCCGGGCCGCTGTCCGCGCCGCCAGTCCCGCACGGGAGAGTTCAGCAAGATAGGACTGGACCTCCTCTCCCCGCGCTTCGGAAAGGGAGAGCGGCGCGCAGTGCGTTGCGAAATCGGCGAGGTCCGAGGCGTAGGCCTGACGGGTTTTCAGCGCCGCGCCGCGCTCGGCGGC
Source organism: Gluconobacter sp. R75690 (assembly GCF_015244525.1). Taxonomy (NCBI): domain Bacteria; kingdom Pseudomonadati; phylum Pseudomonadota; class Alphaproteobacteria; order Acetobacterales; family Acetobacteraceae; genus Gluconobacter; species Gluconobacter sp. R75690. The sequence continues at coordinate 316,907 of NZ_JABCQB010000001.1, read as the reverse complement.
CAGCATCTCCAGAAAAGCCTCGACATGCCTGCTGTCCCCCTGGACGTCACTGTCGCGCGCCATGAGGAACGGATCAGTGCGCGGGAGCCGGTGCGACCGGAGCAGCAGGCATGGGCTGGGCCGGCGCGGCCCTGGGAGCCGGCATCGTCGGCAGCGGTGTGGAAGGCGTCAGCGGTGCGGCGGCAGGAGCAGCCGGAGCAGCCGCGGCGGGAGCGGAAGCCGGAACCATGGCAGGTGCCGGAGCCGGCTGGGCAGCAGGCATCGGTCCGGCTGCCGGCACGGGCGGCATGGCCGGGAGCGCAGCCTGCGGGGTGGCGGAAGCGGCGAACGCGCCTCCGGACAGATCCTTGTGAACCATGGTCTGGGCCGGCGGAGTAGCCGTCATGCCCAGACGCAGAAACGCTCCGCCGGCGCCCAGAACAAGAAGGACGGCAACAGCCCCGCCGATCATCGGCAGGCGGAAAAGGGAACGATCAAGATTTGCCATTGAAAAAGGTCTCGAAGTGAGGGCAGGACGTGTTCCTTCTCCTATGATAGGTAGCAGGGCATGTCACGCCTGCCTTTCCCCCTTTCAGCCAAGCCGGAACCCTTTTTCTCGCCCGATGGCATACCGTCACGCACGGTTGTGCTCGTTGGAATGATGGGGGCTGGCAAAACCACCATCGGACGGCGCCTAGCCCAGATCTGCGGGCTGCCGTTCGTGGATGCCGACATCGAGATCGAAAGAGCGGCCGGCTGTTCGATTCCCGAAATCTTCGCCCGCCATGGCGAGGCATCGTTCCGGGACGGCGAACGCCGCGTCATCCAGCGACTCCTCGACGGCCCACCCTGCATCCTCGCCACGGGCGGTGGGGCCTGGATGGATGCCCAGACGCGCCATCTGGTCCGCCGCCATGCGGTTTCGGTCTGGCTGCGCGCGCCGGTGCACGTCCTCGTCAAGCGGGTTGCCGGACGTGCGGGACGTCCGCTTCTGGCGCAGGGACGGCCGGATGAGGTGCTGGAGCGGCTGGTCGGGCTGCGTTACCCCGTCTACGCCGAGGCGGACATCATTATCGATTGTGGAGATGACACGGTGGAACAGGGCGTGCAGCGCGTACGGGAAGTCCTGGAAGAATATCGCAGGCCGGAGACAGTGCATGTCTCGCTCAGCCATCACAGTTATGATGTGCTGATCGGGCCGGACCTCATTTCGCGGGCCGGCGCCCGGCTGGCCCCGCACCTGCCCCAGAAGCGTGTCGTCGTCATTACGGATGCGACCGTGGCTGAACTGCATCTGCCGCGGCTTCTGGCGTCGTTCGAGGACACCGGCATCCGCGCGGATGTGATTTCGGTTCCCGGCGGCGAGGAAAGCAAGTCCCTCGCCTGCTACGGCGATGTCATGAACCAGCTTCTGTCCACGGGCATCGAGCGCAAGACAACCATTGTCGCCCTGGGTGGCGGAGTCGTGGGCGATCTGGCCGGCTTTGTCGCGGCTACGGCCCTGCGCGGACTGCCCTTCGTGCAGATTCCGACCACACTGCTCTCACAGGTAGACAGCAGCGTCGGCGGCAAAACAGGAATCAATGCCGCAGCGGGCAAGAACCTGATCGGGGCGTTCCATCAGCCCATCGCGGTTCTCGCCGACAGTTCCGCTCTGGCGACCCTGCCCCGTCGCCAGCGCGTTGCGGGATACGCCGAGATCGTCAAATCCGGGCTCATTGCAGATCCGGAGCTTTTCGCCTGGTGCGAAGCGCATGGACACGCGGTGCTGGACGGCGATCCCGCTGCCCTGGCGGAAGCCGTCCGTCAGGCCTGCGCCTTCAAGGCGGCGGTCGTGGCGGCTGATGAAAAGGAACAGGCCTCTGTCGGCGGCCGGGCGCTGCTCAATCTGGGGCATACATTCGGACACGCCCTGGAAGCGGAACTGGGATATGACGGACGCCTGCTCCACGGCGAAGGGGTCTCGATCGGGATTCACCTGGCCATGGCCCTGTCGGTGGAACTTGGGTACGCGCCCGTCGAGGACCTGCATCGACTGGACCGTCATCTGCGGAGTCTGGACATGCCGGTGAGCTTTGACTGGTTCCGGGAGTCGTTCTCTGCCGACATACTTCTGCGCCACATGACTCGGGACAAGAAAATGCAGGACGGGAAGGTTGCCTTCGTTTTGCTCCGCGGGATCGGGAAGGCCTTTACGACCCGCGAAATTTCCTCAGAAACAGTGCGTAATCTGCTCATCCGCGAAGGCTGCTGTCCGTGAGGAATGTTAAAATTCCGTCACATGGCAGCTAAATGCCTGTTTTGCTTCCATTTTTGCATAGCTGCTTTCTGCACGAGCCTCTGGCTTCTGGTGGAACCATGAGCTAAGGCAACGTAGACGCGAGGCGTAGATCGTGAAGCGGGCGAAATGGATTGTGGCTTTTATGTCACTCCCCTACCCCGAGTAGAGCCTGAAGACCCTGACTGGCTTTGTCCCGGGGAACTCTGCGCTCTATATGCGCTTATGCATCGCGCTGGGTCCGTTGGTGAAAGCATTTTCCAACGGCTCGAACGTTAGTCACTAAGAGGACGAAAACATGCGTCTCCGCACGGCACTCCTTGCCATGACGTCGATGGTCGCCGCACCGTCGCTTGCCATGGCCAGCACGATCACCGGCCCCTATGTCAACATCGGCGGTGGTTACAACCTGGTTCAGCAGCAGCACGGCTCCTTCTCGCCGACGACGCAGGCTGACGGCACGAGCAGCAACGCTGCTTCGAGCTCCCGCTACCGCCACCACGACGGCTTCACCGGTTTCGGTGCATTCGGCTGGGGCTTCGGTAACGGCCTGCGCGTTGAAGTCGAGGGTCTGTACAACTACTCCCAGATCAACCACCGTCGTCCGACGGCTGTTAACGGCATGACCCACGGGTCCGACCAGGCTTATGGTGGCCTCGTCAACGTGCTGTATGACATCGATCTCGCCAACTTCGGCCTGAACGTCCCCGTCACGCCGTTCGTCGGTGTCGGCGCTGGCTATCTGTGGCAGCACTACAACCCGACCACGACCAACTACGTGAACGGCGCTGTTGACCGCATGGGCGGCACGCAGGGCAGCTTCGCGTACCAGGGCATCGTCGGTGCAGCCTACGACATCCCGAACGTTCCGGGTCTGGCCGTCACGACGGAATACCGCTTCATCGGTCAGGACTTCGTCAACGGTCCGTATCGTTCCACGGCCTACAACGCTTCTGGCGTTCACAAGGGCAACGTGAACTTCGACCAGCGCTTCTCGCACCAGTTCATCCTGGGCCTGCGCTATGCCTTCGACACGGCTCCGCCGCCGCCGCCGCCGGCTCCGGTTGTTGTTCCGCCGGCTCCGACCCCGGCCCGCACGTATCTCGTGTTCTTCGACTGGGACAAGTCTGACCTGACGGGCCGCGCCCGTGAGATCGTTGCCCAGGCAGCCCAGGCTTCCACGCACGTCCAGACGACGCGCATCGAAGTCAACGGCTACACGGATAACTCTGCTGCTCACCCGGGTCCCCGCGGCGAGAAGTACAACCTGGGTCTGTCCAACCGTCGCGCTTCCAGCGTGAAGGCTGAGCTGATCCGTGACGGTGTCCCGGCTGCTGCCATCGACATCCACGGCTATGGCGAGTCCAAGCCGCTGGTTCCGACCGGCCCGAACACCCGCGAGCCGCAGAACCGTCGCGTCGAGATCATCCTGAAGTAATTCAGACATGATCTGACGCCGGGGTCTTCGACTTCGGTTTTGAGAAAGGCGTCCTTCGGGGCGCCTTTTTCTTTGGGTAGCCACCATGCCGGAAACGAAACTCTCCTTGCGGCTGGCTTTCCCTACAGGCTAGAGCGGGCGCACCCCGAGACCCCGGAGACATGCTCCTTGTCACTCAGTCGCATTTTCCATCCGCGCACCCGGCCGGAAATCATCGATCAGTTCCTACGTTTCGGGGCGGTGGGCGGTCTCGGGTTTCTGGTGGACTGGGGAACGGTGTCACTGCTCCGGGCACCTCTGGGACTGACCGCGGCCACCCTGATCGCCTATTTCGTGGCGGCGACCGAAAACTGGTTTCTCAACCGGTTCTGGACTTTCCGCCTCTCGGCAGCCTCAAACCAGCACATGGTCCTGCAGTGGCTGCGATTCCTGCTGGCCAATTCGTTCGGATTTCTCCTCAACCGCGGCATGGTCTTCCTGCTGTACGCAACGGTTCCGTTGACCGTTCGTCATCCGGTGATTGCACTTGCCGCAGGTGCTTTGTGCGGCATGATCGCCAATTTCAATCTTTCGCGACGCCTCGTCTTCCGGGCGCAGGCTGATGGCACAATACCGGACGCCACCTCCAGCCTGTCCGGTCTTCCCGACGACAGCACCGGACCGCATGGCCGCAATGACTGAGGGCTGCATTTCCAAGGCGGCCACAATAGTCTAAGGACAGGCAGATTATTTCCCTGTCTTCCCGGAACTGACGCTCCCTCATCATGACCAGCACCAACGATATCAGATCGGCCTTTCTCGAATACTTTGGTTCGCAGGGCCACCGCATCGTTCCTTCGGCATCCCTGGTGCCGCAGAACGACCCGACACTGCTGTTCACCAATGCTGGCATGGTGCCGTTCAAGAACGTCTTCACCGGCCAGGAAACACGCCCCTACTCCCGTGCCACCACGGCACAGAAGGTCGTGCGTGCGGGTGGCAAGCACAACGATCTCGACAATGTCGGGTACACGGCGCGCCACCATACGTTCTTCGAGATGATGGGCAATTTCAGCTTCGGGGATTACTTCAAACCGGAAGCCATCGAATTCGCCTGGACGCTGCTGACGCGCGATTTCGGCCTCCCGAAAGACAAGCTGCTCGCTACCGTCTATGCGGAAGACGAGGACGCGGCGGACCTGTGGAAGAAGATCGCCGGCCTGTCCGACGACCGCATCATCCGCATCGGCACCTCCGATAATTTCTGGCGCATGGGTGATACGGGCCCGTGCGGTCCATGTTCCGAGATCTTCTACGATCATGGCGACAGCGTATTCGGTGGCCCTCCGGGCAGCGCGGATGAGGACGGCGACCGCTTCGTCGAGATCTGGAACCTCGTGTTCATGCAGTTCCTCGACCAGCCGGATGGGTCGCGCGATGCCCTGCCCCGCCCGTCGATCGACACCGGCATGGGCCTGGAGCGTTTTGCCGCGATCATGCAGGGCAAGCGCGACAACTACGACACTGACACGATGCGCGCGCTGATCGAAGCTTCGGCTGAAATCATGCACCAGGACGCCGATGGCCTGTTCAAAGCCAGCCATCGCGTTGTGGCCGATCATCTGCGCTCCACTGCATTTCTGATTGCCGATGGCGTACTGCCGTCCAAGGAAGGTCGCGGCTATGTGCTGCGTCGCATCATGCGTCGCGCCATGCGCCATCTGCATATCATGGGCGCGAAAGAGCCGGTGTTCTATCGCCTGCTTCCGGCGCTGATCCAGCAGATGGGCGCAGCCTATCCGGAACTCGTCCAGCATCAGGCGCTGATTGCACAGACGATGAAGGGTGAGGAAGAACGCTTCACTGCGCTGCTAGAACGTGGCCTCACGCTGCTGTCGGACGAGCTGGACCGTCTGGGCGACAAGGACGCTCTTCCGGGTGACGTGGCCTTCAAGCTCTATGACACGTTCGGTTTCCCGCTGGATCTGACGCAGGATGCGCTGCGTGAAAAGGGTCGTACGGTTGATGAGGCCGGTTTCGAGACCGCCATGGCCGAGCAGCGCAAGCGTGCGCGTGCGGCCTGGGTCGGCTCGGGAGATGCCGCGGCTGAAACGGTGTGGTTCGACGCACGCGACAAGCACGGTCCGAGCGAGTTCCTCGGTTATGTGTCTGAAAAGGCCGATGCGGAAGTCCAGGGCATTTTCCGTGGCAATGACGAACTGGCCGAGGCTCCTGCGGGTGACGATACGGTCGCGATCCTACTGAACCAGACGCCGTTCTATGGCGAAAGCGGCGGTCAGGTCGGCGATCATGGAACGCTGACGGCTCCGGGCGTACGCGTCGAGATCACCGATACGCAGAAGCGCAACGGCGACCTGATCGTGCATTACGGCAAGGTCGTCGAAGGGACGCTGAAGCCGGGCATGGCGGTTCATGCCGAAATCGACCATGCACGTCGCACGGCGGTTCGTGGCCATCACTCCGCAACCCATCTTCTGCACGAGGCCCTGCGTCGGCAGATCGGCACGCATGTCACGCAGAAGGGCAGCCTGAATGCGCCGGAGCGTCTGCGCTTCGATATCAGTCAGCCGCGTCCGCTGACGGATGAGGAGCTTGCGGCGGTCGAAGCCGAGGTCAATGCCCGCATCCGGGAAAATGCCCCGGTCGAGACGCGCCTGATGACGCAGGAAGAAGCCGTGGCGGAAGGCGCCATGGCGCTGTTCGGCGAGAAGTACGGCGATGAAGTCCGCGTGGTCTCGATGGGCAAGGGCGACGACGACCGTCCGGCCTATTCCATCGAGCTTTGTGGTGGCACGCATGTGGGACGCGTCGGTGAGATCGGGCCGTTCCGGATCGTCTCGGAAAGCGGCGTCTCGGCTGGCGTGCGCCGGATCGAGGCCGTCTGTGGTCTCGCCGCTGAAGCACTGGCGCTGGAGACCGAGAGCCGTCTGAAGCAGATTGCGGACCTGCTCAAGGTTCCGGTTGCCGATGCCGCCTCCCGCGTGGCGGCTCTTCTGGAAGAGCGCAAGTCCCTGACGGCACAGGTCTCCGATCTTCAGCGCAAGCTCGCGACCGGCGAAGGCACGAGTGCCACGGAAAGCATCAACGGCATCACGCTTTCGGCACGTGATCTGGGCGATGTCAGTCCCAAGGAACTCAAGGGCCTTGCAGAAAGCATCTCCAAGCAGATCGGTTCGGGTGTCGTGGCGTTGATGTCCAGTGCCGATGGCCGTGGCAGCATTGTGATCGCCGTGACCAAGGACCTGACGGACCGCCTGGATGCAGTCAAGCTGGTGCGCGAGGCTTCGGCGCTGATGGGTGGCAAGGGCGGCGGTGGCCGCCCCGACATGGCACAGGCCGGCGGTCCGGATGCGGACTCGGCAACGGTGTTTGCAATGCTGCGCAAGACACTGGAATCTGCATAAGAAAACACGTCATGGTATGTCAGGGCGGTTACAAAGCATGGGTTGACCGGAATCATGCTTTACCTGCCCTGACAAAGCCTTCTAACTGCCCGGTAGTTCAAGATGAAGGAGAACACCATGGCCTGTGGTCGTGATACTCTGGCGAAACTGCTGGGCGGCGTCCGGAAATTCGAAACGGACGTCTATCCGGAAAATGCGGCACTGTTCGAGAGCCTGGCTTCCAGCCAGTCTCCGTCCACCCTGTTCATTACCTGCGCCGACAGCCGGATCAGCCCCAGTCTCATTACCCAGACGGAGCCTGGCGAACTCTTCATCGTGCGCAATGTCGGCAATATCGTGCCGGCCTATGGCGAGATGCTGGGTGGGGTGTCGTCTGCCATTGAATACGCGGTTGGCGCGCTCAAGGTGAAGAACGTCATCATCTGCGGTCACTCCAACTGCGGCGCCATGGGCGCGCTGATGGATCTGAACTCGCCGAAGCTGGACAGTCTGCCGACGGTCAAGAGCTGGATGCGCCATGGCGAAGCCGCACGCGCGGCTCTGGGCGATCTGAAGGCCGAGGATGCCGGGCCGGAAGACATCCGTTCGCTTGCCGAATACAACGTGCTGCTCCAGCTCGTGCATCTGCGCACGCATCCCACGGTCGTCCGGGCGCTGGCACAGGGTGCGCTGAAGCTTCAGGGCTGGTTCTACGACATCCCGAAGGGCGAAATCCTCATTCTCGACGAGGGCACGCGCAAGACGCGCACCGTTGAGAACGTGCTTGAGGAAATCCGCGCGACCGAAGGACAGGCAGCCTGAAGCAGGCTGCGGCTTCCATGCTGGCCGGTCTTTTTCTGGCCGGCAGCATGGAGCCCGTTTCGGCCCATACCCTCAAACTCTCGACCTGGAACATGGACTGGCTGACGCTGCGCCCGTCCGGAGATCCGGCCCTGCCGGAAGATGTTCCAGGGGGCGAGCACCGCGATTTCGCAAAACTCGCGGCTTATGCCCGACATCTGGACTCGGATGTCGTGGCTTTCGAAGAAACGGACGGCCCCCTCGCCGCATCCCGTGTCTTCAGTTCCACAACCTATCAGATCATCCTGACGCCCGACCCTGTGGTCCAGCGGGTGGGCGTGGCCGTACGTCGCGATCTGCACGTGACGGTCAATGATGAACTCTCAGCCCTGAACGTCGCAGGCCCGGACGCACCGCACCAGTTGCGGGGGGGGCTGGATGTGACCATCAGCGACGGTCAGGCGAACCTGCGTCTTCTGGTAGTCCATCTCAAGACCGGATGCTGGGACCAGCCGCTGAACCAGCGCCAGCACTCCTGCCCGACCCTGTACCAGCAGGTCCGCATCATGCAGGACTGGATGCTGGAACGGCAGGATGAGGGCGAGGCCTATGCGGTTCTGGGTGACTTCAACCGCCGTCTGACTCTACATGATCCGCTGATGCAGCAGATTGAGGACGAAACGCCCGTTACGCTCACAACGGCAGGCAAGGCCAGTCCCTGCTGGGGCGGGGAATATTTCATCGATCACATCCTGCTGGGTAATGCCGCGCGGAACTGGCTCGTGCCCGACAGCCTGCGGATCATGACCTACAGGAACGATACGGTGCCTGCCGGCCTTTCAGATCACTGCCCGGTTTCAGTACGGCTTGAAATGCCCTGACGGCACGTTGCGGGGGCGGATATTCCGGTCCATGAAAGAGGCCCTTTTTCGCTGTCTCGTCCGGAGCGTCAGATGTCCCCTTCCCCGTCAGAATGGCCTGTGACGCCTCTGGAACCCGACGTCATCGTGCAGGTCGGACGTTCCATGCCGGTGCTCTCTCCGGAAATCGAAGCCCGCGTGGCGTCGCACTGGAATGCCGCACTTGCGAAGCATCCCAGCCTGTATAACGGCCGCGTTTTCTGTGCGGATGTAATCGGGCCTGACGTCATCAGCGGTCACTGGTCCGAATACCGCCGGGTTCTCGCCCAGATGCGCGAGCCGGATCTTTATGGCCCGCAAATGCTACGCCCGCTGGCGGTTGTGGGGCTGCTGCGGACTCTCGAGGGGCTCGTGATCGGTCAGCGGTCGGAACACTCCATCTATCTTCCCGGCTACTGGCAGGGCGCTCCGGCGGGTAATGTGGAAAGCCGCGAGGGCGAGGCGGAGATCGATCTGGCGGTCCAGCTTCGGGCGGAATGTCACGAGGAACTGGGTCTGACGGAAGCCGACTGTCAGGTCGGGGGCTGTCTTCTGGCCTGCGAACATCCCCGGACGCATATCGTGGATATCGGAATTGATCTTACCACCACACTGGATTTTGAAGCCCTGAAGGAACGTTGCCGTCGTCTTGGCAATGCGGAATATCAGGCCCTGAAACTGGTTCAGCCTGATACGGAACTGCCCGGACGGCTCGTCCCCACCCTGTCTGCCATGCTGGAGCAAACCCGATGACCTACCGTATTCTCGATGCCCCGGCCCTGCGGGACTGGCTGGCCCAACGGCATGATCTCTCAGGGCGTCTGGGCGGCGCGGCTGCCGACTGGGACATTCGCGAAGTCAGTGACGGCAATCTCAATACGGTGTTTCTGGTGAATGGTTCGGCGGGAGCATTGTGCTGCAAGCAGGCACTCCCCCATGTGCGCGTGGCGCCGGACTGGCCGATGCCTCTGGAACGAGCCCTGTATGAATCGCGCTACATGCAGGCCGTCGCCCCTGCCGTTACGGGGCTGATGCCCGAGCTTTTCGCTTATGATCCGGACCTGTACCTGCTCGTCATGGAATGCCTGACCGAGCATGAAGTGTTGCGTTCGGCCCTGATCGCCGATCAGGCCACGCCGGGGTTTTCTGGCGTGATCGGGTCGTATGTCGCCCGCACCGTCCAGGCGACAGGCTGGGTCAGTCAACCCTTTGAGACCGGCGCGCATCTGTTGGAACAGTTTTCCGGCAATACCGCCCTTACCCGCATCACGGTCGATCTGATCCTGACGGACCCGTATCGTGTCTGCGACCGCAATCCAGAGCCGGAAGAAGGTCTGCGGACGGATGTGAAGGCACTTCAGACTGATCAGATTCTGCATCAGGCCGTCGGACGGCTTCAGGACCGCTTCCTGACAGCCCGGCAGGCCCTGTTGCACGGGGACCTGCATACAGGCTCCATCATGCTGGATGGCACGGATGTACGGGTCATTGACGGTGAGTTCGCAACGATGGGTCCCATTGGCTTTGACTGCGGCCTCTATCTGGGCAATCTGGCGCTGCATCTCTGCGCGGCGCCGCACAAGAGCTCTGCTCTCCGAACAGAGATGCTGGCCTTCTGGCAGAAGTTTTCCGAAGAACTGCGAACCGGCCTTCGGGCAGGGTGCGGAGATATGTGGGCCCTGTCCGGCCCCGATACCCGACCAGCCCTCATCGAAACCTTCCTGAGCGAAATCCTGCGCGACACGGCCGGGTTCTGCGGGCTGGAAATGATCCGCCGGACCGTCGGGTTTGCTCAGGTGGCGGATTATGATCTCTGCACGACGGAACAGGAGCGTCTGCTCGCACGGCAGAAGGCGCTTCAGATCGGCCGGACGCTGATTGTTGAGGGCGCATCGCTCCGATCCTTCGACAGCGTTCTTTCCCTGATGGGACTGTAAGAAAAAACCCCGTTCCTTACAGAGCGGGGTTTTTTCCGTTTCAGACCGAGGCCATGCCGATCTGCTTGATATCGTGGAACTCCAGATCGGGGTTCATCTCGATGGTCCGGCGCATCATGAAGGATGATGTCGCGAGGAAAACCGGATCTCCGTCGAGATCGTCGGCCATGGCGGATCGGTTCAGATCCTGAAACGCCTCGATCTTGGCGCGGTCACCGGTGATCCAGCGGGCCAGAGAATAGGGCGTGCTCTCGAAGCCGATAGACACGCCGTACTCGCCCTGAAGCCGGGACTGGAGCACGTCGAGCTGAAGCGTTCCGACCACGCCCACGATCGGCGACAGACCATCCTGCGGACGGAAAAGCTGGACGACGCCCTCTTCCGCAAGCTCGACCAGAGCCTGACGCAGCTTCTTGGCTTTCATCGCATCATCGAGACGGACACGACGCAGAATTTCAGGCGCGAAGTGCGGCACACCAGTGAAACGTAGGTCTTCGCTCTCGCTCAGCGTATCGCCGATCCGCAATGTGCCGTGGTTCGGAATACCCACGACGTCGCCACCAAATGCTTCTTCGGCAAGCTGGCGGTCACGGGCGAAGAAGAACTGCGGCGTGTGCAGGGCAAACTGTTTGCCAGTGCGGACATGCTTGAGACGCATCCCACGTGTCAAACGGCCGGAGCAGACACGGGCGAACGCCATGCGGTCGCGGTGATTGGGGTCCATGTTGGCCTGGATCTTGAAAACCAGAGCCGTGACCTGATCCTCGCTCGCCTTCACTTCCCGGGTCTCGGTCTGCTGGGCACGCGGAGCCGGGCCATAGGCGACGAGCGCATCGAGCAGATCCGTAACGCCGATTTCCTTCATGGCCGAGCCGAAGAACACCGGAGACAGATGGCCTGCATCGAAGGATTCACGATCGAATTCCGGCAGGGCGGCTTCGGCCAGTTCGACTTCCTCGCGCATCTGGATGATGCGGGGATCGTCCTCGCCGACCGGCTCCTTGGTGTGCACTTCCTTCGTGCGCAGGTCGTAGGTGCCGATGAACTTTGCGGCACGCCCGATCGGCCAGGTTGCCGGGGACGTATCGAGGGCCAGCGTACTGGCGATCTCGTCGAGCAGAGCGAAACAGTCCTGCGCCTCGCGGTCCATCTTGTTGATGAAGGTGACGATGGGGATGTCGCGCAGACGGCATATCTCGAACAGCTTGCGGGTCCGGTCCTCGATGCCCTTGGCGGCGTCGATAACCATGACCGCACAGTCCACGGCCGTCAGGGTGCGGTAGGTGTCTTCGGAGAAGTCTTCATGGCCCGGCGTATCGAGCAGGTTGAAGACGCAGTCGCCATATTCGAAGGTCATGACCGAGGTCACGACGGAAATACCGCGATCGCGCTCAATGCCCATCCAGTCGGACTTGGTGCGGCGGCGCTCGCCCTTGGCGCGTACATTGCCCGCCATCTGGATGGCACCACCGGCACGCAGGATACGCTCGGTCAGGGTCGTCTTACCGGCATCCGGATGGGAGATGATGGCAAAGGTGCGCCGCCGGGCGATCTCGCGGTTAATTTCTGCGCTCAACGCCTCTGACATGGTGCCTCCGGTAAAAAGAAAAACCCGGGACTGGAACCTTCATGGTGCCCAGACAGGCAGATCACCTGGCAGCAGAAGCAGAGGACAACCCTGATCGAAGTCTATTCCATCGGGAGGCGGCAATGTGCAGAAGGACCCCTGCCCCGTCAAGGGATGGGAGGGCTACTCGTCCGGAAAATGCCGGTTTGACGACAAAGCCGTCTAATCCACGGTGTTCCCATGAGGTGCGACCCCGGTTCCCATAGGACCTGATGTGGCATAGGCCTCACCAAATTTTTCAATGGCACTCCCTGAGACGGGATCATGCAGGCTGCCGGTATCTGGTGCCTCCCCTTTCCCGCCGGGCAAAACACTGCGCAGGATCTGCCAGACTTTTCCTGCACGCGTAAGGCGCATTGGAGGCGGCGCCATGATCCGTGCCTGCGGGGCATCCACATAATGTCCGGGGCTCCCCGATATCTGTGCAGAGGTCACAGTATAAGCAGGCGGAAGATCAGCCGGAATACGCGCTGGCGGAACGAAGGTGTTGATCCCCCTGGACAGGACCGGCGGGCAGAGGAGCATCGGAAGCATTGCGCACAGTCCCGCAGCCATGAGAGGACGCATCCCCGGATCCTTCGCTAATCTCACATTATGGTAACGATCAGCAGAGGCTCGGCGCAACATGAAAGACGCTTGGCATCCACAAAACGAAAAAACGCCGGACGGGAGACCCGCCCGGCGCTTTCCGGTCGCTTTCTGATCCGGGCCAATAGGCCCGGGATCGGATTAGCGGGAGTAGAACTCGACGACCAGGTTCGGTTCCATCTGCACCGGGTACGGCACGTCGGAGAGAACCGGGGTACGAAGGAACGTGCCCTTCATCTGGCGGTGATCGACTTCGACGTATTCCGGCGTGTCGCGCTCACCCGTCTGCACAGCGTCGAGCACGATGGCGAGCTGCTTGGAGGAGTCACGAACCTCGATGACGTCGCCTTCCTTCACGAGGTAGGACGGAATGTTCACCTTCTTGCCGTTGACCGTGACGTGGCCGTGGCTGATGAACTGACGCGAAGCGAACGGCGTGATCGCGAACTTCAGACGGTACACGACGGCGTCCAGACGACGCTCGAGCAGACCGATCAGGTTCTCGGACGTATCGCCCTTGCGACGGACGGCTTCGTCGTAATACTTGCGGAACTGCTTCTCGCTGATGTTGCCGTAGTAGCCCTTGAGCTTCTGCTTGGCCATCAGCTGGATGGAGAAGTCGGACGGCTTCTGCTTGCGGCGCTGACCGTGCTGGCCGGGGCCGTATTCGCGACGGTTGACCGGGGACTTGGCACGGCCCCACAGGTTGACGCCGAGGCGGCGATTGATCTTGTACTTGCTCTCAAGACGCTTTGACATGGGTTGACCCCTGTACTCATCAGAACCGCCCCATGCTGCACGGCGGTCCGTTTTGTTGTGCCGGTAGGCCCTTCCCCGGATTGGAAAGGACGGGCGCGCACCCAGATGCCGGGCCGACGGGATGCAGAATCCCGCACTGATGGTCCGGCCGGTACGTCCACGTTTCCGGCTGTGCCGTCGCGCCTACAGGAGTCCCCGGGGCGGGTCAATCAAAACCTGCTTGCAAGCCCTGTCATTTTCTTGCAGTGGGGGCTCGGAAATTGCGCAACCACCCTGTGTCCGGTTGCGCTATCGCTCCGGAACTCCCCCTGTGCTTTTGAAAAAGCCATCCAGGGGGGAGCAACACGCTTTTTCGAGTTTTTGCATGAAAATCTATCGCTTCAATCCCAAGGCCGGCCGTATCGGCGAAGGCTCCCTCGAAGGACTGGTCCAGTCCCTTGATGCGCCCCTGCCCCCCAAGCCCGGGGAAAGCGTCATCAAGCGTGCTTTCAAGAGATTTGGCCTCGCCCAGATGCACATGTCCCATCTGGTGATCGATGACCGCACGATCTATCTGCGGGGCAAGGCAGACAGCGCCAAGGAACGTGACCAGATGATCCTGGCGGCGGGCAACGTCGCGGGCGTCTCCGCCGTCGAGGCCGAAATTGCCGTGCCGCCCGGCACGCCCGATCCGGAGTTCCTGGAGATCAAGACCAGCAAGACTCTGGACGAGGTGGCCGAGAAGCTGCCGCAGGATGTCACGGGTGATGAGCTCCTTGATGCAAATCAACCGCTTGTCACATCCAAGGATGACATTTATCCGGGTCAGACCATCCGTCTGCCAACCGAGAACTGATCCGTCCGTAACGGCTCCTCCCTCTCAGGGAGCCGTTACCGCTTTTCATTATCCGGCAATGGCAGGGCGGTCCTGACCTCCATTCCCGGACTTACTTCTTATGGACTCCATCGAACCTCTCGACGTCGAGCGGGTGCGCCCACCCCACGGTGTCGGACCGGCCATGCTGTCCCTCATGCTGGCAACTTTCACCATCGGAACCGGCGAATTCGCCATGATGGGACTGCTGCCGGAATTCTCCCATTCCCTGAACATCACCATTTCGCAGGCAAGCTGGGCAATCTCGGCCTATGCGATGGGCGTTGTCATCGGCGCCCCGCTGATTGCGATCCTTGGTGCCCGCCTGCCCCGCCGCACGCTCCTGCTCTGCCTGCTGTGCCTGTTCATCGCGGGCAATATCGGCAGCATCCTGATGCCGGGCTTTGCCGGTATCGAACTCATGCGTTTCATCACAGGGCTGCCTCACGGGGCCTTCTTCGGTGTTTCGGCGTTGATCGGCGCGTCGATGGTCGAACGTGCCCGACGCGGACGGGCCGTCGGGCAGGTGCTGTCGGGCATCATGATTTCGACGGTGATCGGATCGCCGCTCTCTACCTATGCCGCCAATCATGTGGGCTGGCGCGTGGCTTACGGAAGCATCGCGGCTTTGGGCGTGCTATGTTTTGTGGGGATCTGGTTCTTCGCGCCACGTGACAGACCGCATCCTGGTACAACCGCGCTGTCCGAACTCGGTGCATTCAAGCGACCACAGGTTCTGCTGACGCTGCTGACCAGTGCAGTCGGGTTTGGTGGTCTGTTCGGGATCTACACCTTCCTGACGACTGGCCTGACGCAGGTGACGCATCTGCCAGGCTGGCTTGTCGCGGTCTATCAGGTCGTGTGGGGGCTGGGCATGGTGGCGGGCAATGCACTTGGTGGCACCATGGCAGATCGCAGCATTGACCGGACGGTGATCGTCTCGCTGACAGCAAGCATCGTCTTCATGCTGGCATTCTGGCTGCTGCTGCCCTCGCCCTACGCCATGCTGCCGGTCACATTCCTTGTCCCGGCCGGGATCATCATGCTCTCCCCGGCCCTTCAGACACGTCTGATGGAAGTTGCCGGAGACGCACAGACACTGGCAGCCTCGCTGAATCATTCAGCCTTCAATCTGGCCAACGCCTTTGGCGCCTGGCTGGGCGCCGTACTGGTCAGCTCCGGGTTTGGACTGGGATCGGTTGGCTGGGGCGGAGCCGTGTTCTCGGCTCTGGGTCTGCTGATCTATTTCATCACGATCTGGCAGGGACGGGCTTCCGCATCACACGCAGCAGCCTGATCCCGAAGGCCACGCAGGTCGTGGCCAGCGCCAGCGCCATGCCGATCCACAGGCCTTCCACACCCACATGTTGGTGGAAGGCCAGCCATCCTCCGAAAACCAGACCGATCAGACCATAGCTCGCCACGGCGATCAGCATGGGTGTGACGGCATCGCCGCAGCCCCGGAGGGCACCGCTGAACACGCATTGCAGGCCATCCACGATCTGATAGAGCCCGGCAGTCCGCAGAAGGATGACGACAAGCGCCGTGGTTTCGGGATCGGGCGCCCGATTCGAAAAATAGAGCGGCAGGATCTTCTCGGGCCAGATCAGCAATAGCGAGGACGTGGCGAGGCTCCATATCAGGACGATGCCCGTGCCGGTCAGGGCCGCACGACGGCTCTGCTCCATGCGGCCCGCCCCACGCCAGTACGCCACGCGGACATTGGTTGCCTGCCCGATCGCCAGACACACCATGAACAGCAGCGAACTGACATTCAGCGCCACCTGATGGGCGGCCAGACTGTGCGTTCCAAGCTCGCCGGCCCGCAGGCTGGTAATCTGGAACATCAGGATTTCAGCCGCTGCCCCCATCATCATGGGCGCCCCCAGCTTCAGCAGGTCTTTCAGAACGTCCCAGCGGACGGGGGCTGGCTTCAGCACCGCCCTGACGCGCGGATGGGTCAGGCACAGTCCGAAAAGTGCAAAACTGACGACCCAGCCGGTCAGCGTTGTGGCGGTTGCAGAACCGTAAAGCCCCATGGCTGGTAGCCCGGCCCAGCCATGAATCAGCGCCGCATTGGTCAGACCATTGCAGACTGCCATGGCTGGCATGATCCACAGCAGCAGCGTCTCTGCCCCCAGCGCCGGAAGCGCTACCCGCAGGACGCCGATGACCGCCAGATCGGGCAAAAGCGACAGCAGAAGGATGTCGATGAAATGGCTGCCGTGAAGCACCACTTCGACCGGCTCCCCCATGATGCCAAAGATCGTCTTTGAGAAAGCCAGCAGCAGGGCACAGGGAATGAACACCGCAATGGCGAGCATGAGCGTCGCACTCATGACGCTGCGACCGTCATGGGACGTCCTGCCGTGTTCTTCGGCGCCGCGTCCATGTGACAGAAGCACTCCCGCCCCGCCGAGAATGGCCTGGAATGTCACCATCGTCGTAAAGAAGAACGTGCTCGACAGGCCACCGATGGCCACTTCCGTCACGCCCAGCCCACCCAGCAGGATCGTATCCGTGACACCCATGGCCATTTCGGAGAGCTGCGACAGGGCAAGGGGCAAAGCGACCCGCACGAGCGCCAGCGCGTGACTGCGTAGGGTTGTCGGATCGGTCGGCGGACTGGAAAGGGCACTGCTCATACGCCCCCTATTACAGGGGCCAAACCTTCCGACAAGAGTAACAAAGCCTGTTGCACCTGAACCAAGGCTGGCGCATTGATCGGCGTATGGCCGATCCTGCTGCAAACGTGCTCCGCCTGCACGATACCCATCTTCGCGACAAGCGACCGTTCACGCCCCTCGATCCTGCGAATGTGCGCGTCTATTTCTGTGGACCGACCGTCTATGACCGCGCGCATCTGGGCAATCTGCGCGCCATGATGTGCGCGGATATCCTCATCCGCCTGCTGCGCACGATGTATCCGCGCGTAACCTATGTCCGCAACGTGACCGACGTGGACGACAAGATCAACGCGCGCGCAAAGGAAAACGGGGAGGACATTTCCGCCCTGACGGAGCGCACGACGCAGGCCTTTCATGAAGATCTCGCGTCACTCTTCATTCTGCCGCCCGATATCGAGCCGCGCGCGACCCACCATATCGACGACATGCTGGAAATGATCGGGCGTCTGGTCGAGAACGGCCATGCCTATGTGGCCGAAGGGCATGTGCTGTTCGCGGTGCGCAATTTCCCGTCCTATGGGGAGCTTTCCGGCCGTTCGCTGGATGACATGATTGCGGGTGCGCGTGTTGAAGTCGCGCCCTACAAGCGTGATCCGGGCGATTTCGTGCTGTGGAAACCGTCCGAGCCGGACCTGCCGGGCTGGGACAGCCCGTATGGGCGCGGGCGTCCGGGCTGGCATATCGAATGCTCGGCCATGTCACACCGTTATCTGGGCGAGAGCTTCGACATTCATGGTGGCGGAGATGATCTGCTGTTCCCCCACCATGAAAACGAGCGCGCGCAGTCCATGTGCTGCTATCCGCACGGCAAGTTCGCCACGCACTGGGTTCATAACGGGATGCTGCTGTCGAACGGCGAGAAAATGTCGAAATCGCTCGGCAATTTCTTCACGATCCGCGAAGTGCTGGACCGCTCTCCGGCCGAACCGCTGCGCCTGCTGTATCTGGGGGCGCATTACCGTTCCACGCTGGATTTCAGCTGGGAAAAGCTGGACGAAGCACGCCGCGTGCTGGACCGGCTGTACCGGGCGCTTGAACGCGGAAACGCACAGCCCGGCGCCGCCGTCCCCGCTGCGGTCATGGACGCCCTGTGCGATGACCTGAACACACCGCTGGCCATTGCCGCCCTTCACCCGCTGGCGGATGCCGCCATGCAGGGCGATCAGGACGCGGCCTCCAGCCTGCTGGCCGCCGGAAAGCTGCTGGGCCTGTTCAATGTCACGCCTGCCGAGTGGTTCCAGTCCGGTGTGGACGCCGGCGCTATCGAAAAGCTGATTGAAGAGCGTCTTGCAGCCCGCAAAGCCCGCGATTTCGCCCGTGCCGATGCCATCCGTGCGCAGCTTGCGGCTGACGGCATCACTCTTGAAGACGGCCCTGGTGGCACAACATGGCGGAAGGCGTAACCATGACCGGACGTGACGGCGGGGCGAATATCGGCCCTCTTGGTGATTTCGATCCGGTCGTGATCCTGGTGCGCCCGCAGCTTGCCGAAAACATCGGCACGACGGCGCGCGCCATGGCGAATGGCGGGCTATTCCATCTGCGCATCGTGGCCCCGCGTGACGGCTGGCCACAGGAACGCGCCTGGTATGCGTCTTCGGGCGCGGACCGGATTCTGGATGCCGCGACGGTGTTCGAAACGGTGGACGACGCAGTTGCTGACCTGCACCGCATTTTCGCGACCTGTCCGCGCCCGCGCCATGTGGTCAAGCCGGTCATGACCGCGCGCGGAGCCGCGGCGGAACTGCGTGTTGCGGCCAATCGCGGCCTGCGCACCGGCATTTTGTTCGGCCCCGAGCGTGCCGGACTGGACAACGAGGACATGGCCCGCGCCGATACGCTGGTCCGCTATCCACTCAACCCGAAATTCATGTCGCTGAACCTCGCACAGGCCGTGCTCATCATGGCCTATGAGTGGTTCCTGACGGAGGATATGACGCCGCCGCGCGAACTCATGACCAATGAGACGCATGTGGCGACCAAGGGGGAGATGGAGAATTTCATGTCCCATCTCATCCGCGATCTGGATGAGACCAATTTCCTTCGAAATGAGCAGAAACGCCCCGGAATGGTGCGGAACCTGCGTCATTTCTTCACCCGAGGCGAAGTGACGGAACAGGAGCTTCGCACCCTTCACGGCGTTGTCAGCGAACTGAGCAGCGCCCGCAGGAACAGGAGCTGACCCCATGATCCACTGGCGCCATAGGAAACGGATGGCACACCGGCCTGAGCCCGGGGCGCCAGTTACACCGCAGGAGCATCCGACCGTTGTCGAAACGGTCAACAGGATCCGCGCGCATGTTCTCGAAGAGAACGGTCGGAGCGACATCATCCGCACCGGTCTGGATGCAGGCGTTTTCGGGGACCTCTACCATACCCTGATGACCATGAGCTGGTTCACGTTCTTCTGGGCGTCCCTGGGCCTGTATCTCGTCATCAATGTCGCCTTCGCGCTGATGTATTATGTCATCCCTCACAGTGTGAGCGGTGTCCCGCACGGCGATTTCCTCGACGATATTTTCTTTAGCGTTCAAACGATCTCGACCGTCGGTTATGGCACCATGTCCCCCGTCGGACGGCTGACGAACACGATCGTCTCCTTCGAAGTGCTGGCGGGCATGATGCTGAATGCCGTGGCGACCGGACTGGTCTTCGCCCGTTTCTCCCGTCCCCGCGCCAGGGTGCTGTTCAGTCATGTGGCGGTCGTATCCTATGACGACGTGATCCCGACACTGACGATCCGCCTGGCCAACCAGCGCCGGACCCTGATCCTCTCCGCCAATATCGAAATGACCCTGACGCGCCTGATGCCCGATGAGCGTGGACGTCTGGTCCGGCGGTTCGACCGGCTGTCGCTTATTCAGTCCCACATGCCGATCTTCCGGATCAGCCTGAACGCAACCCATCTGATTGACGAACACAGCCCGCTCTACGGCCTGTCCGCGGAGACGCTGATTGGCCAGAACGCGGAAATCATCATCACAATGGATGGTACGGACGAGATTTCGTCCCAGACCGTTTTTGCCCGTCACGCCTATGAGATCGGACATGTGAAACACGGTTACCGTTTTTCGGATATGATCGAAAATCGTCCGGATGGCCGGGTGGAGGTCGATTTCCGTCGCTTCCATACGACTGAGCCGGGCGATATGCCCAAGGCACCTGATCCTACCCCCTGACAGGAGATATCCCATGACGGATTTCGTGACGGACGACAGACATGATTTCGGCAACGGCCTGCTGAAGGCCTCGGTCAGACGTCATGGCGCCGAGCTGGTTGCCCTGCGCAGCGGATCGGAAGACCTGCTCTGGAACGCGGGGCCGGCATGGCCGAAACATTCGCCCATCCTGTTCCCGATCATCGGGAAGCTCCCCGATGACAGGGCCACGCTCAATGGGCAGCCCGTGCATCTCAGACAGCACGGACTGGCACGGGACCGGGTGTTCCGATGGATCGCGCGGACGGCTGAAGGCTGCACGCTGGAACTCGTGGACGATGAGGAAAGCCGCGCCCTCTTTCCTGCCGCGTTCCGCCTGCGGGTGGTCTATCTGATCGAGAATGCCACGCTGCGGGTCTCGTACCACCTGCACAACCCGGACAGCAGCCAGACCCTCCATGCCTCACTCGGCGCGCACCCGGCGTTCCGTTGGCCGCTGAAGGAGGGGGTAGCAAAAGAGAACTACAGGCTGGTCTTTGAATATGACGAGCCCCTGCCCGTCCGCCGGATCGGTGCCGATGGACTGATGCTGCCCGAGAAGTTCCATACACCGGTCAGGGACAATATTCTTCCCCTGACGGATGCGCTGTTTGCAAAAGACGCCCTCATCCTGGAGAAGCCGGAAAGCCGGTCCGTGGATATGGTTGATCCGGACGGGCATGGCATCCGGTTCGTCTGGGGCGGCTTCCGGGAACTTGGTCTGTGGACAAAGCCAGGCGCGGAATTCCTGTGCATCGAACCCTGGTACGGATATGCGACACCGGTGGGATTTGCGGATGATTTTTCATGCAAGCCCGGTCTGCTGCACCTGAAACCGGGTGAGAGCTGGACGGCGTTCTGGTCCGTCCGGGCAATCTGAAAAAAAGCCCGTCGCGCTTTTGAACAGCGTGACGGGCAACAGGCTCAGGCCTGAATGGCATCCCGCAAACGCGCGACCGTCCGCTCACGGCCCATCAGGCCGAGCAGGACATGCAGTTCCGGCCCTGCGTCCTCACCCGTCAGAGCCAGACGCAACGGCATGAACAGGCTGCGGCCCTTGCGGCCGGACTGCTCCTTGAGCGCGTTGGTCCAGTCCTTCCACGTCTCCTCGCCCCACGGCTCGGGCGGGAGGGTGTCGAGGGCCTGCTGAAGGAATGCACGGTCTTCCGGCTGGGACGGCGGAATGATCGTACCATGCACCACGTCCCACCAGTGCGGGATTTCAGCCGACAGATCCACATTGCCACGCACGGCATGCCAGAATGTCTCGTCGGCTTCGGGCGGCAGGTGAATCTTCGCGGCTTCAAACGGCAGGTTGTGCAGTGCGCGCCGGTTCAGGGCAAGAAGCTGCGTCATGTCGAAACGGGCGGCCGACTTGGACACATGCGAGATGTCATAGGCCGCAATGGCCTCGTCCATCGTCATGACCTGCGGATCATCCGAAGAACCGACGCGGGCGAGATAGGAGACGATCGACATCGGCTCCAGCCCGTCCTGACGCAGGGATTTCAACGCCAGCGAGTCAAACCGCTTGGACAGCTTGCCACCATCGGAATCCAGCAGAAGCGGCAGATGCGCGAAGGTGAAATGGTCGGGCTTTGCGCCAAGCGCCTCGGCGATGTCAATCTGCACGCCGGTATTGGTTACATGGTCTTCGCCGCGGACGATATGGGTGATGCCCATGTCCAGATCGTCGATGACGGAGGCCAGGGTGTAGAGGATCGTCCCGTCCCCACGCACCAGAACCGGATCGGAAATGGCCGTCAGCTTGACCGAGCACTCGTCCATGACGAGATCCTGCCACTTGCGGCTGCCATCGCTGAGACGGAAGCGCCAGTGCGGCGTCTTACCGTTGGCTTCGGCGCGGGCGCGCTGTTCGGCGGTGAGCTTGAGCATGGCACGATCATAGATCGGCGCCTTGCCGGCACGGATGCGGGCTTCACGCTTGGCGTTCAGCTCATATTCCGTCTCGAAGCACGGATAGAGACGGCCGGACGCCTTCAGCTTTTCGATGACTTCGGCATAGCGGTCGAGACGCTCGGACTGGCGCACATACTCGTCCCATTTCAGCCCCAGCCATGACAGATCCTTGCCGATGGCTTCTTCATATTCGGGCTTGCCGCGACTGGTATCGGTATCGTCGATCCGCAGCAGGAACTTGGCGCCGTTATGGCGTGCGAAAAGGAAGTTGGCGACGGCAAGGCGCGCATTGCCAACATGCAGGTAACCGGTGGGGGACGGAGCGAAGCGCAGTTTCATGACGCCTTAATGCCGCATGATGCGCCGCGTTGCCAGAGCGGGTTTTTATGAAAGGCAGCGCATAGGAAGAAGCGCATGCCCCTTCCCTGCAGCGGGTGTTCAGTGACGGATCACTTCGTGACGGTTTTCATCATCCTCGTCGTCTTCATCATCCGGCGGACCAGCGATTTCCTCGTCATCGACGAGGCGGCGCGGGTCAATGGCGCGCCAGTCGCGCTCCATCGGAGTGGCGCGGCTGGCGGCGAAGTCCTCAAGTTCCGTGGACGATTTCCAGCCGTCTTCGCCAGCATCCACGACTTCGGCGTTCTCACCGAAGGCGAGCCAGTTCTCGATCACTTCCTTGCTGCTGGCCCCCGGCGTACGGCAGCGCTCGATGCTGTCACGGACATAGGCGCGAGCATAGGCATTGGCATGCATCAGGTCGATGAAGTCTTTCACGACCTCGACCGTATCATCCTCGCCTTCCGACGCGCCGGACAAATCGATGATGCGTACGCTCCACGTTCCCGGCTCAGTGACGGTTTCGGGTGCGCCTTCGACAGGGTCAATCGTATCGTCGGTCATGAAATGTCCTTGGGTGTCTCGTGGCTGTCACGCACCTTCTGGAGCAGGAACTCGCGTCCGAGCTTGACGCGGGGCTGCCCGTCATAGGCCACGATGTCAGCCGTTGCATAGGTTTCGGACCAGCGGTCGGGGATGAAGGACCCGCTGCCGATCACGTCGATCGGGGCATGAGCGTCCCGCATCGTCGAGCATTTAGCGACATTGAAGCCGGAGGACACGACGATCTTCACATGGTGGAAACCGGCATGGTCCAGAGCTTCGCGCATGCGCCAGATGGCTGCGGCCGATACACCCGTCCCCACCAGATCCCGCAGTTCCTGATCGGAACGGTAGCGGCGGATGGTGCCGGGCGTGTGACGCTCAAGCACTCCATATGAGGACTGGGGGTCCAGTCCTTCAAGGAAGCGCCCACCATGCGTGTCCAGACGGACACTCAGATGGCCCCTTGCAGCACGCTCGGGAAAGCGGCGGCAGACAGCAAGAGCATCCGTGATTTCCTGCCCGAAGTAATCCACAAGGACCGTGAGCGGATCGTTCGGATAGACCTCGTCATACATCTCCGCCGCCCGCAGCGTGGAGCCGGCATAGCCGATCAGGGCATGGGGCATGGTGCCCAAACCGGCATCGAGGCCAAAGAAACCGGCCGTGGCGTCATTGGCATTGCCGATGAAGCCGCGGGCCCCTTCCTTCTGCGCAGCACGGGAGCCGACGCCTGCGGCATAGGCCATCTGTTCCTGCATCTCGAAACCCGCGCAGTGCCGGGCGTCCATTGCAAGAAACGGGATGGACGGCAGGGCCATGGCCATTTGATAGGCATTATGGGCCGCCACGCAGGTCGCGCCGATCCGCTGGAGCACCAGTGTTTCCAGCGAAGCCAGCCGGGTGAAGCTGCCAGTCAGGTACAGCAGCGGTTCACCCGCGCCGACCCATTCGCCCTCGGCATACATTTCCCGGCAGTCCAGTTCGAAGCCCTGAGCCTTCGCCACGTTCTTCAGCCACTGGACGACCAGCCCACAGGCCGCAATCACCGGGCGGCGGATGAACACCGCATAGGTGACGCGGGAATCCCCGAAATGCTCCACGATGTGCCGCGTTCGCCCGAAATAGGCGTCCGTTCGCGCTTCGATTGTTTTCTCGTCCAGTGGGCCGAGTGTTCCAAGCGCGCGCTGAAGCGCGGCCTGAGGAGAATTGTGGGGATCGGAAGCGGTCATTCTTTCTTTCCTGCTCGTCCCGTCAATTCCTGAGCAAGAAGGAAGGCCATTTCAAGTGACTGTTCCGCATTAAGGCGCGGATCACAGAATGTTTCATAGCGGCCGCCCAGATCGGCCTCGGTCAGGCACTGCGCACCGCCGATGCATTCCGTGACATCCTGACCCGTCATTTCGAGATGGATGCCGCCCGGACGGCGGCCAATGGCCTCGAACACGTCGAAGAAACCGAGAACCTCGCCCAGGATGTTGTCGAAGGAGCGGGTCTTGATCTTGCTGGCCGTGGTCGTGGTGTTGCCGTGCATCGGATCACACAGCCAGGTCACGGTGCGGCCGGTGCGGTTCACAGCATCGAGCAGCGGCGGCAGGTGATCGCGGACCTTGTCCTTGCCCATGCGCGAAATCAGCGTGATGCGTCCGGCCTCATCCTTCGGGTTAAGGATTTCAAGCAGCTTCTCAAGGTCTGCAACCGTCGTGGTTGGCCCGACCTTGATGCCGATCGGGTTCTGCACACCACGCAGGAACTCGACATGTGCGCCGTCCGGCTGGCGGGTACGGTCACCGATCCACAGGAAATGCGCCGAGCAGTCGTAGTAATCGCCGCTCGTGCTGTCCACGCGGGTCAGGGCCTGTTCGTAAGGCAGCAGCAGGGCTTCGTGAGACGTGTAGAACTCCGTCTCGTCGATCTGCGAGGCCGAGCCATCGAAACCGCAGGCGCGCAGGAACGAGAGCGTCTCATCAATGCGATGGGCCAGATCCTGATAACGGGCAGCCAGCGGGGAACGCTCGACGAATCCGAGGTTCCAGCGATGGACCTGATGCAGGTTCGCATAACCGCCATGCGCAAAGGCGCGCAGCAGGTTCATCACGCCTGCGGACTGGAAATATCCGGTTTCCATGCGCGCGGGATCGGGGATACGGGCCTCAGGTGTGAACTCGGGACCGTTGATGATGTCACCACGGTAGCAGGGCAGCGTCACGCCATCGATCGTCTCGGTATTGGACGAGCGCGGCTTGGCATACTGGCCGGCCATACGACCGATCTTCACGACGGGTACCTTGGCGGCGAAGGTCAGGACGACAGCCATCTGGAGCAGGACGCGGAACGTGTCGCGCACGATGTCGGCGGTGAATTCGTCGAAGCTCTCGGCGCAGGCACCGCCCTGCAGGACGAAGGCTTCTCCGCGCGATGCGGCGGCCAGGCGCGTCTTGAGGCGGCGGGCTTCACCCGCAAAAACCAGCGGGGGGTATCGATGCAGACGAGCTTCGACAGCAGCAAGCGCCGCTTCATCCGCATAGGATGGAGCCTGGACGATGGGACGGGAACGCCAGCTTGCAGGAGACCAGGACATCGTGTTGGTGGACGTCGGGGTCTGGCTCGAGGGGTGCATCAAATGCCCTCCGGATGAGTGTGAATGCAGAAGTTGCGGGGCGCTGGTTATGGCCGAAAAAGCGCGGCGTTGATAGCGCGAAACGTCAGATTGTATCGCATGGCACCTGTCTGCTGATGGAATGTTTCGCGGATGGGCGAAACCCCATGCCACGCAAACCGCGATACCCCACCCCACACCACCACATCGCCGTCGAGCAGTTCGATGATGCGTTTCGGGTCCGTGCGGTGTAAGCCACCGAACGAAAAATGGGCGGGTACGCCAAGGGAAACCGAGACAACCGGAGCCTCGGGCATCCCTTCATCCCTGTCCTGATGCAGACCCATTTTCGCTCCGGGTCCATAGCGGTTGATGAGGCAGGACGCAGGGTCGAAGCCCTCGTACCCTGCTTCAGTTGCTGCCCGGACCGCAAGGTGACGAAGTGCGTCTGGCATGGCGGGCCAGAATTGGCCGGTCTGCGGATCGGTTCGGGAATAGCGGTAGCCGGACGGATCGGCGACCCAGCCACAGGCGCCACACGATGTCATCGCGGCCGACATCTGGCCCATACGGGTGCGGAAATGGCGGAAAGGCACCTGAGCGGAGACCTCCGCAATGGCCTGATGGAGCGCTGGTGCTTCGGCCAAGGCAAAGCCGGGCAGCCATACGGCCCCTTCGGCCAGGACGGTTCGCGGACGGACGGACGCCAGAAGATCATCCATCAGTCACCGCCCCGAACCGAAAAAACCCGTACTGATATCGTCATGTCCTCTGATATGGGGTGGCCCTGAAACGGTTCCAGAGGAAAAGAAGTCTTGAACACGGCGGAAAGCGGGCCGATTATAGACTGATATGCCGCCTTGCCGGGGATGTCAGAGCCTGACGTCGCGTTTCCTCCGGAAGGCAGCCTTGTTGTCATGATCGGCCAAGGACCGGATCACATGTTGTCCTCTTCCCGTTTCTTCTGCCACGCCCTGCTGGCGACCGCTCTGCTGGGAGGGGCGGCACAGGCCCAGACCGCATCCTTCGGTCAGCCTTACGCGGCCGGCACGACGCTTCCGACGCAGTCAGGTCAGAGCGATGCGCAGTCCCAGACCACGACTGGCGGTGAGCATTTCCGTGCCCGCGGCCATCGCAAGCCGCCGCCGGGTTATTCCGACACGCCGTCCAACGAGTTCGAACATGGCCCCGATCCGGACCATGAAGCCGGTGTGGAGCGCGATTCCGTGACGGGTGCGAACATCTCCAAGTTCGGTTCGTCCTATCAGGGCAGCAACAATACGCAGTCCGGACAGCTGGGTGACGCATCGGGCAATGGCTGGACAGCCCCGCGCGGAAACGGCTGGTAAGACGCAACCAAACTCCCGGCAGCAAGTTCTGGTCCTCGTATGAATGTCTTCGAGGATCAGAACCATGCCGTATATCAC
Source organism: Gluconobacter sp. R75690 (assembly GCF_015244525.1). Classification (NCBI taxonomy): domain Bacteria; kingdom Pseudomonadati; phylum Pseudomonadota; class Alphaproteobacteria; order Acetobacterales; family Acetobacteraceae; genus Gluconobacter; species Gluconobacter sp. R75690. The sequence goes on along the minus strand of NZ_JABCQB010000001.1, from coordinate 289,653 downwards.
CGCTACTGATGGAACGAGCCTTCACGTCAAGGACATGGGAGCGGGCAGGCCCGTCGTCCTGATCCACGGATGGCCCCTCACCGGGGACATGTGGGAAAAGCAGACGCTGGCTTTGGTCGAGGCGGGCTACCGCGTCGTCACCTATGACCGCCGCGGGTTTGGCCAGTCAGGCCATCCGATCAACTGCTACGACTATGACACGCTGGCCGATGATCTGGCTGTCATTCTCGAACAGCTTGACCTGTGGGATGCGACGCTCGTCGGGTTCTCCATGGGGGGCGGCGAGGTTGCGCGCTATCTGAGCCGCCATGGCCGCTCACGCATTTCCAAGACCGTGCTGCTGTCTTCGGTCGTCCCCTTCCTGCTCAAAACGTCCGACAACCCCAGGGGCGTGGACATTTCCGTCTTCGACGGCGTCAAGCAGAAGATCCGGCAGGACCGTTTTGGCTTCCTGAAGGATTTCATTCCTGATTTCTATGGTGTCAGCCTGATGCATCATCCGGTCAGTCAGGGCGTGCTGGACTGGACGTTCATTCTGGCCTGCATGGCAAGCCCGATGGCGACGCTGGACTGTGTGGATGCCTGGGGGACGACGGATTTCCGTCCTGATCTTCAGGCCTTTACCGTTCCCACGCTGGTCATTCATGGTGGGGGAGACACTACTGTCCCGGCAGAGATCGCCGGGGAAAAAGCTGCGGCCGCCATCCCGGGATCAACGTGGATTTCCTATGACGGCGCCCCGCACGGGCTGTTCATGACGCATGCCGAGCGGGTAAACGAAGACCTGCTACGGTTCCTCGCCACACCCTGACGGGCTTCAGAACGCGCCCTTGAGGAAAGCCCTGCTGACCGGCATCTCGGTACGCACGATCAGCAGCGAGCCGATGGCCAGCACCAGATCATGCCGGATCGACGGATCCTGTGACTGACGCTCCAGCGCATAGAGTTCGTCCAGGGTCGGATCGATCGTGGCGGTCGTATGGGTCAGGGGCAGCTTGCGACGCAGCAGGTTGCGGACCAGCCCATCCACCGCCGTCACCGCCGTATCCGGCAGGCTTCCATGCTCTGCAAGTTTGCGGAGCATCAGCACGTTACGTCCTACTGTCAGGACGGAGAGCGTCCCGCGCAGCATGGCTTCCGCCCGGTCACTGGACAGGGAGCCGGCAAAGCGCACGGCACGCTCCATGCTCTGCGTGCCCTCATTGATCCAGACATATTCGTCCATCACCACGCCCGGCAGCGCGAGCCGTCGCAGGCTCCGCTTGAGTTGATAGCGCAGGACCTCACCCGCCCGTGCCGGGGTGAAGGGCAGCACGGCGCGGAAAATCACCACACCGGCACCAAGCCCCAGAAGGAGTGCAATGGTGGTGTTGAACCAGCCGAGTTCGTTGATGCGTCCCTGATTGTCCATGCCCAGCAGGAACGGGAAGAACGTGCCATAGGACGCCGCCATGACGGCGGTGGACGGATTACGAGACGCCAGACCGCCGAGCATCATAAAGAAGCCTGCCACAAGGCAGAAGAACGGATAATTGGCCGTCACCGGCATGACGATGAACACCGGAATAACGCTTGCCAGGGCAGCAAAAACCGCACCGTAGAAGAAGGCCGCACTCAGCAGGACGGTATTCTCGAAGGTGGCAAAACGTGCGCAGACCACGGCGATGAAGGTCAGGAACACGCCGCCCTGTGGCCAGGCCGTGACTTCCCAAACATAGGCACCGAACAGCAGGGCCACCGTTGTGCGCACGCCATTGCGCATCGAGGCACGCCAGTCCGGATTGCGGGTCAGGCGATGGCGTTCGGATACCGGAGCGCCATCCACGCTGGCCCGGTAGGAACGCAGCGTCTCGCACAGATCCGAGAGCATGACTTCCACGCCGGTGAGAATGATCCCTTCGTTCAGGGAGTCCTCATCATCACGAGGCAGGATCGTCTGCATGCGGCCCCGGCACTCCGCCAGAAGGGCTTCGGTCTGGACCAGGGCCGCAATACCACGACGATCCGTGAGAAGCCGCTCCGGCAGGCCGTCCAGGGCAGTAGTCATGTCTTCAAGAAAAGGCCGCAGGGCTTCGGGCTGATGCGTGACAGACGTCATGCGGGTCCGCAGACCCAGCCCGCGCGACAGGACGCGCGCGACCAGCCCGAGCGTGACATAGGCGTGCTCGACCTCGTTGCCCTCGCTGCGGATTTCGATGCGGCTGAATTCGATCTGGTCGCTGGAAGCCTGAAGCGATCCCAGCAGGGTGGACAGGTCATCCGTAGCGCCCGGCTTCTGGCGCAACACAGCCGTCAGGGCAGGAATGGCCCGGGTCAGAATACCCTGAAGACGCTTGCGAAGTTCCTCGCGCGCCCTGCCCGCGACATTGGGCAGGGCAATCATGCCCATCGCCGTCTCGCAGATCACACCAAGGAAAATATAGGTGCCGCGCGCCATCGCGACGTTGAAGACGTGATCGGGCTCCTTGACCGCACCGAGCGCAATGATGGTGCAGGTATAGCCGGCCAGCACGAGGGCATAGCCGCGGAAGTTATGCGTCAGCGTCGCAAGACCGGCACACAGCCCGACCCAGAGCGCGAGTGCTGGCAGAAACAGCCAGGGATATTGCGGGAAGGCCGCCATGAGCACGATGGCCATCACAATCCCGATCACGGTGCCAACGAGACGCCAGCGGCCCTTGGAAATACTCTCGCCGCGGGAATTCTGGGCGACGATCCAGACGGTCATGGCCGCCCATTGCGGCTCACCGAGTTCCATCCACAGCGCGATCGCCAGCGCCAGAAGCGCTGCGATCGTGGTGCGGAGAGCAAACATGACGGACGTGATGGACGGGGCAAACAGCCAGCCAAACTTCATGCCCGGTGCTGCCTTTCAGAAACTGTGTGACGGCCCGACTGCGGGGCCTCCGTAAGACCGTTACGCGCCGCCATGATGGTTCAGCCTGCTTTTCGGGGGACGTGACGTGTGAGGCTCCGCATGGTCACGAACTCCTCCGCACTGGTGGGGTGCAGGCCGATCGTGCGATCGAAATCCCGCTTGGTCAGCTTTGCCGTGATCGCAATGGCGAGGCCCTGGATGATCTCGGGCGCATCGGGACCGATCATGTGCGCACCGAGCACGATCTTGCTCTTTGCATCGACAACCAGCTTCATCAGGGTCTTGCCCTTGCGGCCCGAAAGCGTCTGGCGCATCGGGGTGAAGCTGGACGTATAGATGTCCACGTCGTGGCTCTGCACGGCCTCTTCTTCGCTCAGGCCGACCGTGGCGAGCGGCTGGGAGAAGAACACGGCCTTGGGCGTCGTGGCAAAGGACCATTCGCGGCCCGGTTCGCCAAACAGACGCTCGGCCAGAATGTGGCCTTCAGCAATGGCCGTGGGCGTAAGGTTATAGGTGTCCGTCACATCCCCGATGGCATAAATGCCCGGCACGTTGGTCGTCGCATCATCGGGCTTGGCCGGAATACGGCCATCCCACGTGGCAACGCCTGCATTGTCGAGCTTCAGCGGGGCCAGATTGGGGTGACGGCCCGTCGCCATGAACACGCAGTCCGTCTCGATGACATCCCCGCCTTCAAGATGCAGACGATAGCCGTCCGCAACCTTTTCGATCCGCTCCGGGGAGCGACCGGGATGCGCCTTGATACCGTTCAGCGGCAGCAGTTCGGCCAGATGGGCGCGCAGTTCGTTGTCAAAACCGCGCAGGGGATGAGGCTGGCGGAAGACCAGATCGACCTTCGAACCCAGCCCCGCGAAAATCCCGGCAAACTCGATGCCGATATAGCCGCTGCCGATCACGGCGACGCGCTCGGGACGGTCAGCCAGATGGAAGGCATCGTCCGAGACGATCGCATGTTCGGCACCGGGAATGTTCAGGCGCGTGGGCGTGGAGCCCGTGGCGATGACGATGTTCTTTGCCCGGACGCGCTGGGCGGACGCATCCGGCGCGAGTTCGGACGGGCCGATTTCGACCATATGGGCGTCCACGAAGCTGGCATCACCCGTAAACAGCGTGACCCCGGCCTTTTCCAGCATCGAGACATAGATGCGGTTCAGGCGCTCGATCTCGCGGTCCTTGGCGCTGATCAGCGTGGACCAGTCATGCGCAACCGGTTTGACGTCCCAGCCATAGGACGGCGCATCGGCGATCTCGCGGCCATATTCGGCCGCATAGACCATCAGTTTTTTGGGTACGCAGCCGAGATTGACGCAGGTTCCGCCCCAGTGTCGGCGCTCCGCAATCGCGACGCGCGCTCCGTTCTGGGCGGCAATGCGCGCGCAGCGCACCCCGCCCGAACCGGCACCAATAACGAACAGATCAAAATCCTGCATCATCCCGGCCTTTCGTGCCTCTTGAGACCTCAGCGCTCGGCAAAGGCCTTTTCAACGACATACGAACCCTGATGGCTCATATTGCCTTCCACGAAACCCATACGCTCGAGAAGGGCTTCGGTGTCGGCCAGCATTTCCGGAGAACCGCAGATCATGACGCGGTCATGCTCGGGATCGAGCTTGTCAATGCCCAGATCCTCGAAGATCTTGCCCGTCTCGATCAGTTTGGTGATGCGATCGGTCACGGCATAGTCTTCGCGGGTCACGGCCGGGTAGTAGCGCAGCTTGTCCTTGACGAACTCGCCCAGGAACTCGTGCTCCGGCAGTTCGTGGCGGATGTGGTTCTCATAGGCCAGCTCGCCCGAAATACGGACGGTGTGGCTGAGGATCACGTTCTCATAGCGCTCGTAAGCCTCGGGATCCTTGATGAGGCTCATGAACGGCGCCAGACCCGTCCCCGTGGACAGGAAGTACAGGTTACGGCCCGGCTTGAGGTTGTCGAGCAGCAGCGTGCCAACCGGCTTGCGGCCGATCAGGACCGTATCGCCCACCTTCACATGGCGCAGACGCGAGGTCAGCGGGCCATCGGGAACCGCGATGGAGAGGAACTCCATGTGGTCTTCATAGTTGGCGGACGCGATCGAATAGGCGCGCAGCAGCGGCTTGCCTTCGACTTCGATGCCGATCATCGCGAACTGGCCGTTTTCGAAACGCAGGCCGGGATCACGCGTTGTGGTGAAGCTGAACAGGCGGTCCGTCCAGTGATGGACCGTAAGCACCTTCGCCGGATACAGATGGGCGTATTCCTTGCTGGGTTCGGCAAGGCGGTACTGCTTCGGATGGCCTTCGAACGGCACCAGGCCGGTCAGGGGCTCGTCGATGGTCGGAGTCGGGGCGGCAAAAGTCGGGGTGGACATGTCTGGTTCTGTCTCCGGTTCGGAACGGATAACAGGTCACGGACCTGATAATGGTCGGGTCTTTTAGCCCAATCGTTGCCGCTCGGGAAACCCATGCGCGTTGAAGCGCATGCCGGAATGACGCACAAGACTCTTATGACAGACGACTCCATGCCGGACGCCACTCTTTCCGACTCTTTTTCCCCGGCCGAACGCGCCCTTCAGCGGGCCGAGGCTGAATTCGGGATCCCGCTCGACATCACGCCGCGCGAGCGCCCTGCCCTGCTGCGGCAGGTTGCGCGCAGGCTTGAAGGGCCGGAGGCGACCCTTTCCCATGACGGACTGATCGAGGCGCTGTGCGTCGTGCGCCGCAAGACCTGGGCCTCCCAGCTCATGAATGTGTGCCGCAGGGCCGGCGAAGTCTGGGTCGGCAAGCCGGATACGCAGGAAGCCGCGGCCCGCATCCATGATCCGCGTGCCGACATGCCAGCCCTGCGCCGGACGCTTGATGATGTCCTGATGGCGCGCTGGCAGGAAATGGGCGACTCCCCGCGTGCCGTGCTGGAAGATGTCCGCGCCGATCTAGCCGATACCGGCGTGATCCTGTCGAGCGGCCAGCTTGAAAAGCTGTCGCAGAGCATCGCAGCCGCATTCGGCAGCGTCGATCTCGGCTTCGAGGACGATCTGCGCATTGCCGAAGAACGCCGTGCCCGCGAACAGGCCGATATTCAGGCCCGTGCGGAAGAACGCAGGGCGCGTGAGCTTGAGCGTCTGCGCCAGTGGGAAGAAGGGCTGGTCAGCTTCGATGAGCTGCCGAATGTCCTGCACTGTTCGCGCCGCGAGGCCCTGCGCTGGATTGCCGAAAACCGGATTCCCATCGCCCGCCGCGAAACCCGTCCGGACGGGATCGAACTGTTCTTCTTCGACCCGTCGGAGCTCAAGCGGCTCCGGACGTTCCTTCCGCAGTGGCGCAGCGGAACCAAGGACCGGCCGGAAGTTCTGGATCTGGGCAACAAGGCGGGTAGTAATGCCGCCATTGCCCGCGTAGCCGCGCTGGACCGGTTTGCCGGACATTTCCGCACGGCGCGTGCGCTGAAACGCCGCATCACGCTGGTGACGGGTCCGACGAACTCCGGAAAGTCCTATACGGCGCTCAATGCGCTGGCGAATGCCGAGAGCGGTCTGGCGCTCGCACCGTTGCGACTGCTGGCCCACGAATTCCGCGAGTCCCTGCTCTCACGCGGCGTTCCGGCGTCCCTGTCCACGGGTGAAGAGCGGATTGAAATGCCGGGCGCGCGCCATCTGGCAGCGACGGTCGAAATGTGTCCGTTCCACAATCCGGTGGACGTGGCGATCATCGACGAAGCGCAGATGCTCGCCGATCCGGACCGTGGTGCCGCCTGGACGGCCGCCATCATGGGTGTCCCCGCCCGGCATGTTTTCGTTTTGGGGGCGGCGGATTGTATTCCGCTGGTCAAGCGCATTGCCGAACTCTGCGACGATCCGGTGGATGAAATCCATCTCGAACGCAAGAGCCCGCTCAAGGCAGGCGAGACGCTGCATCTCGATGAGCTGAAGCCCAGCGATGCCGTCATCGCTTTCTCCCGCCGCGAAGTGCTGGATCTCCGCGCCGAGCTTATGGCGCGGGGGCGTCGTGTTGCCGTGGTGTACGGAGCCCTGAGCCCGGAAGTCCGCCGCGCCGAAGCCGCCCGGTTCAATAATGGCGAGGCCGATATCCTGATTGCGACGGACGCGATCGGCATGGGACTGAACCTGTCGATCCGGCGCGTGGTGTTCAGTGCGCTGCGCAAATTCGATGGACGTCAGACCCGCGATCTGGTCTCCCAGGAGGTCAAGCAGATCGGCGGCCGCGCGGGACGTTACGGCAAGCATGAGAGCGGGCTGGTCTGTGTGCTCGCCGGTGCCGGCAGCCCGACCTTTGTCCGCAAAATGCTGAGCGCCCCGCCCGAAGAGATCAAGGAACTGCGCCCTCTCGTGCAGCCGGATTCGGACATTGTCCGGGCCGTGGCCGAAGAGATCGGCAGCGACAGTCTCTATGGTGTCCTGACCCGCATCAAACACGCCGTTCTGCGGGCGGATGACCCGAACTACCGCCTCGCCGATATGGAACAGGCGCTGGAAATCGCAGCCGCTCTCGAAGGCGTGGAAAACCTCGATCTGTCGACGCGCTGGACCTACGCCATGTGCCCGATTGACGAGCGCGATAACGGTATCCAGCGGCTTGTCCAGTGGGCGGCGGACCATGCTGCGGGCCGGCCGGTGCCACCGCCGGGCACGGGACGCCTGCCGCATCCGGAGCAGGCCGGGCGTGAGGAACTTGAGCGGGCGGAGAAGCGGCACAAGCGGCTGGTGGCATGGCGCTGGCTCGCGCTGCGGTTCCCCGACGCCTATCCGGCCCGGCAGGACGCGGAAATCAACACGTCCATTCTCAACGACTGGATCGAGCAGGTCCTGCGAACACAGAGCCGGATGCGCGAGAGTCAGAAGCAGCAGCGCGTCGGGGGCCGCCCAGGCCGCAGCGGCCATACCGACAGACCGGGCAGCAGGGCGGGTTTTTCCGGCCCCAAAAAGCCGGGCGGCCGCAGCTTTCCTGCAAAAGGAAACCGGCGACCGGGGGGACCGCGCAAGCGGCCGTCATAAAACGCAGGCCGGCCTGACACCTGTCAGGCCGGGAGATCAGGCCCTTTTAGACTGACGGACAGACTTTGTGTCCTGCTCTTCGTCCGTCTTGTTGCGCACCCGACGCTCGATCCATTTCTGGGCCTGAAGCTTGATGAGGGGATCAAGCTGCCGGTAGAGGGTAAGCATCGTGTTTTCGTCTGGAGTAAGAGTCGCCTGGATGGCCTTGTAGGCCATCCCTGTCAGCAGGACCTCGGGCTCGACGCCCAGAACCTGCGCGAGGCTTCCCAGATGCTTGCCGACATGACCCGAGCGGCCCGTTTCCCAGAACGCAACGGCCGAGCGCGAAATTCCAACTTTTTCCGCAAGCTGCTGCTGGCTTAGCCCGGCCATTTCCCGCAGAAGCCGGATGCGACGACCGAGTTCAAGCCCCGGAGAAAGCTGCGCCGCTGGGATGGCATCTCTGGTCAATATGGCCTCCGTCTCTGTGATCCATACCCTATACGCCGCCTCGGAGACCTGCGTCAGAGCCAGCGATTGGTTTTCCACCCGGAAACCAACCCGACCGGCTCCGAGAGTCATGATCTCCCTGACCTCACCTGCCCCCTGCTTCGCAGTGGCCGATGCCGTCCATTTCTGTCCCAGCCCAAGCTGGATCGTTGTTTTCATTCCCAAGCCTCCGGCCTGATAGCAATAGCGCGTCACGCCATGCGACAAAAAACCTCTGCCGGTCAGAGGACTCCCGCAATGACGGGAGAAGATCTTTTTGCTCAATCCATCTGGAATATGGAGATAGCTGGATCATACTAGTCCTATTTCCGCTTTCAGGGAAAGAGGCGTGATACCCCTCTGTCCTTCGAAAAAAGCGTGACACAGCAAAAGTTTTTTTGAAATCCGACCAGAGATGGCTGGCTGGAAAGGCTACTGGGCATCCTGTGGGACAAGAACCATTGTGCTGCCAACAGACCCATTTCCATGAAGCACCAGATGATTTTCGCTGTCACGCGACCATGAGGTCACGCTCGGCAGAAAAGCCCCGATCTGCTGCTCCTGCGTCATCAGGGCTGGCAGACAGGCCTTCCGGGTCATGGCGAGAGGCAGGAAATGAAGCGTCTGCCCTGAGAGGGTAAAATGCCCCATCAGACGGTTGCAGCCATCCGTGCCGTAAACCGTACCATCCTGTTGCAGGGTCAGGCCAGGCGCTTCGGCAGTATTGTCGAAATGAAGATTGCCCACGCTCTGGATCCGCCATGTCCCGTAAGGCGCGCGGATGGCCGTGCCCGCCACATGCCGCAGCAGGAGCCGGGGATGATCCAGAGGCGTGCCGCCGTCCGGCGTGGCAAAAAGCCTGCGTCCCTCGACCGTGATTTCGGCATTCAGCACGTAATGTCCGCCCGGCGGCAGAACCGGGTAGGTCAGTGTGTAGGGGATGGGCACGCCACGATGGATCTCTTCGCGCTGCTCGGCCATGACCAGGGGGGCGCCATGCGTGGCACCTGTATCCTCGATCCAGACACTCAGGACGGCACCCGGCGGCAGGGCCATGCGCTCACGGTACAGCGCCTCACCGTGCAGGGTGCGCATGCTGTCCGCCTCGGCGGGACATGAGGCGAGAACGGAGCCTGCGGCCAGAAGAGCCAACGCGAAACGACGGATCGTGATCATGCCTGAAAGTCCTCAGCCGATGCGGTTCAGCCCGCCCATGTAAGGACGCAGAACCTCTGGAATATCGATGCTGCCATCTTCGTTCTGATATGTCTCCATAACAGCGATCATCGTCCGACCGACAGCAAGACCGGACCCGTTAAGCGTGTTGACGAAGGCCGGTCCATTCTCGGCACGATAGCGCGCATTCATGCGGCGTGCCTGAAAATCGCGCGTATTCGAGCACGAAGAAATTTCGCGCCATGCTTTCTGGCCCGGAAGCCAGGCTTCCAGATCAAACGTCTTGGCCGCACCGAAGCCCGTATCGCCCGCGCAGAGCAGCATCCGGCGGAAGGTGATGCCCAGACGCTCCAGAACCGTCTCGGCGGCCTGCGTCATGCGCTCGTGCTCGGCGTCGCTGTCTTCGGGCTTCACGACGGAAACCAGTTCGCACTTCGTGAACTGGTGCTGGCGTAGCATGCCGCGGACGTCACGTCCGGCCGAGCCGGCCTCAGACCGGAAGCACTGCGACAGCGCGGTCATGCGGATCGGCAGGGCATCGGTCGGGAGGATATCGCCCATGACAGAGGCCGTCAGCGGGACTTCGGCGGTCGGGATCAGCCAGCGGCCGTCTTCGGTACGAAACGAGTCCTCGGCAAACTTGGGCAGCTTGTCCGTGCCATACATGGCGTCGTCATTGACCAACAGCGGCACGCTGGTTTCGCTGTAGCCGAACTCGGTCGTGTGGGTGTCGAGCATGAACTGGCCGAGCGCGCGTTCCAGACGGGCGAGCGCACCGCGCAGGACGACAAAGCGCGTGCCCGACAGCTTGGCGGCGGTCGGGAAATCCATCAGCCCCAGCGCTTCGCCCAGTTCGAAATGCTGCTTTGCCTCGAAAGCAAATTCGCGCTTTTCGCCACGGACATGGACGACGACGTTTTCGCCTTCGCTCTTTCCGTCCGGCACGGAGGCATCGAGGCGGTTCGGCAGGGATTTCAGCACGTCGTCGATACGGGTCTGGATCGTGTTGGCACGCTCTTCCAGACCGGCAATCTGGTCACGCAGGGCCACAGCCTTTGCTTCGATCTCGGCGGTATCGAGCTTCTGGCGCTTGAGCAGGCCGATTTCCTTGGCCAGCGCCTTGCGTGCGCCCTGTGCTTCCTGAAGCGCGGCGAGTGCGGCGCGGCGTTCTTCATCATCACTGACAAGCTGCTGTCCCACGGGTGACAGGCCCCGACGTGCGAGAGCAGCGTCAAAAGCGGCCGGGTCGGCGCGCAGGGCTTTCAGGTCATGCATGGTTCAGGGCTCCGGCAGGTATTATCAGTCTTCATCAGCGGCCATGGGTTTCGGTTCAACGAACCGGGCCGTGAGAATGGATATCTCGTACAGTGCGACGAGGGGAATGGCGAGGCTCAGCATCGTAATCGCATCAGGCGGCGCGATGACGGCGGCGAGTGCGAATGAGGCAACAACGGCATAGCGACGGAAACGCTTCAACTGCGCCACGCTGAGCAGACCGACGCGCACCAGCAGCGTCAGGACAACGGGAAGCTCGAAGCAGACCCCGAAGGCCAGGATCATTTTCGTGACCAGAGTCAGATATTCTGAAACCTTCGCCTGAAGTTCGATCTGCATGCCGCCATTGGCGTCCTGCGGCGTCTGGAACGACAGGAAGAACTGCCATGCGTAAGGGAACACCACATAATAGGCGAGCGCCGCGCCGATCAGGAACATGATCGGCGTTGCGATCAGGAACGGGGCGAAGGCACGCTTTTCGCTGCGATACAGGCCGGGCGCGATGAATATCCAAGCCTGAATGGCGATCATCGGAAAGGACAGACAGGTCGCCCCGAAAACGGCCACGCGGATATAGGTGAAGAAGGCCTCATACAGCGCGGTATAGATCAGGTGCGGCTGTTCGCCGTTCTTGCGCATGATGTTGCCGAGCGGGGCCGCAAGGAACCGGTAGATCTCGCCCGAGAAATGGTAGCAGATGGCAAAGGCGATCACGAAGGTCACGATCGACCAGATCAGTCGTTTGCGCAGTTCCACGAGATGTTCGAGGAGCGGCATCGGCGTATCGTTGATGCTGTCGGTGTCGGTCATTCGCCGTCCTTTCCGCTCGCAATGGTCACGCGCCGGCCCGCGTGAATGGCGCGGATGGGCGGCAGGATGTCCGGCGCACGCCATCGCGCGCGCTCATGCAGGAGACGCCTCGCCGTGCTGGGCGGCAGAATGGACGGCGCGGTCACGACATCGTCGTTGGGCTCGGGTTCCGGTTCGACAGGCAGATCCACGGCCGGCTCGAACTGCGGACGGGCATTGTAGGGCACCGTTTCCAGATCGGTCAGGGGCGGGGGGGGAAGCGGTGGTGCCGGCGGTACTTTTGGAAGATCGGCAGCGGACGCTTTTGCGGGCGTGTCGAGTTCCAGACTGCGGCGGATGGAATTGTCGCCGTCGATGGCCTTCGTGACACGGTCGCGCAGGTTGAAGTTCTTTAGGTCCCGGAACTGGTCGCGCGCTTCGGAGAGATCGGCTTCACGGACCATCTCGTCCACATGGGACTGGAATTCAGCCGCCATGCGCCGCATCGCCTTTAACCCGTTCGACAGGGTGCGGATGGCAACCGGCAGGTCCTTCGGACGGATGAAGACCATCGCCACCATCACGAACAGCGCGATTTCCGAGAAACTGAAGTCAAACATGCATCATTCCTAGCCTGTCTGCTCCGTTCCGCCTACGGCAGATGCAGTGTCTTCTGCTTCCGTGGGGGCACGATCCAGCAGGAAGTCCTCCCTGCGCGGCAATCCTCCAAGATCCGGCAGGCCGAAACTTTCTAGAAAATTCGCCGTGGTGCCCCACAGAACCGGACGTCCGGGAACTTCCTTGCGGCCCTTGGGGACGATCAGGCTGTCTTCCAGCAGGGCGTCAAGAATGGCCTGTCCGAGCGAGACGCCACGGATGGCCTCGATTTCCGCACGGGTACAGGGCTGGTGATAGGCGATGATGGCCAGCGTCTCCATCGCGCCGCGACTCAGGCGACGGGGCTTTTCCACGACTTTGGTCAGGGCGGATGCAAATTCCGGTCGGGTGCGGAACTGCCATCCCCCCGCGACCAGCACCATTTCCACGGCATGATCGGCATAGCGCGTCTGCACGGCTGCAAGCGCATCATCAACGGCAACAGTGACCGACTGCGCTTTCAGAAGTTCGGCGATGGCGGTGGGTTTGACGGGTTCGGGGCTGGCAAAAACCAGTGCCTCCACAAGCAGGCAGGCGCGGTCGAGCGCGGATGGATCCGTCATGATGCCGCAGCCCGCCACTCGATCTCCCCGAATGCTTCAGGCTGGCGCAGTTCGAGCGCCCCGCCCTTCGCCATTTCGAGCCCCGCAAGCAGCGTTCCTGCCAGAGCGGCATTGCGACCATAAGGCCCCTCCTCGCCATCCAGCTCTTCAGGATCGGGCAGCAGGGAGGTCAGGGTGTGCCAGCCGACGACCCTATCGGTTCCAAGCAGACGCTTGAGGCGGGACAGCGCATCCTGCACGCTCCAGTAGCGACGGGCGCGGGGAGCATAGATGCGTCTGCGGCCCGTGCGGCGACGTGCGGAAAGATAGGCCGTGATCAGCGCGGGCATATCCACGCGCAGGCCGGAGCGGTCAATTTCGGTATGGTCTTCCCCTTCCCCGCGCCGGAACACGTCGATGCCCAGACGGGGCTGTTCGGCCAGCCACTGGGCGGCGGCACGCATCCGTTCCAGTTCGATCAGGCGTTCCTGAAGAAGCTCGATCGCGTCTTCAGCGTCGGGGTCTTCGTTTTCGGCAGGCAGGAGCAGCTTGGATTTCAGCCAGGCGAGCCAGGCGGCCATGACCAGCCAGTCCGCCGCCAGTTCCAGCCGCAGGCTCCGCGCTTCCGCACGGGCCTTTTCCACGACAGCCAGATACTGCTCCACCAGTTGCAGGATGGAGATTTTTGCCAGATCCACCTTCTGCTTGCGGGCCAGATCGAGGAGCAGATCCAGCGGCCCCTCGAACCCGTCAAGCGTCAGATGAAGTGTCTCGCTCAAACGCCAGCTCTCAGAACTGGGCCGGCGTACAGGCGACGGATTGCGCGTGCAGCTTCACGCAATAGGCGCGTGCAGACTTGAGATCCGCAAAGCCACCGATCCGCAGACGTACGAAGGTATGGTCCCCACGGGTGGTCTTCTCGAACAGCGGCGTATGGCCTGCGAACAGGGCCGGCGCCTGATGGCGCAGGCTGTCCCATTCCTTGCGGGCCGCGGCTTCGCTGTCGAGCGCTCCGAGCTGGACTTCATGCGTCCCACCCGATGTTTCCGCCTTTTCCGCAGCCGGAGCGGCGGCTTTCGGCGGTCCGACATTCTCAGGCTCCGGAACCGGCGCGGGCAGCGGCTTCTCAGCCGGTCGCGCTGCATGATGGACAGGCGCGTCTTCCTTTTTCGGCGCTTCCTTGGGCAGTGCAGCCTTCGGCGCCTCGGCAGATGCGGCGGTCTGATCCTGCGGCTTTTCCGGGACCGTGGCAGGAAGCGCGGTGCCCGGAGACATCTGTCCCGTGTCGGCTGGCGCGGCGGCTTCAGGCGGGATGGCAGGCGTCTGGGCTGCCGGAGCGTTATCCGGTGCCGCACCGTCTGCCTTGAGGGCGTCGGTCTTTGGCGTTTCCGGCGCAGGCGTTCCGGGCGGGACGCCATACTGACGGGCCAGTGCCTTCGTGTCCGGCTGCTCCGGACCCGGAGCAAGATGTGCCTCGCCGTTGCCGGTCATGTCGGTGTCGCCGTCATCGCCGCCCATGATCTGCATCCCGCCCGGATCGGCCGGACGGTCCTTCACAGGGCCCGGCGGCGGACCAATGATGGGAATGCCGCCATGATGGCTGCCCATGAGCGACCAGCCGCCGACAGCCAGCAGAAGCACGACGCCGATACCGACCGCACCACCAACCAGCTTGCGGGTGGCGGGGTCGTTGCCCAGCACGGACGTCAGACGTCCTGCCCCGGACGCACCGCCGGCGGCAGCCGGGCGGCGACGCGGCGGGGGTTCGTCGTCATAATCGTTGCTCAGGCGTTCGCGGTCGAAACGCGCCTGCGGACGTGTTCCCGGAGCCGGACCCGCCGGCTGTTTCGGGGTACGGGCGTAATCGCCCGGATCGGGGCGGTTGCGGTCCTGATCGTTTTCCGGGGTCATCGCATTTCCTCTACCGGCACGACGCCGAGAATGGTGAGGGCACAGCGCAGCGTTCCCGCGATGGCCGAAACCAGCGCCAGCTTGGCAAGGCTGGTTGCACGGTCGTTCTCGTGCAGGAAGCGCAGGGTAGTGTCTTCGCGGCCCCGGTTCCACAGAGCATGGAAATCGGACGCCAGATCAATGCAATAGGTCGCGATCCGGTGCGGCTCACGCGCCGTCGCAGCAGCTTCAACGCTGCGCGGGAACGCGGCCAGACGGCGCAGGACGGCCAGTTCCACATCCGAGGACAGATTGGACAGATCGGCGCTGCACAGGGCTTCCGGCGTCACGGCGTCTGCGCCGAACATCGTCTCGGCCGAACGCAGGACCGAGCGGCAGCGGGCATGGGCGTACTGCACGTAGAACACCGGGTTGTCGCGCGTCTGGGCCACGACGGCATCCAGATCGAACTCCATCTGCGCGTCGGCCTTGCGGGTCAGCATCGTGAAGCGCACGGCATCACGGCCCACTTCGTCCAGCAGATCGCGCAGGGTGACGAACGTGCCGGCACGCTTGGACATACGGACGGGCTCGCCGTTCTTCACGACGCGGACGATCTGGCACATCACGACTTCAAAGCCGGTTTTGCCATCTGTCAGGGCGGAAATCGCAGCCCGCATACGGGAGACGTACCCACCATGATCGGCGCCGAGGACGTCGATCAGGACGTCGGCGTTTTCGGCCTTCTGGGCGTGGTAGCCGATGTCATTGGCAAAATAGGTGTTGGTGCCGTCGGACTTGCGGAGGGCGCGGTCCTGATCGTCGCCGAACTCGGTCGAGCGGAAGAGCGTCTGCGGACGGGCTTCCCAGTCTTCCGGCATCTTGCCCTTCGGCGGCTCCAGCACGCCTTCATAAAGCAGGCCCTTGCTGTCGAGCTTTGCGATCGCGGCATCCACACGACCACTGGCCAGCGTTTCGGCTTCGCTGGCGAAGACTTCGTGCGAAATGCCCAGCGCTTCCAGATCTTCGCGGATGGCCGCCATCATCTGCGTCAGGGCTTCACGACGCACGGTTTCGAACCAGACGGACGGATCGGCGGGGCTGCCGTCAGGGTTGGCGAGTGTGCGACCGTGCTTGTCAGCGATGCTCTGGGCAACAGGGATCAGGTATTCGCCCTGATATTGCAGGCCGTTCGGGGTCAGCGGGCTGAAATCGTCTGCGGAAATCTCCGTGCCGATGATCTGAAGATAGCGCCAGTATGTGGCCCAGGTCAGGGCGACGACCTGCGTGCCGGCATCGTTGATGTAGTATTCGCGCGTGACGGTGTTGCCGGCCGCTTCGAGCAGATTGGCCAGCGCATCACCGACGACCGCACCACGGCAGTGACCAACATGCATCGGGCCGGTCGGGTTGGCGGAGACGTATTCAACGTTTACGCGCGTCCCCTGCCCCATCGTAGAGCGACCATAGCGGTCACCAGCCTTGAGGATCGAGACGGCAACGCCCTGCAGGACTTCAGGCTTGAGCGTCAGGTTCACGAAGCCAGGGCCTGCAGCTTCAGCCTTGGCGACTTCCGGCAGGGCGGAAAGCTTCTCGACCAGTTCGGCGGCGATTTCGGCGGGTTTGCGACGCGCGGGCTTGGCGGCGAGCATGGCGGCGTTCGTCGCCATGTCACCGTGGGACGGGTCACGCGTGGGCGTCAGATCGACGCGCTGCACCACCTCTTCCGGCAGGCCGGGGACGACCGATCGCAGAGCGTCGCACACCTGAACCCGGGTGCGGGCAAAGAGACAGTCAGTCGTAAGGGTCGTGGTGTCAGCGGCCATTTCAGCTCGATTCCTGTAACGCGTCTTCAAATCAGAGGCTCTATCAGCCCAGCACGGAGAGGTCCGTCAACCGTCGATGTTCTTCCATCGCGAAACGATCGGTCATTCCGGCAATATAATCGGCCACCAGACGCCTGCGCTGCACGTCATCGGCGGCTTTCGCATGACCGCGCAGCGGATCGGGCAGCAGGCCAGGATCTTCGGAGAGAATGTCGAAGATTTCCCGCACCGCGATCTTCGCCTTGCGCGCCATGCGGTTGACGCGCCAGTGCCGGTACATGCGGGCGTAAAGGAATTTACGAATGGCCTTGTTGGCCTCGCGCATTTCCGGGCTGAACGCCACCACGGGATAACCGGCCTGGCGGATATCGTCGGCTGATTGCGGGTTGAGCGCTTCGAGATTGCGGCGCGTCTGATCCGTCAGGTCGGTGGCGAGCTGGTTGATGACGACGCGGATGGTTTCATGACGCACGCGCTGGGCCTGATCGGACGCCTCCCGCCCGATCTGACGCTCCATCTCGCGGGACCGGCGCAGGGCCTCGCCGACCAGTGGCAGGTCTTCGATATCCTCGAAGGACAGCAGCCCGGCGCGCAGGCCATCATCGAGATCGTGGCCGTGATAGGCGATATCGTCCGACATGGCCGCGACCTGCGCTTCGGCCGAGGCGTGACTTTGCAGGTCCAGATGGTGTTTTGCGTCGTAGTCCACAAAATAGGGCGTCGGACGTTTGACCGGGCCGTTATGCTTGGCCAATCCTTCCAGCGCCTCCCAGGTCAGGTTCAGGCCATCGAAGGCGTGGTAGCGAGCTTCAAGAGCCGTTACGAGACGCAGGGACTGGGTGTTGTGGTCAAAACCGCCCCAGTCCTTCATGGCGAGCGCGAGCGCGTCCTCACCGGCATGCCCGAACGGCGTGTGACCGAGATCATGGGCAAGCGAGACGGTTTCCGTCAGATCCTCGTTCAGGTCGAGACTGCGGGCAATGGAGCGCGCGATCTGCGCGACTTCGAGCGAATGCGTCAGGCGCGTGCGGAAGAAATCGCCTTCGTGGTTGATGAAGACCTGCGTCTTGTATTGCAGGGTCCGGAAGCCTGCGGAATGGAGCACACGGTCACGGTCCCTCTGCCAGGGGGAGCGGACGGGGCTTTCCACTTCGGGATAGAGCCGTCCCCGGGAGCCGGAGTCCTGTACCGCGTAGATCGCTACCATCAAGACATGTCCTGTGTGTGAGCCGTCTGGCTGTAACCCCTGCCCCGAAGCCTCATGGCCGGTAGAGCGCCGTTTCCGGCCGGATCACAGTTTCATTCTACGCCAGCCCGGCGCGCGTGCAACCACACGGCCTTTGCCCTTAACGCCGCTCTGACCATATAATCAGGACCGCAGCCGTCTTGCTGGGTCCAGCAGGGTCCAGCCGCCTTTTCAGATTCCGGGAATATACGCCCATGTCCGACACCGTGCCTTTCAGCATCTCCGCCAGCGCCGCCGCCCGCATTAAGGACATCATCGCAGCCCAGCCCGAGCCGGAAGGGCTCGCCCTGCGCGTTGCGGTTCTGGCGGGTGGTTGCAACGGGTTTCAGTACCAGTTCCGGCTGGAACGGGATCAGGCTGTGGATGATGTCGTCATTGAGCGGGACGGCGCGAAAGTGTTTGTTGATACGACCAGCCTCGACCTGCTGGAGAACGCCGAACTGGAATTCGTGGACAAGCTGATGGGCGCGCATTTCACGGTCACGAACCCCAATGCCGCCTCGTCCTGCGGCTGCGGCACCAGCTTCTCGCTGGCCTGATCCGATGAGTGCCACGCCGTTCACCTTCGCAAGCTGGAACATCAATTCCATCCGCGCCCGCGCCCATCATGTTCAGGACTGGCTGAAGCGTCATCCGGAATGTGACCTGCTGGGCCTTCAGGAAATCAAATGCGAGGACAGCCAGTTTCCGGCCGTATTCGCGGAAGCCGGACTGCATGTCGCGACCTCAGGGCAGAAGGCCTATAACGGTGTGGCCCTGATCGGGCGGCGGCCTTTTACCGTCACGCACCATACGCTACCGGGTTTCGATCATCCGTCTGCCCGCTACATCGAAGCGGAACTCGACGGGATAACGATCGGTAATCTCTATCTGCCCAACGGCAATTCCGGCGGTGAGGACGGTTACGCGACCAAGCTCGCCTTTTTTGACGCGCTGGCGGCGCGGGCGCGGGTTCTGCTGGATGCGGAAAAGCCGTTTGCGTTCATCGGGGACTTCAATGTCTGCCCGACGGACGAAGATCTGGCTCCTGGCGCCCTCTCCCCGGATGATGCGCTGGTGCGCCCCGAGACGCGGGCGGCTTTCCGCAGGCTGGAATGGATGGGGCTGACGGATGCCCTGCGCGCCCTGCAACCCACCGGCCGTCATTATACGTTCTGGGACTATCAGGCGGCAGCGTTCCAGCGGAATTCAGGGCTTCGGATCGATCATGCGCTGCTGTCCCCCCGCCTGACGGAACGGCTGGAATCCTTCGTGATCGACAGGGACGAGCGCGCCAAGGAAAAGGCCTCCGACCACGTTCCGGTTCTGGTCACGGTCTGACAGCACAAGGGGGCCGGAGACACGGCTCCGGCCCTGCCCGTATCAGGCGTGACGGAGATTGAAGCGTCGCGTCAGATGGCCCGGCTGCCACTGATAGCCGTTCCCGCTCCAGCGCCAGTGCCCCGGAATCCAGCGCATGTCGCCATGATGGGGCGGGACAGGTTCGGGCAGAACATGCGGGGGCGGAGGCGGCTGGCGGTAAGGGCCACTATAGGGCACGAACTGTGCATGGGCTGTTCCCGTCATTGGCGCAATCGCCATCGTACCTGCAAACAGGGCGGAAACAGCCAAGATCCCTGACAGATGTTTCAGCATCAATGCTCTCCTTCTCATGACGCCTTGTCACGGAAAGATGATGCACGGCTTGTGTTGGCGCGTCTGAGGCGCATCTGTGGCGGAATCCGGGCAGTGCATAATTTTATGTTTCCGGATTTCGTGATACCCGCATAACCGCAAAAAAGGGCGCTTCCCGTGGCAGGAAGCGCCCTTTTTCAGGTGTCCGGTGGACCGCGATCAGTTCAGGAAGGGCTTGCCTTCATGAGCGACCAGCAGGTCGTGCAGATCGGTAGCATGATCTTCCTCGTCGGCCAGGAAGCCTTCGAGCATGATGCGGGTCGTGGGATCGTTGTCACCGAAATAGCGGATCAGTTCCTGATAATGCTCGATCACGACGCGCTCGGCGATCAGATCCTGCTTCACCATTTCAACAAGATTGCCGCCATTGCCGTATTCGGTCGCGGAACGCGTGGCCAGGCCTTCCGGATTAAAGTTCGGCACGCCACCGAGCTGGTCGATGCGGTTGGCAGCGGCCAGCATATGCTTGCGCTCGGACGCTGCGTGCTCGTTGAACTCGGCCCCCACGCTCTCGCTGGTCAGGCCTTCGACGGAAATGGCGTGCATCGTGTAGCGCAGGACGCAGACCAGTTCGGTCGCCACGACGGCCTGAAGAATGTCGATCGTCGTCTTGACGTCGCCCTTGTAGGTGGCGGTCACGGCACCGTCGTCGAGGGATTTCTTTGCATTCGCCCGCAGCGTCTGCACGTCTGTCAGGAAGGCGTTCTTCTTGTCGTCAGCCATGGGAAAGTCTGCCTTGGATATTGGGATCTGTTTCTCCAACGACAGAAATGACGAAGTGTTGCAGGCGACATAAAAAAACCGGCATCTCCCGAATGGAAGATGCCGGTTCTGAAACAGCGGATGAGACTGCTTAAGGCTTACTTGCTGGCTGTCGGCTTGGGCTTCGGCAGGTCGAGCGCCAGATGAAGCTCTTTCAGACGGGCCGGTTCGACCGGAGCCGGGGCTTCCATCATCAGGTCCTCGCCGCTCTGATTAAGCGGGAAGAGAATGACTTCGCGGATGTTCGGCTCATCGGCCAGCAGCATCACGATACGGTCCACGCCCGGCGCTGCACCACCATGCGGCGGGGCACCGTAACGGAAGGCGTTCAGCATACCGCCGAAACGCTCTTCCACGACTTCGGGACCATAACCCGCGATTTCAAACGCACGCAGCATGACGTCCGGCAGATGGTTCCGGATGGCGCCCGAGGACAGTTCCACGCCGTTGCAGACGATGTCGTACTGGTAGGCGTTGATCGTCAGCGGATCCTTCGTGTTCAGCGCTTCGAGGCCACCCTGCGGCATGGAGAACGGGTTGTGCGAGAAATCGACCTTCCCGGTTTCCTCGTTCAGCTCATACATCGGGAAGTCCACGACCCAGCAGAAGCGGAACGCGTTCTTCTCGATCAGATCCAGCTCGGTTGCGACCTTGGTGCGGACAACGCCGGAGAACTTGGCGACTTCATCGCCCTTGCCTGCGGCGAAGAACACGGCATCCCCGGCCTTCAGGCCACAGGCTTCACGAATGCTCTCGACGCGATCGGCTTCGAGGTTCTTGGCGATCGGCCCCTTGCCACCCTCTTCCTCGAAGATGATGTAGCCCAGACCACCGGCACCGTTTTCACGAGCCCAGCTGTTCAGCTTATCGAAGAAGCCGCGCGGACGGTCACCCGCACCGGGAGCCGGGATGGCACGGATCTGGCCACCGGAAGCCGCGATCTTGGCGAACAGGCCGAAACCGGAATCGCGGAAGGCATCCGTGACGTCCTTGATGATCAGCGGGTTACGCAGGTCCGGCTTGTCGGAACCGTAGTCACGCATGGCGTCGGCATACGGAATACGCGGGAATGCGCCGTCCGTGATCTTCCAGCCTTCGGGCGTGAATTCGTTGAATACGCCGGCGAGGACGGGTTCGAGCACCGTGAAGACGTCTTCCTGCGTGACGAAGGACATCTCGAAATCGAGCTGGTAGAACTCGCCCGGGCTGCGGTCAGCGCGCGAGGCTTCGTCACGGAAGCAGGGTGCGATCTGGAAGTAGCGGTCGAAACCGGCGACCATGGCAAGCTGCTTGAACTGCTGCGGCGCCTGCGGCAGGGCATAGAACTTGCCCGGATGCAGACGGGCCGGGACGAGGAAGTCACGCGCACCTTCAGGGGACGAAGCCGTCAGGATCGGGGTCTGGAACTCGGTGAAGCCCTGCTCGATCATGCGGCGACGCAGGCTCGTAATGACCTTGCTGCGGAGCATAATGTTCTGGTGCATCTTGTCGCGGCGCAGGTCGATGTAGCGGTACTTCAGACGCAGGTCTTCGGGATAGTTCTCGTTGCCCGCTACCTGGAACGGCAGCACTTCAGCGCTGGAGCGGACCTCAAGGGCATCAGCCAGGACTTCGACGTCACCGGTCGGCAGGTTCGGGTTGCGCTGGGAGCCATGACGGACCACGACCTTGCCAGTCACGGTAATGACGCTCTCGACGCGCAGGCGCTCGGCCTTTTCCAGCAGGTCCGTGCCGGCAGGGATGACGATCTGCGTCACGCCGTAATGGTCGCGCAGGTCGATGAACAGCAGGCCGCCATGATCGCGCTTGCTGTGCACCCAGCCGGAAAGGCGGACAATCTGCCCGGCATTCTCCTCACGCAGGGCGCTACAGTCATGGGTGCGGTATGGATGCATGTCGGGCCTCTTCAACGTCCTGTGCGGATAAGTGGGCGCAGGAAGCCGGGACGGCCCTCTCATGTCAAGTTTTCTGCGACCTCGGGGGCGCGTTCAGGCCTTTTCCTGCATGAAACCATCGAAATCGACCGCAGCCCGCGCCATGTCGGCGGCATGCCCGGCCCCGGCCAGGGCGATGGGGCTGCCGTCTTTGAGATAGGTCGCGAGGAACTTGAATCCGCGGATATCGCCTTCCAGCGCCACGTTATCGAAGCTCTCCCCCCAGCCCAGAAGCTCGATCTTCTTGCCGAACTGCTGCGTCCAGAACCACGGCATCGGCACGTTGGGTGTGTCATGTCCCATCATGGCCAGGGCCGCGATCCGCCCCTGCACTTCGGCATGACGCCAGTGCTCGATTCGCCGTGGTGCGCCGTCATGGAAAACGGCGGAGGCATCCCCGGCCGCATACACACCGGAATAGACCCCGGCCTCACCGCCTCTGGTCACGCGCATCTGACCGTTCACGACAATCGCGCCGCTCTCATCGCGCTCCAGACCCGACACATAATCCGTGGCTGGTGTCACACCCACGCCCAGCAACACGAAAGCAGCAGGCAGACGGGTGCCGTCGTCGAGTTCCACACCCGAAGCCGTTCCGTCCTTGCCGTCCTCGGCATAGATCTTCGTGACCCGCGCATCCGAGACGAACGCCACGCCGTTTTCTTCGTGAAGCTGGCGCAGACGGATACCGATTTCGCGGCCGAACTGCTTTTCCATCGGGATTTCGCTGTCGGAGATGATCGTCACGCCCACGCCGCGTTGCCGCAGGGACGAGGCGGCTTCAAGCCCGATGAACCCTGCCCCCACGATCGTCACTACCAGATCGGGATCCAGAATGGCGGCGATCCGCTCCGCATCCGCCTCACGGTGCAGCGTATAGACGCCCTTCATGTCCACGCCCGGAATATCCGGCTTTCTGGTCACGGCCCCCGTCGCGATTAGGACATGATCGGCCGTCAGTTCCGTCCCGTCCTGTAATTTAGCCTTGCGGGTCTGCGGATCGAACTGTGCCACATGCCCGCGGACACGAGTAATGCCGCGCTGGGTATAGAATTCCTCTTCCCGAACCGGGGGCGCATGGGCCTTTTCGGATTCGCTGACGAGAACGGTCTTGCTCAGGGCGGTGCGGTCATAAGGAAGATCCTTTTCCTCGCTGACCATCGTGATGGTGCCCGCAAACCCTTCCGCGCGAAGCGTCACCGCCGCACTGACAGCCGCAGCCCCGGCGCCCAGAAGCAGGACACTTTCGTTTTCCTGTCGTTTTTCCGGAGCCTGACGCTGCTTCGGCTTCAGCCCGACCAGCACACGGCCATCAACGATCTGCACCGGGTACTGCGGCAGGGGATCGAGCGCCAGTGGTTCGACGAGGCTGCCATCCGTCGCATCAAAAACCGCCTTGTGCCAGGGACAGACCAGCACACTGCCTTTTTCCGTCTTGCAAAAAGCCCCCTGCTCCAGCGGTGCCTCCTTGTGGGGGCACTTTCCGGCAAAACCATGCACATTTTCCCCATCCCGGATGAGCACCACCGGCGTGCCGTCCAGGGAAAACGGCGTGATTTTCCCATCTTCAAGCGCATCAAAAGCACAGAGATCGCGGAAATCGGCGGTCGGGGCGGATTGGAACATCGAGTATGGCCTCCCGGCTGGGAAATGGGGACAGTCATGAAAGCGAACGCAGCATAGGCCGCCCGGTTGGCAAACATCAAAAAACCCGCCCGGACCTCAGGTCCGGACGGGCTTTGAAAAACATCTGTCTGGCGAGGACAGAATCAGAACATGTCGTCGAATCCGCCGCCGCCATCGCCACCACCGAAGTCACCGCCGCCAGAATCGCCGCCGCCAAAGTCGGAGCTGGAGAAATTGCTGGCATCAGTGCCAGAGCCGCCGAAGGGATCGGCCGCCGATGCATCGCTGCCGTAGTTATTGATGATGGTGTCGCCACCCGCCCCCCAGCCACCGGCGGCATCACCAGCATCATGATGATCGGAGAACAGGCCTTCAAGCGCATTGGCGGCCATCATGCCGCCCGCCACACCCGCAGCCGTCGTCAGGGCAGAGCCAAGGAAGCCTGAACCGCCACGCTGGAACATGCCCGGCTGATAACCCGGCGGATAGGCATACTGCTGCTGCGGCATGAAGTTTGGCGGCGGAGCGGCCTGCGAACCCCAGCCCGGCGGCGGTGCCGACTGCTGCGGACGGTTGCCACCACCGAACAGGCCACCAAACAGGCCAGGCTTGGAACCGCCGCCTGACTGCTGCACCTGTGCGAGCTGCTGCTGGGCCTGCTGAAGCTGGAACTCGAGCTGGCGGATGCGGTTTTGTGCCTGCGCCAGCGCGGCTTCCTGCACCACGGCCATCTGGGTGACGCGATAGCGGGCTTCCGGATATTTCTGGAAGTTCTCGGCGATGAAGCGGTCCGCTTCAGGGTCGATCGGCGGCAGGGGCGCGGCCGGCGGCTGTCCAGGCCCCGTGACCTGCGGCCCTCCCCCGACACGGGCGACGAAACGGGCGATCAGATCGCGTTCTTCGTTGTTCATCGTCATCATCCTTCCAGATGAAGAAATTGCAGAGCGTCAATCATATGATGCACGCGCACGCAGTCTACAAGATCCGCCACAAGATCACGAAATGACGCTCCCTTCCGGTTCCGGGACTGTGCCTGTAAGGTGGCGCCCGATTTCTGCCAACCGGAGCCTATCGAATTGTCTGCGACCCGGCCGCTCTGTTTTCAGGACCTGATCCTGCGCCTTCATCAATTCTGGTCCGAGAAGGGCTGCGCCATTTTGCAGCCTTACGATACCGAACTCGGAGCAGGCACGCTCTCCCCTCACACCACGCTCCGCGCGCTCGGTCCCAAGCCCTGGGCCGCCGCCTATGTGCAGCCCTGCCGCCGTCCGTCGGATGGCCGTTACGGCGAAAACCCGAACCGCCTTCAGCACTATTACCAGTATCAGGTGCTGCTCAAGCCGACGCCGGAAGACAGCCAGCAGCTTCTGCTCGACAGCTACCGCGCCATCGGGATCGACCCTGAGCTGCACGATATCCGATTCGTCGAGGATGACTGGGAAAACCCGACCATCGGCGCCTGGGGACTGGGCTGGGAAGTCTGGTGTGACGGGATGGAAGTCTCGCAGTTCACCTATTTCCAGCAGGTTGGCGGCATTCCGACCGTCATGCCGTCCACAGAGCTGACCTACGGGCTTGAGCGTCTGGCGATGTATGTGCAGGGCGTCGAGAACGTCTACGACCTCGATTTCAACGGCAAGGGCCTGACCTATGGCGATGTGTTCCTGCGCGCCGAGCAGGACTATTCGCGCCATAATTTCGAACTTGCCGACACGCAGATGCTGCTGACCCATTTCAACGATGCCGAGCGTGAGTCCATGCGCCTGGCCGAGGCCGGTGTGGCCCAACCCGCCTATGACCAGTGCCTCAAGGCCTCGCATCTGTTCAATCTGCTTGATGCACGGGGCGTGATCTCCGTGTCCGAGCGCGCATCCTATATCGGGCGCGTCCGAGCGCTTGCCAAAGCCGCCTGCGAAGCCTGGCTCGCCGGTGAGGAGGAGACGTCCCATGGCTGAACTCTTTATCGAACTGTTCAGCGAGGAAATCCCCTCCGGCATGCAGGCCCGCGCGGCCGATGATCTGGGTTCGCTGCTGACGAAGGCACTGGATGGCCTGAACCCGCGCGATCTGCGCACATTCTTTGGCGCCCGTCGCATCGCGGCAATCCTGACCGTCAATGCCGAAATCCCGGCCCGCAGCGTGTCCGAGCGCGGCCCGCGTGAAGGTGCGCCGGAGAAGGCTCTGGCCGGGTTCACCCGCAAGCATGGCGTCACACCCGATGAACTGACGCTGGAAAACGGCTTCTGGGTCCTGAACAAGTCGCTCGATCCGGTGAGCGCGGAAAGCCGCGTGGCCGAGGCCGTGCCCGAGCTTCTGTGGAAGTTCCCCTGGCCGAAATCCATGCGCTGGGGTGCGGGCTCGAACTTCACCTGGGTCCGCCCGCTGCGCCGGATCGCCTGCCTGCTGAACGGGCATGTCGTGCCGTTCGCCCTCGCCCGCGACGGGGATGACGCGCATGGTCTGAAGGCATCCAACCTCTCCGAAGGCCATCGCTTTCTGGCTCCGGGCCCGTTCGAGATCCTGTCCGGCCAGCAGTGGCAGGAAGAGCTTGAGACGCGCTCGGTCATCGTGGACATGGACAGCCGCCGCGACATGGTGCGTACCGGTGTGGCGCGTCTGGCGGACCAGCATGGCATTACGGTCGTGCAGGATGACGGGCTGGTCGATGAGGTCTGCGGTCTGGTCGAATATCCGGTCCCATTGCTGGGCAAGATCGACGCTGCGTTCATGGATCTGCCGGCCGAAGTGATGCAGGTCTCCATGCGGATCAATCAGCGTTATTTCGCGCTCCGCAATCCGGACGGCAAGGCCGCGCCGTACTTCGCATTTGTCGGCAATCTGCCGTTCAAGGATGGCGGCAAGCTGACCACGGCAGGCAATGAGCGCGTGCTCCGCGCCCGGTTTGCCGATGCGCGGCATTTCTGGGATCTGGACCGCAAGACCAAACTGGCCGACCGCGTTCCGGCACTGGCAGCCGTGACGTTCCATGCCAAGCTCGGCACGCAGGCCGAACGCGCTGAACGGATCTCGAAGCTTGCAGGCACCGTGGCGCAGGCCATGGGGCTTGATGGCGCGCAGATCGCCCAGGCCGAACGCGCAGGTCTGCTGGCCAAGGCGGATCTGACGACCGGGATGGTCGGCGAGTTCCCGGAACTTCAGGGCGTCATGGGCGGCTATTACGCAGCCCATGATGGCGAGGACGACGCCGTCTCCCGTGCCGTGGCCGAGCATTACCTGCCGCGCGGTCAGTCCGACGACACCGCGAAGGCACCGGTTTCGGTCGCGGTTGCCCTTGCGGATCGGCTGGACCTGCTGGCCGGGTTCTTTGCCATCGGTGAACTACCGAGCGGTTCGGGCGATCCGTATGCACTGCGTCGTGCGGCACTCGGTATCATCCGCACGATCCGTGACAACGGGCTGAAAATAGATATAGATTCGCTACTTGCCCGAGCCAGTCTCTATTTTTCCAATACTAATTTCAGAACAAAATTAATGCCCTTCATTCAAGAAAGGCTCCGTGTTCTCCTTCGCAATGAAGGCCAGAGATATGACGTTTTGGATGCTTGTTTTTCTGGAAAACGCTTTGACGATTCCGGAGAGTATTTTCAAAATGGCTCTCCGGAACCAGAGAAGTATCTGGATGGCAATTTAAATCGGATATTAGCCCGGACTTCGGCCCTGTCCGAGATGATCCAGACGGAAGACGGGCGCAACCTGCTCGCCGCCGCCAAGCGCGCCGCCAACATCCTGCGCATCGAAGACAAGAAGGACGGCCCGCATACCGGCGCGCCCGATCCGGCCCTCTATACGCAAGACGAGGAACGCGCTCTGGCTGCCGGTCTGGATCAGGCGGTCCCCGCGATCGAGACAGCCCTGAAGGAAGAGCGCTTCACCGATGCGATGCAGGCTATTGCGGCCCTGCGTCCGACGCTGGACCGGTTCTTTGAGGCCGTGACGGTCAATGCGCCGGAACCGGAAGTGCGCGCCAACCGCCTCAAGCTTCTGTCCCGCTTCCGCGAGACAACGACCCTGATCGCCGATTTCGGCCAGATCGAGGGCTGAGGCCATGGGAGCGTGGTGGTCCGGATCCGTCACCACGTTCCTTCACACTCCCCCGGACCAGCTCTGCGCCGCCCTATCCCACAAGGTGGTGCAGAACCGTTTTCAGGGCGAGCCGCAGCAGGCTCGCGCCTGGCAAGCGCAGATCGATCTTCTGCGAGACATTCTACCGACAATTCCCAACGCACAGAACTGGCAGGTTCTGTTTGAATTCCCGATCCCGCGGCTTGGCGGCCGGATCGACACCGTTCTGGTCTCGCCGGGCGCAATTTACGTGCTGGAATTCAAGATCGGCGCGTCCAGTTACGACGCGGCCGCTCTCTCCCAGACGGAAGGCTATGCGCTCGACCTGCTGGATTTTCATGCCGCCAGCCGGTCTCATCCGCTCATTCCCGTTTTGGTCGCCACGGATGCGCCGCCCCGCGCTCAGACAACGCCGCTTCTGCTGCCTTTGGGCGTCACAGAGGTTCAGCGCGTCAATGCAACCGGGCTGAAAACGCTCCTGACCACGCTAGCGGTGCAAACGGCTCATACCGAAAATCCGCTGATCCCCGCGCAATGGGAACACGCTCCCTACGATCCGGTCCCGAGCATTGTGGAAGCGGCACGGCAGATCTACGCGACACATAGCGTTGCCGATATCCACACGGCCCGTGCCGATGCGACAAACCTGACGCAGACCTCGACCTGCATCGCCAGCATTCTGGAAACTGCCCGGACGGAAGAGCGCAAGGTGATCGTGTTCGTCTCGGGTATTCCCGGCGCGGGCAAGACATTGTGTGGGCTGAAGGCCGCCTTTGCGGATGGGAGTGACGGAACAGGTGCCACGTTCCTGACAGGGAACCCCACCCTTGTCTCGGTCCTGCGCGAGGCCCTGACGCGCGATACCGTCAGTCGTGGACAAAAGCGCCTTCTCGTGGAGCAGCGGATGGAGTCCACCATCCAGTCCCTGACGAAATTCCGCGATCACTATGTCGGGCGACCAGCGGAATGTCCGCCTGAGCATGTCATGGTCATCGACGAGGCCCAGCGCTGCTGGACGCAGGCTCAGGCCGTGCGCAAGAGTGCGTCACGGCATGTGAAGCTGACAGAGTCCGAACCTGCGCATCTGCTGGACATCATGGGACGGCATGACGGGTTCGCGGCCATTCTGTGCCTGATTGGACATGGGCAGGAAATCAATGACGGTGAAGGCGGTCTGGCCTGCTGGGGTGAGGCCCTTCTGAGCCGCCCGGCCTGGCGCGTCGAGACGGCTCCGGACGTGATCGGAACCGGGGATCTGACGCATCTGCCCGCAACGCTTAAAGCCGGACGGCAGCGCTTTTTGCATCTCGGTGTGGCCATCCGCTCCCTGCGCGAGGAAACCGCGCCGCGTTGGGTCAACGCCGTTTTGAACGGAGACGTCGAGACGGCCCGACGGCTGGCCGCCCAGACGGACCTGCCGTTTCGTCTCACACGCAGTCTGAACGATCTGCGCGCGGGGCTACGACACCGCTCACGCCTGACCTATCGGTGCGGACTGGTGGCGAGTTCAAAGGCCAAGCGGCTGCGGGCCGAAGGGCTTGGCTGTGAAGTCCCGCATATGGACGACAAGGCGGTCTCCCAATGGTTCCTGAACCGCTGGGTCCCAGATCGGGATATCCGGGCCTCTGATGCGCTGGAGACCTGTGCGACGGAGTTTGCCATTCAGGGGCTGGAACTGGATTTTGTGGGACTGTGCTGGGACGGCGATCTGATCCGCGCGCCATCAGGCGATTGCTGGCAACCTCGCCGCTTTTCAGGCACGAAATGGGCCAAGGTCAGCACAGCAGAGGCGACGCTGTGGCGGCTGAACACCTATCGCGTTCTTCTGACGCGGGCGCGTTACGAGACCCTGATCTGGGTGCCTCAGGGCAGCGCGGATGATCCAACGCGCGATCCGGAAATGTTAGACCGGATTGCGGATTTCCTGATGATGTGCGGCGTGCCCCTTCTGGAGCCTGCAGCCCCTGCACGGCCCTTCACTTTGCAGAACGATCTGGCAGACCTGCTTCAGGGCTAGTCGTCGTCATCGTCTTCCGTGCCGGGATCACGCTCATTGCGATGCACCCAGGCTGACATGAGCAGGCCGAAGCCGAACATCATCGTCAGCATGGCCGAACCGCCATAGGAGATCAGCGGCAACGGCACGCCGCCCACCGGGATGGCGCCCATGACCATTGAGAGGTTAACGGCACAATACAGGAAGAAATCCATCGCAATACCCAGACCCAGCAGCCGCCCGAACTGGTTGCGGCTGCGGATGGCAATGAGCATTCCGCCCATGACGAGCGTTCCGAGCAGGGTGATGACAGCGACCCCGCCGACAAAACCCCATTCCTCCCCGATCATGGTGAAAATGAAGTCCGTCTGTTTTTCCGGCAGGAAGTTCAGCTGGCCCTGGCTGCCATGGAGGTATCCCTCGCCCCACATGCCGCCAGAGCCGAGCGCAATCTTGGACTGGATGATGTTGTAGCCTGCACCCAGCGGATCATGTTCGGGATGCAGGAAGGTATCGATCCGGGCTTTTTGATAGTCGTGCAAATGGCTGTAGATGAACTTTCCCATGAACGGCAGCGGAGCCACCAGAAGGACGATCTGCCACAGCCGCATTCCAGCGGCGAAAAACATCGTTGCCCCAATGACACCGATGATGGTCGCCGTCCCGAGATTGGGTTCTTTCAGCACCAGCAGAACCGGCAGCAAAGTCAGCAGCGCTGGCGGGATCAGGCGCAGCGGATTGCCCATCCGCTCATTGCCGATGCGGTGAAACCAGGTTGCCAGCATCAGCACGAGCCCGATCTTGGCAAATTCGGAAGGCTGGAACTGCATGCCCGCCAGATTGATCCAGCGTTCCGCCCCCTTGCCTACATGTCCCATCCGCAGCACGAGGGCGAGCAGCGTGACGGACAGCAGGTAGATCGGCAGGGACGCCATGCGCAGGATACGCGGACTGACGAGCGAGACGGCGATCATCATCACAAGACCAAAACCGAACCGCACCATCTGCGGCCCGGCAAACGGCTTGGCAGACCCGCCACCGGCCGAATAGAGCGCAATGTAACCGACGCCTGCCAGCACACAGACCAGCAGCACATAAAGCCAGTTGACCTGAAGCAGGCGCGCCATCGGACGGAAATCGGGTTCGGCCCGCAGGAGCCGCCGGTCGGATTTAAGGAAGCCGAACGTGTTCATGCCGTTCCGTCTCATTGCGCCGCTCCCGGATCTGGCTGCCCCTGTCCTGTTGGCTGCGGAGCCGGAGTGGGCGCTGTATCCGCAGGCTGGGCACGATCTGCGGCAGGCTCCGTAGCCGGAGCAACCACGGGTGCAGACGGACGCACATCACTAGCCGGATCACGCAGCAGGGTGTCAGTCATGATGAGCTTGGCCAGTGGGGCCGCTTCGTCCGCACCCGCGTTACCATGCTCCACAACGATCGAGACCGCGTATTTCGGATTGTCATAAGGCGCAAAGCAGATGAACAGCGCATGGGGACGATACTCCCAGGGCAGGTTCATGGAATTGAAGTGTCCGGATTCACGCAGCGCGCGCGACACGCGCCGCACCTGCGCGGAGCCGGTCTTGCCCGCCATCTGGATGCCCGGCAGATCCAGCCGTGCCTTGGGTGCCGTACCGTGCGGGTCATTGACGACCGCGAACATCCCCCCGCGCACCACGTCCAGATACTCGGGCGGCAGATCGACCTTGGCCACATCGTCCACGGAAGCCATCGCGGACATCTGGTCATTGGTTGCCCGCAACAGATGCGGCTGCACATCCCGGCCCGAAGCAATGCGCGAGACATACGTGGCCAGCGCCAAGGGCGTCACCTGCACGAAGCCCTGCCCGATGCCGGCATTCACCGTGTCGCCACCGTTCCAGTGGAAGCCGTGCTTCTGCCGCCATTCCGGAGTAGGAATGACGCCGGAGCGGACATGCGGCAGTTCGATGTCCAGCTTGACGCCCAGCCCCATCGCATTACCCACGGCCTGGATCGGGTCCATGCCGCAGCGGCGCGCCACTTCATAGAAATAGACGTCGCAGGAGTATTTCAGGCCTTCGCGCATGTTGATGAGGCCATGCCCCCAGCGGTTCCAGCAATGGAAACGCACCCCGCCGAGATCATAATACCCCGGACAATTAAAACGGTCCTGTGCCGTAACGGAACCGGATTTCAGAGCAGCAAGGGCTACGGCAGGCTTGAAGGTCGAACCGGGCGGATAAAGGCCGGACACCGCCTTGTCCACCAGTGGGGTGCGTGGATCATTGGCCCATTCATTCCACTGCGCGTGGCTGACACCGGAGTCAAACAGCGACGGATCGAAGGACGGCGTGCTGACCATCGCCATCACCTCGCCATTGCGGCAGTCCATGACCACCGCACTGGCGACACGATCCTCAAGGCGGTTGAGCACCTGCTGCTGGAGCACGGAATCCAGCGTCAGGCGCACATCTTCGCCCTGCTGGCCTTCCACGCGATCGATCTCGCCAATGACACGACCGACCGCGTTGACTTCCATCTCCACGGAGCCTGGCTCACCGCGCAGCACGGCTTCCTGCGTCTGCTCAATCCCGGCACGCCCGACGCGCATGCCCGGAAGCGAAAGCGTCGTGTCCTTTGCCACGTCCTCTTCGTTGGGAGGAGCGACATAGCCCACGATATGGGCCGTCAGATCCTTGAACGGGTAAAGCCGCGTCGATCCAACATCGACCAGAACGCCTGGCAGAGACGGCGCATTAAGCTCGATGCGCGCCATGTCGTCCCAGGACAGGAACTCATGCAGGGTGACGGGGACGTATTTATGAACATGCCGCAGGTCGCGTTCGATCCGGGCACGGTCATGCTCGTCCAGAGGGACGATCTGGGAGAAACGTTCGATAACGGCCGGAATATCCGTCGTCTCTTCCGGCATCAGAAGCGCGCGCCAACTCACCTTGTTGTCCGCCAGCGCCACACCAAAACGGTCATGGATCGTGCCCCGCGCCGGAGCGAGCAGGCGTTTGCTGGTCCGGTTGCGCTCGGCAAGCTGGCGCAGATGACCGCCATCCACGACCTGAAGATTGTAGAGCCTCCTCCCCAGCACGCCGAGCACACCCGCCTGCACCGCCATCACCAGCAGAGCGCGGCGCGTGAAAACGCCACGCCCCGAGCGCACAGGCTCAGCCTGGCGCTTCTGGCGCATCCGCGACCGGAAAGGGTTGTTTCGGAAAAACATCAGGGCAGGAATTCAGGATCCGGAAAAGAAAGCAGCTCTCCGCACGGCATGGGGCATGCGGAATACGAAAGACGCTGTCAGGCCTGATCGGGATTGGCAAATGTACGGCGTCCCCAGACAAACAGCGCTGTCAGGCTGGGATAGATACCGATTGTCAGCGCTGCCTGAAAGAGGCCGGGTGCAGGAGAAAGAAGTGCCACGGCATGCAGGCACACGAGCGCCCACTGGAAAAAGGAAGCGAGAGCGGCAAAAATGCTGAAAATCAGCCATCCCGCAATGAAGCCCAGACGAGACAGGCCATAGCGCCAGTGATGCGCCACACCGTAGATCACCAGCAGGGACAGCAGCACGGTTCCCGGCGGCCCGAAGCTGAAGATCTCCACCACCAGTCCACACAGGAAAACCGCAAGAGCGGGCATAGAGCGCGGACGGCTGTAGGCCCAGAACCAGACTGTACACATCGCAATCCCGAACTGAAGCTGCGCCTGTCCGGGAATACCGAACGGCGCAGACAGCAGGATTGCGGAAAACACGATGAACAGGGACGGCATGGCCGCCCTGGCAGCCATATCGAGCGCGCGGCGGAAGGTCTGTTTCGGCTCGACGGCGGAATGCAGATGCGGCGTGGAGTTCTCGGCAACCATGACGCTTACTGCCCTCCCCGCCCCGGCATGTCCGGCAGGTTGGGCAGCCATGAGAACGGCAGGGGACCGGTCAGCGGGTTCTGCGGCAATTTCTTCACGCGCACGCGTCCGGGTGCGTCCGGAGCCTGCGAGTCGTCATCGCCGTAATCGAACACGCGGACGATATCCAGCCGGTCCAGATCCGCATCCGGTACCACAACCGGCCGATTGGGCGCGCTGTAATGGACCGTGCCCACCGGCAGTCCGGCCGGCATCGTGCTCTGGCCGCGGGTTTCCACACGCTCGCCTTCAACGGGATGGTGGTCCTGCGGATAAAAGATCAGGCGTGGGGACGCCGTATCATCCCCGGCCATGATCGCATCGCCATGCGAGCTTCCGAGGGTCACGGGAATACGGCTCGCATCGTCGTTAATCATCAGGACACGGACCGTATGGGGGCCGACCTCCGTGACACGCCCCAGCAGTCCGGCGGCATCCAGCGCGACATCCCCGATCCGGACCTCATGGCCGCTTCCGACATCCAGCAGGACCGCGCGTGAATACGGTCCGCCATCGTCGCGCGTCACCCGGCCGGTCACATACTGGGGCACCGTCTCGGGGATCCAGTGCAGGCTTTTCTTGAGGCGGCCATTTTCCGCCGCGAGTGCTACGGCGACATCATACCAGTGTCGCAGGGCGCGGTTTTCGTCTCGCAGACGGGCATTTTCCTTCGCCAGATCCGTCGCACCGCGCAGATCCGTCAGCCAGACCTTCGCCCGCTCCTGCGGCCAGACCAGTCCATGATAGGCCGGTGCCATGAAATCCGTCGCCATCAGACGCACCCCGTCAACGGCTGGACGACGAACCAGTCCGAGAAGGACGAGCCCGACCGCCAGCAGGATCAGGATAGGCAGGACGGCCTTTGCAAGCACCTGCCGGGCATGGATGGACAGCATCCGGCGTCAGCCAAGTCCTCAGTACATGCTGCTCAGAACACTGCGCAGACGACGCATTTCCTCAAGCGCCCGCCCCGTTCCGAGTGCCACACACGACAGGGCATTCTCCGCGACCGTCACGGGCAGACCCGTATACAGACGCAGCACCTCGTCCAGACGATACAGCAGCGCACCGCCACCGGACAGGACGATGCCCTTGTCCACGATGTCGGCGGCCAGTTCGGGCGGCGTGTTCTCAAGCGCGGTCGTCACGGCATCGACGATCTGCATGACCGGCTCGGCCAGGCTTTCGGCGATCTGAGCCTGGCTGACGATCACTTCGCGCGGTACGCCGTTGATGAGGTCACGGCCCTTGATTTCCGTCAGCGGGCCGTCAGGGTTCGCGGGATCATCCGGCATCATGGCCGAGCCAAGCTCGATCTTGATACGCTCTGCCGAGCTTTCGCCGACCAGAAGGTTATAGGTCTTGCGAATATAGGAGATGATGGCTTCGTCCATCTTGTCCCCGCCCACGCGCGCCGAGCGCGCATAGACGATGCCGCCAAGGGAAATGACAGCTACTTCCGTCGTCCCGCCGCCGATATCCACGATCATGCTGCCCGAAGGCTCCGTGACCGGAAGGCCCGCGCCGATGGCTGCCGCCATGGGCTCCTCGATCAGCATCACCTTGCGCGCACCCGCGCTCTCGGCACTTTCCTGGATCGCGCGGCGTTCAACGGCCGTGGCGCCGGAGGGCACGCAGATGATGATCTGCGGGCTGGCAAAGGCGCGGCGGTTGTGAACATTGCGGATGAAATGCTTGATCATTTCTTCCGCGACTTCGAAGTCTGCGATCACACCATCGCGCAGCGGACGGATGGCCGTGATGTTTCCCGGCGTGCGGCCAACCATCTGTTTGGCTTCGTTACCAACTGCAAGAACCTGTTTCTTGCCCCGCACCTCGGCGATCGCCACAACGGACGGTTCGTCGAGAACAATGCCGCGACCCTTGACATAAACGAGCGTGTTGGCAGTGCCGAGGTCGATGGCCATGTCGGCAGACATGAGACCCAGCAGACGAGAAAACATCCAAAACTCCTGGCGCGGCTCTGTGCGGGGGACAGATGGCGGATCGTGATTGCGGGGCGGTTCCCCGCGGGTGGACTTAACCAGACACAGCAGGTTCAGCAAGGCCCGGAGAGTCAATATAATGCGCCGGGTCTTAATGGATCGTACAGATCCCATCAGGGGACATCGAAAAAAATAATCGTGCGCCCCGATCCTGCCACCCTTCTGTCACGTTCTGTGTGTCTAGATCCGCGAAACCGTTCCCTCGCGCCGATCATCGGACTGCGAACCGGAACGCTCAACAGGATATTTTGTCATGAAGACCTTCACAACACCCCGCTTTCTGGCAGCTCTGGCTCTTTGCAGCGTCGCGCTCACGGGGTGCGGCAGCCCGTATAACAGTGGTGCCCGCGCCGGATCGGGGGCCCTGATCGGCGGTGCCGGTGGTGCGGCCATCGGCGCACTGGCGGGCGGTGGCACGGGCGCTGCCATCGGAGCCCTTGCCGGAGCCGGCACAGGTGCGGCAGTTGGTGCAGCGACAACGCCCAACCGCCCACGCAACGGATATTGAGCTATAAGAAGCGCTCCCTTCCGTTAGAGACGATCAAGGATTCGGATTATGAGGACCGCTTTTTCCCACTCTGCCCTGCGCGGTACGGCGCTGGTTGGAGCATTCGCCACAGTCATGGCTCTTGGTGGATGTCAGGGAAACTATGATCCTGGCTCGCGCGCACTGGGAGGCGGCCTTCTCGGCGGCGGAACGGGTGCTGCGATCGGTGCTCTCGCCGGCGGTGGCCGCGGTGCTGCGATCGGCGCGCTGGCTGGCGGCGTTCTGGGCGCCGGCGCAGGTGCACTCACCACGCCTAATCGCCCCGGCTATCAGAGCGGCTATGCCAATGGCCAGCAGCAGGGTTATTACAACGGCCAGCAGGGTGCGTATCCGCAGCAGCAGGGCCAGTACATGCAGCCGCAGTACCAGTGTCCTCCAGGCACCACCTGCCAGCAGCCCCAGTATCAGTGCCCGCCCAACACGAACTGCCAGTATCCGGCCAACAGCGGATACTCACAGCAGGGTGGCTATCAGCAGCAGCCTGCCCAGAACTATCAGGGCGGTTACGGTTACTGAGACCTGACGTCCGAAACCATCGGTCTCAGATCATTCTCAGACCGATGATCGCCAGGAGGATGCCCAGAAACCATCTCTGCGCATCCTCTGGCAGACGTCCAGCCAGCAGCGTCCCGAGCAGGATGCCTGGAATGGACCCCATAAGCAGTTCCACCAGCACAACGGTATCAACCGCGCCCTGAAGCCAGTGTCCGCCACCCGCCAGAAGCGCTAGCGGAACAGCATGGGCGATATCAGTCGCCACGAGTTCCCGGGTGCTGACCCGTGGATAAAGCACCGTCAGCGCCGCCATTCCGATGGCCCCCGCCCCCACCGACGACAGCGTCACCAGCGTACCCAGCACGACACCCAGAAAAACCGTCAGTACATCAACGGTCTGCGGGCGCAGCGTTCCCGCACCGATGGACCATTTCTGGAGCCATGGCTTGAACAGGATGGCAGGAACCGTCAGCAGGAGCGCCACGCCCAACACTTCGGTAATCAGCTTCGAGACAAACGGACTCGGGCCGAAATGGCGCAGGAAAATCAGGCACAGGAGTCCTGCGGGAAGACTGCCGGCCATCTGAAGAAGAACGATTCTCCAGCGTACAACACCATGATGGCGATTCAGCGCCGTGCCGAAGATCTTGGTAATGGCGGCATAGAGAAGATCCGTCCCCACAGCCGACTGCGGTTTGACGCCAAAAAGCAGGATCAGCAGCGGTGTCATCAGGGAGCCGCCACCCACACCGGTCATTCCCACCAGAAAACCAACCAGCAGTCCTGAAAGCGTATAAAGCCATGAATGCGGCATGACAGTCCCTTATTCCACAGATAAGGGAACCATACCGATCGTGTTATGTTTGTCTACTTCTTATATAAACTATTATATTTAGTTATTTATATCCGTGTCAAAAAAACAGGCATGCAGGTCTCCCCGCATGCCTGTTTCGTGAAAGCGTCCTGTTCCTGAGGATCAGGACAGCGCTTCTGGCTCCGTCCGCTCACGCTTGGTCAGCAGCTTGTTCAGCGCATGGATATAGGCGCGGACGGCGGACACCACCGTATCGGCATCGGCCCCCTGCCCGTCCACGAGCTTGCCGTTTTCCTGCAGGCGCACCGTGGTGCGAGCCTGGGCATCCGTGCCTTCGGTAACATTGGCAACCGAAAACAGTGCGAGTTCGGCCGTATGCGGGAATGCTTCCCCAATGGCGCGGAAGGCCGCATCGACCGGTCCGTTGCCGCTGACGGCTGCATACTGGATGGCGCCATCGACGCTGATTTCGAGCTTGGCGTGGGACTTCTGCTTCGTGCCGGACGCCAGTTCCAGCGAAATCAGGTGGACCCGCTCGTGATCGCGGCTCTCGTCATCGACGAGCGCGCGGATATCGTCATCGAACACGACCTTCTTGCTGTCGGCCAGATCCTTGAAGCGCGCGAACGCGGCATTCAGGGCCTCGTCTTCCAACGGCGGGTAACCAAGCTGCGCCAGCTTGTCACGGAACGCCGCGCGGCCGGAATGCTTGCCCATGACCAGCGAGGTCTTGTTCCAGCCCACGCTCTCCGGCGTCATGATCTCATAGGTCGCGGCGTTCTTCAGGATACCGTCCTGATGGATGCCGCTTTCATGCGCAAAGGCATTGCGACCGACGATGGCCTTGTTCGGCTGGACATCAAAGCCCGTGATCGTGGCTAGCATGCGGGACATACCCAGCAGCTTCGTCGTCTCGATGCCGGTCGTCTTGCCGTACTGGTCGTGACGGGTCCGCAGCGCCATGACGATTTCTTCAAGCGCCGCATTGCCTGCGCGCTCGCCGATACCGTTGATGGTGCATTCGATCTGACGTGCGCCACCTTCGACAGACGCAAGCGTGTTCGCAACGCCGAGGCCCAGATCGTTGTGGTTATGTGCGGAGAAAATGACCTGATCCGCACCCGGCACGCGCTCGCGCAGCATGGTGAAGATGGCGCGCATTTCTTCCGGCGTGGCAAAGCCGACCGTATCGGGAATGTTGATCGTGTTGGCGCCATTACGGATCGCCACTTCCACGCAGCGGCACAGGAAGTCCGGATCAGTGCGGGAACCGTCCTCGGCCGACCATTCGACGTCATCCGTGAACTGGCGTGCCTTCTGGTTGCCCGAGGCGATGATTTCCAGAACCGTCTCCGGCTCCATCCGCAACTTGTACTTCATGTGCAACGGCGAGGTGGAAATGAAGTTGTGGATGCGCGGACGCTCGGCCTTCTTCAGTGCCTCACCGCAGGATTCGATATCACGCTTGCCACCGCTGCGGGCCAGACCGCAGATCACCGAGCCACGGACATCTTCGGCAATGCGACGCACACTCTCGAAATCGCCTTCGGAAGCCACCGGGAAGCCAGCCTCAATCACGTCCACGCCCAGATTGCTCAGCGCATGGGCCATGCGGAGCTTCTCTTCGAGGTTCATCGAAAAGCCGGGGGACTGTTCGCCGTCGCGCAGCGTGGTGTCGAAAATGATGACGCGGTCGTCGGCGATCGTGCCGAAAGACGGATGCTGGAAGCTCATGATTGTGATCGTCTCGTCTGGTTCAGGATGGTTTTCGGTCTGTTATCCCCTGAACGCAACGGAGCGCTGTCCGCCTTGGAAAGGCGTTCAGGGGCCGATAAGTCGAAGCGAGAGGATCGAAAGAAACGTCATGGCTGCGTTAAATGACCGATTCTTTCCTCATGCGCAACCCGCATGACCATGAACTCTCCATTGCATGGAGGGCGGATCAGCCCGTCATGACACCGGCATGAGTAGCAAAATAGCGGTCTATGGCTGTTTTCATGGCGCTGGCGACCTGCGTGCGATGCACGGCCTGACGCAGTGCCGCTTCATCCAGCCGGTTGGACATGAATCCCATTTCCACCAGAACGGACGGAATTTCGGACGATTTCAGAACCACGAACGCTGCATGACGTGACGGATGAGTTAGCAGTCCGATCCTGTTCCGGAACGAATTGACGACACTTGCCGCCATATGCGCCGAACCACGCCGCGTTTCTTCGGAAACAAGACTGGCCAGGATCTGCTGCACGTCGGGCGACATGCCGTGAAAGGCTGGCCCGGCAAACCGGTCCGCACTGTTTTCCGTCCGAGCAAGAGAGGCCGTCTGCGCATCCGAAGCGCCACTGGACAGTGTATAGACGCTTGCACCCCGCACATCCCTGTCATGCAGGGCGTCTGCGTGCATGGAAATGAAGAGATGCGCCTGATGCCGCTGGGCCAGTTCGACGCGTCCTTCCAGCGGGATGAAGCGGTCTTCGGAGCGTGTCATGGCGACACGGTACTGGCCCGATGCGAGGAGCTGACGGCTCAGTTCGGAGGCGGCGGCTTCCGCAATATGCTTTTCGTAGGTGCCGGAAATCCCGATCGCACCGGGATCCTTCCCGCCATGGCCAGGATCCAGCATGACGAGCGGCTTCGGAGGTGCAACACCGCGATGCACGGCGGGCGTGTGCAGTTTTCCATGGAGCGGATGACGCCCGAACGCCGTCATGGGCAGCAGCAACGGCAGCCCTGAAAGCCCCGTGAACAGACCACCGGCCAGTGTGCGTCGCGTGAGCATCCCTTGTTCCCCGGTACAGCGGTGAATGACGGAGAACCATACAGCATGAAACCCTGTCAGGAACATGGCACGATGGCGCTGGAAAATATCGCACGGACAAATGAAAAACGCCGCGCTTGCCACGGAAGGCGGTTTCGGCCATCCTGTGTGTCAGGGACCTGTAAAGCGCGGTCCGACCGGACACGGGCTCACGCCTTTCCCGTACCGCTCCCGCCTTTTCCTGTTCCCACCACGACGTCCCGTCGTTTGACAGTTGCGTGACTAGCCCTCCGTATCCTGTCCTGACCGGATCGAACTGGTGAAATTGTACTCCGGCACAGGCCCAAATGCCCGTCCGGATCAGGTTTTTCACCCGGCTCCAGCTTCTGGACCGGCCGTCTGTTCAGGGGACGAATGTCACTCAACGTGCTTGCAGCCAGAAACCTTATCGGAACGGGACCCAACGTGTCCCGCCGTTCTGCGTTCGGACTGCGCCGTTCCCTCCACCCCACACAATCTGACGTTCCGCCCGGCCAAGGCAGCCATTGTGGAGCGTCGTGGAGTTCAGTTTTCCATGACCAAGCGTATGCTCATCGACACCACACACGCGGAAGAAACGCGTGTTGTGGTCATGGATGGTGACCGCGTCGAAGATTACGACGTCGAGACATCGACCAAGAAGCAGCTCAAGGGCAATATCTATCTTGCCAAGGTCATTCGCGTAGAGCCGAGCCTTCAGGCCGCTTTCGTCGAATATGGCGGCAATCGCCACGGCTTCCTCGCCTTCAGCGAAATCCACCCCGACTATTTCCAGATCCCTGTCGCAGACCGCGAGAAGCTCATCGCGCTCCAGGAAGAGGAAATTGCCGAGCGCGGTGAGGCTTCCGATGATGCCGAGACCGAAACGGTTTCCGAAGACGCTACGGACAGCGAGGACGGCGACAACCATGACCGTCGCGCGCCCGAGACCGTCGGCGGCGAGCACGATACGGGTGAGGAAAGCGCATCCTCACGTCGTACGGCCCGTTTCCTGCGCAACTACAAGATCCAGGAAGTCATCCGCCGCCGCCAGGTACTGCTGGTGCAGGTCGTCAAGGAAGAGCGTGGCAACAAGGGCGCGGCCCTGACCACCTACATTTCCCTGGCCGGCCGCTACTGTGTCCTGATGCCCAACGCCCTGCGTGGTGGTGGCGTCTCGCGCAAGATCACGTCTGATTCCGACCGTCGCCGGCTGCGCGACATCATCGCGGAACTGGACCTGCCGAAATCCATGGCGATGATCGTCCGCACGGCCGGTGCCGGCCGTCCCGCGCAGGAAGTGACGCGCGATTGCGAATACCTGCTCCAGCTCTGGGACGACATCCGCTCGCACGCCCTGTCCTCGGTCGCGCCGACGCTGGTCTATGAGGAAGCAAGCCTCATCAAGCGCGTCATCCGCGACCTGTATTCCAAGGATATCGAAGACATCCTCGTGGATGGCGAAGCCGCCTGGAAGAGCGCGCGCGAGTTCATGCGCCTGCTGATGCCGAGCAATGCCAACAAGGTGAAGCTCTGGCAGAACCGTGGCCAGAGTCTGTTCGCACGCTACAATGTCGAAGGCCACCTGGACGCGATGTTCTCGCCGACGGCCCGTCTGCCGTCGGGTGGCTATCTGGTCATCAACCAGACCGAAGCCCTCGTCGCCATCGACGTGAACTCCGGCAAGTCCACCTCGCAGCGCAACATCGAGGAGACGGCCCTGCGCACGAACCTCGAAGCCGCCGAGGAAGTCGCCCGTCAGCTGCGTCTGCGCGATCTGGCCGGTCTGGTCGTGATCGATTTCATCGACATGGAAAGCCGCCGCCACAACGCGCAGGTAGAGAAGCGCCTCAAGGAAGCCCTGCGCTCCGATCGCGCACGCATCCAGGTCGGACACATCTCACATTTCGGTCTGCTGGAAATGTCCCGCCAGCGCCTGCGTCCGTCCATCGCGGAATCCGTCCTGACGCCCTGCCCGCACTGTCAGGGTACCGGCTTCATCCGTGGAACAGAAAGCTCGGCCCTGCATGTCCTGCGCGCCATCGACGAGGAAGGCGCCCGTCAGCGTTCGGCCGAAATCGAAGTGCATGTGGGCTCCGACATCGCGCTCTACATCCTCAACCACAAGCGCTCCTGGCTGGCGGACATTGAACGCCATCACCGCATGCAGGTGATTTTCCGTACGGAAGAAAACTTGGCGGCAGCTGACATGCGCATTGAGCGCCTGCAGGCCCAGACCCCGGCTCCCGCCCAGGTCCGTGCGCCGGAACGCGCTGTCGAGCGTGCTCCCGAGCATGTCCGTACGATCGAAATCATCGAGGAAGAAGCGCCTGTCGTCGTGCGGACGGAAACGCCGGTTGTCGACGCCGAGATTATCGAGGACGTAGCCACATCCGAGAGCGAAGAGGAAAGCAACGGCGGTCGCCGTCGCCGCCGTCGCCGCCGTCGTGGTGGCCGTCGTGAGCAGAACGAAGACATGCCGACAGCGGAAAACAGCCAGGAGCAGGATGCCCCCAAGGCTGAAACGCGCGAGATCGCTGCTCCCGAAGCCGCTGACGAAAACGGTATCATCCCGGGCCGTCGCCGCACCCGCTTCAAGCGCGTCGTCAAAGACACCGAAGAGTCTGAAGATACGGCTGCACAGCCCGTATCCGAGGTTCGTGACGTCGCCCCGGCGCGCCCGGCTGCGACCACCCGTTCGAACGCGCCTGCCCCGGCCCGCACCCCGCGTCGTCGTGAAGAGCGCGAGGAGCGTCCGGCACCGCGTCGCTATACGGGTCCGACGCCTGCCGATCCGTTCGGTGGCAGCTTCGACATCTTCGACGTGATCGAGCAGGCCGAATTTGAAGGGACAACCGAGGCCCTTCAGACCGGGATCAGCACGCCCACGGAAATCGTGATCGAGCAGGTTCCGACTGCTGAAACGACCATCGTCGTGGAAGAACCGGTGGCCGAGGAGGCCCCCAAGCCCCGTCGTGGTCGCGGACGTCGTCCGACCCGCGCCAAGGCTGTGGAGGCCGCTCCGGCCGAGACAGTTGCGGAAGCAGCAGCCCCGGCGGCAGAAGCCACTCCAGCTCCGGAAGAGCCTGTGGCCGAAGAGGCGCCCAAGCCGCGTCGGACCCGGACCCGCCGGACGCCAAAGGCTCAGCCCGTCGAAGCTGAAGCCCCGGCTGAGCCCACTGCCGAAGTCGCTGCGGCTCCCGCGGAGACTGTTTCCGAAGAAGCCGTCAAGCCGAAGCGCACCCGCGCCCGTCGCACAGCGAAGGCCAAGCCTGTCGAGGCTCCGACCACCGAGGAAGGAAATATCCTTCAGCCGGTGAACATCGATGAAGTCGCGCCGACGAAGCGTCGTGCCGGCTGGTGGAAGCGCTGATCCGTCAGCGCGTTCCGCGAACCATGAAAAAGGCCGGTCGGGATATCCCGACCGGCCTTTTTTCTTTTGTCCCAGATAAACCCTGAAGTCTGCTTTAGCGGCAGACGCTCTGTGCGCCGGTTGCCGCAATATAGGTCCCGGTCAGCGGCTGGAAACAGGCATTGCGCGGGCAGGAACTCGTGCTCGCCACGCTCTGCGGGTAGATCGCCGCCCCCGCCTGCGCCTGCTCCTGAAGCGCCGTTCCACAGAGCGGCGTATTCAGCGGGGCCGAAGGATCGTTGAACAGCTTCTTCTTGCCGTCTTCAGACGTCTCCTCGGCCAGACCTGGCGCAAAATCCTGCGGCGGGATTTTGGCCTGCGTCGGAGGCGAGCCCGCCGGACGCGCTGGCGCCGTCGGCTGCTGGGCACAGGCTGCAAGCAGCGGCAGGGCAACGAGACTCAAC
Organism: Gluconobacter sp. R75690; assembly: GCF_015244525.1. Classification (NCBI taxonomy): domain Bacteria; kingdom Pseudomonadati; phylum Pseudomonadota; class Alphaproteobacteria; order Acetobacterales; family Acetobacteraceae; genus Gluconobacter; species Gluconobacter sp. R75690. The sequence goes on along the minus strand of NZ_JABCQB010000001.1, from coordinate 245,472 downwards.
CAGAACGAACGCATGCAGACTCCGGATCACAGATCGGGTGGATGAAAGATTACAGCCCAAGATCGCCCTGCGGCGACAGGCTGTCCAGTCTTGCCCCACGATCACCGTCGGCGAAAGACAGAACGACGCGATCCGCGATGGGACGGGCCTCCGCACTCGTGACGGGCTGCCCGTTCACATCCTGCACCAGGACATAACCCCGGCTGAGGATGGCACGGGGAGAGACGGCCTCAAGATGGCTGCCCAGTCCCTGAAGCCGGGCCTGCTGAAGACGGATGGCGCTTCTGAGAATATCAGGCGACAGGCGCTGGCGTTCCGTTCGGAGCTGGAAGGTCTGGAGCGCGCGCTGCCAGGCCGTATCCAGTTCACCAGAAACCACACGCAGGGCGGCCCGGCGGCGCTCGATTAGCAGTTCCGGGCTAGGCAGATGAGTCGTGGGGGCCGTCAGGCGGGTACGGGCGCGGCTGACAAGAAGCTCGGGCGCAGGCAGACGCAAAGCCTGCAACCCCGCGCGACTGCGCCCGATCAGAAGTTCCGGCGATGGCAGGTGCATCCCCGGTGCATCCAGCCGGTTGCGCACCCGCATAACAAAGGACGGAAGCGCCAGATCGAGACGCTGGCCCCGATCGTCCAGGCGCATCCGGGCGGAATCCAGCAGGCCGGGCAGATCGGGCAGACGGGCGGCGGCCTGATCCAGTCGCGCGCGGGCTGTCTGGATGATACGGGTAAGCGCACCCGTCAGCCGCGCATTGCGATGCGCCATATCCGCGACCATCTCCGAGCGCAAAGGCACGGCCATTTCGGCGGCAGCGGTCGGCGTGGGCGCCCGGCGGTCCGAGACGAGATCGATCAGTGTGGTGTCGGTTTCATGGCCGACAGCGGAAATGATCGGCACCGGGCAGTTCGCCACGGCACGCAGGACGCGCTCGTCATTGAACGCCATCAGGTCTTCAAGCGAGCCACCGCCACGCGCGACGATCAGCACATCCGGTGTGCGCGGACGGCGGACGGACATGCCTTCAATGGCCGCTGCGATCTGGGCGGCCGCGCCTTCACCCTGAACCGGAACCGGCCAAAGCAGCACATCCCGCGGGAAGCGACGACTAATTGTCGTGATGATATCGTGCAACACTGCGCCGGAGCGTGACGTGATGACACCCACGAGAGACGGCAGGAACGGAATGGCTTTTTTGCGCTCGGGATCGAACAGGCCCTCTTCAAGCAGCTTGCGACGCAGGCGCTCGATATTGGCAAGAAGCGCCCCCTCGCCCGCGAACTCCATGCGGTCGATGACAAGCTGATAGCTGGAACGCTCGCCGTAGGCCGAGACGCGGCCGGTTGCGATCACCTCGTTGCCGTTCTCAGGCGCCATGCCAAGGCGCGAAACACTCCCGCGCCAGATCACACCGGCGATCTTGCCGCCCTCATCCTTGAGCGACAGATAGACATGCCCGGAGGGATAGCGCTTGAGTTCCGTGACCTCACCGCGCACGCGCACGCGGCCGAATCCGCTCTCCAGCGTGCGTTTGATCGCCCCGGAAATCTCGGAAACCGAATATTGCGGAACATTCCCGCGGATCGATGCGCCATCACTCTCCATCATGGCGTCAGTCTATGCTACGCACGCCGTCAAACGAAGCCCACGATTGCATAATAAAGGATAAGCGGAATGCGCGTTTTGCTGGTCGGGTCCGGAGGGCGTGAACATGCCCTGGCTACATGTCTTGCGCGCTCACCGGGTCTGACCGCCCTTTATGCGGCACCGGGCAATCCCGGCATGGCATCGGTCGCAACGCTCGTTCCGCTGAAGGCGGATGACGTCGCGGGGCTGGTGCGTTTCGCGCAGGAGCAGAAGATCGACCTGATCGTGCCCGGTCCGGAAGCACCGCTTGTGGCCGGTCTGGCAGATGCCTGCGCCGAAGCGGGCATTCCGTGCGCCGGTCCGACGAAGGCGGCGGCCCTGCTGGAAGGCAGCAAGGCGTTCACGAAAGACGTGGCTGACGCGGCCGGTATCCCGACGGCGCGCTGGGAGCGCTTTGAAGAGGAAGCTCCGGCCATTGAGTTCGTACGTCGTCGTGGCGCTCCGATCGTCATCAAGGCCGACGGCCTGGCTGGCGGCAAGGGCGTGGTTGTCGCCCAGAGCGTTGAAGAGGCCGAGAACGCCATCCGTCAACTCGGCATGCCACTTGTGATCGAGGAATGTCTGGTGGGCGAGGAAGTCTCGCTCTTCGCTTTCTGCTCGGACGACAAGGCCGTGCTCATCGGTGCGGCCCGCGATCACAAGCGCCTTGGCGATGGCGATACCGGCCCAAATACCGGCGGCATGGGCGCGATTTCCCCTCCCCCCGCTTTCGATCGAGTCATGCAGGAAAAGGCGCTCGATAGCATGGTCCGCCCGATGCTGGCCGAGATGGTCCGACGCGGCACGCCGTTCCGTGGCGTGATCTTCGCCGGGTTGATGCTGACCAGCGAAGGACCGAAGCTGATCGAATACAATGTCCGCTTTGGTGATCCAGAAGCGCAGGCGCTGCTGATCCGTCTGAAATCGGACCTGCTGCCGATCCTCGCTGCACTGGCACAGGACAGTCTCGAACACGCAGCAGCAGAATTTTCCGACGAGCACTCGATCTCGCTGGTTCTGGCTGCGAACGGTTATCCGGATGCCCCGAAAAAGGGGGGCCGGATCAGCGGGATCGAACGCGCCGAGGCCGTTCCGGGCGTCTCGGTCTTCCATGCGGGTACGAGACTGGTCGATGGCGTTCTGGTCGCAAATGGCGGGCGCGTGCTGACGGTCTGCGCAAAAGCGGCGACACCAGAAGAGGCCCGGAAGCTGGCCTATGAAGGGGCATCCGCGATCCAGTGGGAAGATAAAATCTTTCGCAGCGATATCGGGTTGTAACAGAATAAAATTTAGCTAGATGACAGTAATTATCGCAGAAATCCGTGATGGCGTGCCTGTTCTCATCGGTGACATGGCCGTCTTCCATTTTGGCACCCCGGTTGACGATGGCATCGTCATGCCGCTCAGCAAGTCCATACCGAAAATCCAATCGGCCCAACAAAAGATCATGCGACTCAACAATGTCTTCGCAATCGGTGGGGCAGGAGATGCGGCAACTATCCAGAAGTTCTGTTATCAACTGCGGGAGAAAGCTGAAACTATTCGAAGATTGGAAGATCTGCGAAATTTTTTAGCTGACCGTCCTGTTGATTTCACAACCAATACAGACATCGCAGGTGTTTTTTCGGGCTCAGCAGACTATCCGGCAACAGCCTTCAAGATCGACCTCCGTCAAGGACTTTCTCTCAACGAGCGTTTCCAAACCGGAAAATCCTTCGTGTTGGGAGAAAAGGGCGCTCAAGCTGTCGTTGCCCGAAAGATGCGCCTTTGTGACAATCAGCTTCATCTTGATCCCGGCAATACAACCGAGACTGAAAACAGCCTGATAACCATCATGAATCATCTCATGCTGGATGAAAGAGGCACGCAGGCACCCCTCAATAACAATTATGGCCTCGCCTATAAATGTCTGTGGCATGACGGAAACGATTTTCGACCTATTCCCGGATGCTTCTCGATTTTTGGAGATCTCGCTCTTCAGCTATCGTCCAACGATGCCTCTGGTAAAATCCATTTGAATTATAATTGGCTTCCCGGGAGCCGTTCTTTCTTTTTCTATACCGATACGGGTCAAACCGTAGACATTACCGTTTTAGGTGAAGACCATCTGGGGCAGAAATGGGAAGTTCCTCCCTTGCTGGAGACGTCCATCCCTTTGGAGGAAGTCACATATTCCAAGGCGGATATCACCAGACCCATTGCTCCCCAAGTTTCGGGAACGACACCCAAAAGCATCCTATTATGTGTAGATGTACATATTCACAAAGCAGGGCAAACATCTATCACAGTCATACCTGTAGTATATTTCTGGTCTCTCATGAAATACGATGTGCCCGACATGAATAACTTCAATTATGATCCATACCTTGTTCCGGATGAGGCTATACAGAACCTAATTACCACCGCTATAAGCAAATATTTTCCATGCCACGATAATATATCAGGTTAATTTGCCATTTTTCGTCATTGCACCCACACATGTGAAAACAGCATATGGTTCAGGAGTGTCGAGTAATAGTTCCCCAGCCGTCTGGAGACGAAATCGACGGTACGCATCTGGATCATGGGGGCGCCGGGCATCTGCTGCATGACAGCGTGTCCTGCTTCCTGCCAGATCGGAGACGCTTTGGCCGGGTCTGTCTGGGAGCGGGCCTGATCGAACAGGGCCTGGACGTGCTGGTCACAGAAGCCCGTGTAGTTCGGTGAAACGGCCGAGTTCGGATGGTAATTGTCGCAGCCGAACAGGTCGTCGAGAAAGGTTGAGGCGGACGGATAATCCGCGAACCAGTAGGACAGCGCGATCTGGACGTGATTGGCGGTGTTCTGCTCGTAGGATTCCGCAAGCCCGGCCGTGATCGGGCGAAGCTGGGCGTTCAGCCCGGCGGATTGCAGGGCATTGCGCAGATAGGTACCCATCCCGAGTTCCATGGCCCGGTTGGGAACGACCAGCGTGACGGACGCACCATCCGCCCCGGCTTCATGGATCAGACGGCGCGCACCCTCCAGATCCTGCGGGCAGTCCAGCCCCAGATCGGCGCCCGGAATCCCATGCGGCACCATCTGGCATAAAGGCTCGGAAATCGCGCTGCCACCGAACAGGATTGTCATCGCATGGCGGTTGACGGCCATGCTGACCGCCCGGCGCACGCGGACATCCGTGAACGGCTTTTCATGCGTGTTCATCGCCAGATAATACAGGCCCAGAAGCGGCTCGATATGAACCTGGGACGTGTAATTCGCGCCCAGCTCTCCCAGCCGGTCGGCAGGCTTGGCATCCAGCATCCAGTCGTACCGCCCCTGTTCGACCGCTGTGACCTGCGCCTCGTCCGACAGCCCGAAATCATATTCGATGCGATCCACGAAACCGTCCGTCTGGGCCTGGGGGTTCCAGACGTGGAAGTACGGGTTGCGCTCCAGAACCATGCCGTGTCCCGGGTCGTACTGCGTGATGCGATACGGCCCGGTCCCAGGGACCGTTGTGCCGCCCATATCATGAACCGGGGTTGAGGCCGGCAGAATTACAGCGTGCGGGAATGCGAGCTTGTAGAGAAATTCGCCGTCCGGCTTCGTCAGATGGAAGACGATCTCGCCGGTTTCCGGATGCCCCTCAACGCCGGGCAGCGTACAGCGATCGGGCGCTTCCAGACATTCCTCAGCGCCTGCGATGCCGCCATAGAACGAGGCCGCGGTTGGGCTCCCCGCGCGATAAATCCGGCGGAATGAGGCCACCACGTCTTCGACACGAACGGGCGCGCCATCGGAAAAATGCAGCCCCGGGCGCAGATGCAGGCGCCATGTGAGACCATCGGGGCTGATGACCGGCATGGCATCGGCAAGGTCCGGCACGACCTCCAGCCCCGCTGTTCCCCGCGCCAGACGGAAAGTCAGCAGCGGGTCGTACATGTTGACGAACACCTGCATGTACTGGGTGCCGTAATTGATCTGCGGGTCCAGCGTCCCGCCGGGGCCATCCGCCGTCAGATGCAGCGTGCCGCCGCGGTGGGGACTGCCGAGCGTGATGCCGTTCCAGTCAGGCGGGATCTGCTCTCCGGCAAGTGCCTGAGAAGCGCCAAGCCCCAGAAACAGCCCCGCCGCGAGAAGCGCAGCCCCCCGCTTCATTCAGCGCTTCGCCAGTTCACGCAGACGCGCGATCAGAGCATCTGCGTTGCCATCAGCCGGAATGGTGCCGGCATAACGGGCGTTCGGGTCCATGATGACGATTTGCGGCGCTGGAACAAAATGGTCACCCTCCTTCTGGAGCGGCTCATGATATTCGGCCGTCATGGCCTTGATCATGTTCGGCGTGGCCGTGAACGGCATGACATGCGGTGCGACAGGCAGGACATATTCCTTGAGCGGGTCAGCCTCGTCGAACGGATTGAGCGAGACAGCCAGCGGCGAGACGCGGATACCCTCGGCCCGGAGTGTGACCAGCGCCTGTTCCATGCTCTTCAGCACGGGCTTGCACTTGTCCTCGGGGCAGTTGGCATCGAAGAACCAGACCAGCATCCAGGTGTTGTGGAAATCGCCTTCGGTGACGGTGCTCTCGCCCAGCGAGTCCAGCCGGAAGCTGCCGCCGACCTCATTGCCATTGGACTGGACCAGAAGGCCCGGACCACCATTGGACGCAAGATGGAAGCCGACATATCCCAGAACGGCCGCCACAGCGAGAACGCTCCAGATGATGCGATTGCCGACCCGCTTGCGGCGTTCGTGATTGGTCTGCATGACCTTCCTGTCTTTAATGTGCGTCAGCCCAGCTTGGGCCGATACCGGTTTCTACTTCAAGGGCCACGTCGAGTTTGGCGGCCCCTTCCATTTCCGTGCGAACGAAATCCGCCAGCGCCTTTGCATCCTGCTCCTCGACTTCGAAGAGCAGTTCATCGTGCACCTGAAGAACCATTTTCGCCTTCAGACCCGTCGCCGGCAGACGCCGCGCCAGATGGACCATGGCGCGCTTGATAATATCTGCTGCCCCACCCTGAAGCGGTGCATTGATGGCCTGACGCTCGGCATAGGCGCGGCGGGCACCGTTCTTCTCGGTGATGCCCGGCACATAGCAGCGGCGGCCGAACGGCGTCGTGACATAGCCGTGCTTTTTCGCCTCTTCCTTGGTCCGCTCCATATAGGCGCGGATGCCGGGATAGCGGGCGAAATAGGCATCGATATAGGACCGCGCCTCGCCCGGTGAAATCTGGAGCTGCTGCGCCAGACCGAAGGCCGAGATGCCGTAAATGATGCCGAAATTGATGGCCTTGGCCCGGCGACGGGTCAGCGGGTCCATGCCTTCAAGCGGAATGCCGAACACTTCGGACGCCGTGCGGGCATGAATGTCCTGCCCCAGACGGAACGCCTCAAGCAGCGGTTCGATCTTCGCAACATGGGCCAGAAGACGCAGTTCGATCTGACTGTAATCCGCGGACAGCAGAACACAGCCCGGTGCGGCCACGAAGGCCTTACGGATGCGCGCGCCTTCTTCCGTCCGGATGGGAATGTTCTGCAGGTTCGGCTCGTTCGAAGACAGCCGCCCCGTCGTGGTGATGGCCATCTGAAAGGACGTATGAACCCGCTGCGTGTCCTGATCCATCTGCTGGACCAGCGCATCGGCATAGGTAGATTTCAGCTTGGCCAACTGACGCCAGGCCAGGATTTTCTGCGGTAGTTCATGCCCCTGCTCGGCCAGGGATTCCAGCACCCCGGAATCCGTGCCCCAGCTTCCGCTCTTCGTCCGCTTGCCGCCGGGCAGACCCATTTCATCGAACAGGATTTCACCAAGCTGCTTGGGGGAGCCGACATTGAAGCTCCGCCCGACCTGCTCGTGGATTTCCTGCTCGATCGTCGCCATACGCTCAGCAAAATCAACGGACATGCGGCGCAGTTCGGTAGCGTCCACCTTGATGCCGACATCTTCCATATCCGTCAGGATCTGGATCAGCGGACGCTCGATTTCCTCATACAGCGCCAGCGCCTTCCGGATCCGCAACTGCGGACGCAGCACCTGCCACAAACGCAGCGTGACATCGGCATCTTCGGCGGCATAGGCGGTCGCGGTATCAATCGCCACTTGGGCGAACGGAATGCGCTTGCGCCCCGTCCCCGTCACGGAATCATAGGTGACGGGCGTGTGTCCCAGATGCAGTTCCGACAGCTCATCCATGCCCTGCCCGTGCTCACCGGCGGACTGGGCGTAGGAAATCAGCATCGTATCGTCGATGGGCGAGATTTCGGGAATGCCCGCGCCACGAAAGACGGTCAGGTCATATTTCGCGTTCTGGAACACCTTCAGGACGGACGCATCCTGCAACAGCGGCTTCAGACGCTCCAGCGCCTCGGCACGATCCAGCTGACGAACGAAAGCTTCCCCGGTCGAATCTTCTTCCAGCAGGTCGCGTATGGTTTCGTGCAGGAACGGCACATAACAGGCCTTCCCCGGCGCAACCGACAGCGACAGCCCGACCATATTGGCCTGCCGAGCATTGAGACTGTCCGTCTCGGTATCGACGGCCACCACGCCCGCGGCCCGCGCGTCCGCAATCCAGCGGTCCAGCGCGTCCATGTCCGTCACGGTCTCATACGGACCATAAGCCGCATCGGGGATCGTGACGGCCGCAGCCTCCTCCCGTGCAGCCGCCTTGTCCTCAGGCCGGACAATCTGGCGCGTGAACGGGCGCGGCTTTGCGGCCAGACCCAGCCCCATGCGCTGGATGGTGGAATGGAACCCCATTTCTTCCAGCCAGTCCCGCAGGGTCTCGCGAACAGGCTCGCGGCAGCCAAGGTCGCTGATCGGCTGCGGCATCGGCGCGTTATCGTCCAGCAGAACCAGTCTGCGGGACATGCGCGCGGCATCGGCATGCTCGATCAGATTGTCACGCCGCTTGGACGCCTTCATGCCCGGCGCGGCGGCGAGGATCTGCTCCAGCGTGCCGTACTCGTTTACGAGCTGCGCCGCACCTTTCGGACCAATGCCGGGCACACCGGGAACATTGTCCGTCGAATCCCCCATCAGAGCCTGTACGTCCACGACCTGATCGGGACGGACACCGAACTTGGCCTCGACCTCGGCCTCGCGGATCGGCTTCTGCTTCATTGGGTCCATCAGCTCGACGCCGGGACGCACGAGCTGCATCAGATCCTTGTCAGACGAAATGATGGTGCAGCAGCCGCCCGCTTCCACGGCCGCTTTGGCATAGGCCGCGAGAAGGTCATCCGCTTCCCATCCGGCAAGCTCGATCGACGGCACGTTAAAAGCCGCCGTAGCATCGCGGATCAGGCCGAACTGCGGGCGCAGGTCTTCCGGAGCTTCCGGCCGGTGTGCCTTGTACTGTGGATAGATCTCGTTGCGGAACGTCGTGCGGCCGGCATCGAAGATCACGGCCAGATGCGTTCCCACATGGTCCCGCAGCAGACGCGCCAGCATGTTCGTAAAGCCATAGACCGCATTGACCGGCACACCCTGGGGGCTGCTCATCGGCGGCAGGGCATGGAACGCGCGGAAGATGAAACCGGACCCGTCGATCAGTACCAGATGAGGCTTTTCCAGATCGGCTTTTCCCAGATCAGGTTTTTCTGGCGGCACGAATGTCTCCCTTCTCGCCCCGAAGGAGCGGACGTTCTAAAATCATCCGTGATGATAGGCTCATTCCCTTCCGTTTCAAACCGCCTCGGACGTCTTTCCTTCGGACTGCTCTGCCTGATGACCCCGCTGGCGCTACAGGGCTGCACGGCACCCCATATTCCGGACCTGCATCCGACAGCACAGGAAACGGCCCTCATCCCCCCGACACTCACACTCGACATGTCGGATGGCGCCCATATTCCCCTGCGACTGTATCCGGCCCTCACACCCAGCCCCCGCGGCATCATCCTGGCCCTGCACGGTTACGGCGACAGCCGGGATGCCTGGGAGTTCGCCTCACCGGTCTTCACGACCCAGGGCTTTATGCTCGTCGCGCCGGACATCCGGGGCTTTGGCGGAACTGCGGACCGGGGGGAATGGAGCAGCACGGCCAGACTGGTGCAGGACACCCGCGAACAGGTGCTCTGGCTGCACACCCGCTATCCCGGCACACCCATTCACGTCATGGGAGAAAGCATGGGGGGTGCCATAGCCCTGCTTCTGGCCGCGACAGACACGCCCCATATCAGCAGCACGATCCTGCTTGCCCCTGCGGCGCTCGATATCGGTCAGCCCTGGGAGAGCATTCTGGGCGGTCTTGATCTCCTGACCCCGCACTGGAAGCTCGACGGATCGGCCGTTCCCGGTCACCGGGTTGCAAGCGACAACCTCAAGGCCCTGCGGCGGATGTATTTCGATCCCCTCACCCTGCACAGTTCGACGATCCATCCGCTCTATGGCCTGACCCTTCTGATGCAGGCCGCCTACAAGGCCGCCCCCCGGGCCCGGACCCCGCTGCTCATTATTTTTGGTGGCCGTGACCAGTTCGTCCTGCCACCCTTCACGGCGCGTCTGCTGCGCAAACTGCCCCCCGACACGCGGATCGACGAACTGCCCGGCGCCCATCATCTTCTCAGCCGGGACCACCGGGGCGCGGCACAGGATGCCGTCTCGTGGCTGACAGACCCCAACCGCTTCCTGCCATCAGGCGGCGATATCGCTGCTGCCGCATGGCAGGCCACTGCCCAGACACAGACTTTTCCATGACCTTCTGCCAAGCGTATGTCCGGACGACAGAACTTTCAAAAAAGAGGGCTGGCAATCTGTCGCCGAAGCAGTTATCTGAGGGCGCATGGACCTGTAGCTCAGCTGGATAGAGCGTTGCCCTCCGAAGGCAAAGGTCACGCGTTCGAATCGCGTCAGGTCCACCACTCCCCAAAACCAGATACACTCTGCCTGATCAGCGTGGCTGTCCCGACCGAGATCAATCTCAGGCCGAGACTTCCTTTTCCTGTTTCAGACTATGCTCATGGTCCGGACATCGATCATCCCGAAATCCGTAATCTTGAGATGAGGAATCACGGGTAGCGGCAGGAAGGCCAGTTGCAGAAACGGCTCTTCCAGAACAACGCCCATCGTCTTCGCCGCCTTGCGCAGGATGATGAGATCATCGCGGACCTGCTCGTAAGGCGCATCGCTCATCAGGCCTGCCACCGGAAGACGCAGGTCTGCAAGGACCTGTCCATTCCGGACCGCCACGAAGCCGCCACCGGTTTTTTCCAGATGGTTCACCGCACAGGCCATGTCGGCGTCACTGGTTCCGACAACGCAGATATTATGACTGTCATGCCCGACGGACGACGCCAGCGCGCCTTCCTTCAGACCGAAACCCCGCACGAAACCGCGCCCGATGTTGTCGTTATGCCCATGCCGCGCCACGACGCAGACCTTGGCGACATCCTGTTCCAGATCCGGCAGAACGTGGCCATGGTCTTCAGGCAGGTCCAGCCGCAGGAATTCCGTGATGATCTGGCCCGGAATGACTCCCATGACAGGGCGGTCTTTCCCGCTGCCCTCAACCACCATGTCCTGCGCGATGACCGGACGCGGCAGTTTCACGCTCTCCAGCCCGACAGGCGATACGATCTCGCGGCCTGCGAACAGCGCATCATTCACCAGACGACCGGCGGAAATGACGTCCGACACCTGACAGCGCTCAAGATCATCGAGCAGAACGATATCCGCGCGCTTGCCCGGCGCGATCTGTCCACGATCCTTCAGGCCAAAAGCTGTGGCCGCAGACAGGGAGGCAGCCCGGTATGCGGCCAGAGGTTCGACACCCAGTTCGATGGCCCGGCGGATCAGGAAATCCAGATGGCCCTCATGGGCGATTTCAAGCGGATTGCGGTCATCAGTGCAGAACGCGAAGAACGGCGAAGTCGCGACGTTCAGCAGCGGCACCAGCGCTTCAAGATCCTTGCAGACCGATCCTTCCCGGATCAGGACCGTCATGCCCTTGCGGACTTTCTCCAGCGCTTCATCAGCAGCCGTGGCTTCGTGGTCGGTTGAAATACCGGCCGCCAGATAGCCGTTCAGGGCCTTGCCGCGCATGAGCGGTGCGTGACCGTCGATATGCCCGTCCGCAAAAGCAGCCAGCTTGTCCACGCAACCCGGATCACCATTCAGAACGCCCGGAATGTTCATGAACTCGGCCAGACCGATCACTTTCGGATGGTCCCGATACGCCACCAGATCATCCACGTTCAGAACCGCGCCCGATGTCTCCATGGACGTGGCTGGAACACAGCTCGACAGGTTGACGCGCAGATCCATGATGGTCCGCTCGGCGGCAGCCAGAAAGTAATCGAACGCCGCACGTCCCAGCACATTGGCCATTTCATGCGGATCACAGATGGCCGTTGTCACACCATGCGGCAGAACGCAGCGATCGAACTCGAACGGCGTGACGAGCGAAGATTCAACGTGCAGATGGGTGTCGATGAAGCCCGGCACGGCAATCCGGCCCGCGCCATCGATCATCCGGACGCCTTCGTATTCACCGTAAGTCCCGACAATCCGATCGCCGCAGATGGCGATATCGGTCGGGATAAGATCGCCCGTGACCAGATCGAACAGCCGGACATTGCGGATGACCAGATCGGCGGGTTCGTGGCCCTGACCCTGGGCCACGCGACGCATGATGGTTTTCTGCATGCCTGAAATCCTCCGTACGTCAGCAGTGCATGCTTATACCGCACGAAGGGTGAGCAACTCAAAGCGGCATGTTGTCGATCAGCCGGACCTCCCCGGCCCGCACGGCCAGAAGCGCCAGAGCGTTATCGGAACAAGGCTGTTCGCGGCGGAACGTGTCTGCGTTCACAACCGTCGCATAGTCGATATCCGGAAGTCCGGCTTCGGTCAGGACCGCGCGCATGGCATTTTCCAAAACGTCCACATCCCGCTCGCCATTACGGAACAGCCGCGTGGCTTCCTGCAAAGCCCGAAACAGGGCCGGAGCTTTCTGACGGTTTTCGGCTGTCAGGCGCACATTACGGCTGGAACGCGCAAGCCCATCCGCTTCACGCGCAATATCGCAGACCACGATTTCAACCGGAATATCCAGATCCGCCACGAAGCGGCGCACAACCGCGCATTGCTGGGCATCTTTCTGCCCGAAATAAGCCCGCTGCGGCTGGACGATGTTGAACAGTTTGGTGACCACCGTCGCCACACCGGAGAAATGTCCGGGACGGGACTGGCCTTCGAGTTCTTCTGCTACACCGCCGACTTCAATCCGGGTGACAGAACCCGGTGGATAGAGCATATCGGGCGTTGGCAGAAACACCAGATCGGCCCCGGCCTCTTTCAGAAGCGCCAGATCTCGCTCGGGATCGCGCGGATAGGACGCATAGTCCTCATTCGGGCCGAACTGTGTGGGATTAACGAAAATACTGACCGCCACCGCGCCGTTTTCCGCCTTAGCCCGCCGGACCAGCCCGAGATGGCCTTCATGCAGAAACCCCATGGTCGGAACGAAACCGAGGGTCGGATAAGCCGTCCGCGCTGCCCGAAATGCCCCGATTGTCTCAAAAACCTGCATGCCATGTTCCTTTCCCGCCAGAACTGCGGGCGCGGAGCCTGACAAATCCTGCTTCACATGGCAATCAGGCGCTTATGAATGCTGCGCCCCCTCCCCCATCCATCGCCATTATAGGAGCCGGTCCCGCCGGACTGTTCGCGGCAGAAATCCTGTCCGCGCGGGGATGCAGGGTGAGGGTTTTCGACCGGATGCCAAGCGTGGGACGCAAGCTGCTGATGGCAGGACGCAGCGGGCTGAACCTGACCCATTCGGAGCCGCTGGACCGTTTTCTGAGCCGCTATGGCAAAGCACGGAACTGGCTCGAACCCGCCATCCGCGCGTTTCCGCCATCCGCTTTAACAGAATGGGCCGAGGGACTTGGACAGGCCTGCTTTTCCGGCTCCTCAGGGCGTGTCTTCCCTACGGCCATGAAAGCCTCTCCCCTGTTGCGCGCCTGGCTCCGCCGACTGGCCGAACAGGGCGTCCAGATCCACACCCGGCATCGTTTTGTCGGCTGGGACGGCGCAACTTTGCGCTTCGACACGGCGGACGGTCAGACATCCGTCAGAGCCGATGCGACCGTTCTCACAATGGGGGGCGCAAGCTGGTCCCGGCTGGGATCGGACGGCCGCTGGGCGGATTTCATGACGGATGAGACAGCGCCTTTCGCCCCCGCGAATTGTGGTTTCCTGCCCGACTGGGCCGCAGATTTTGCGGCAAGGCACGAAGGCAGCGTGCTTCATTCCGTTGGCTTGACCTTCGGCACGCGGCAGACCCGTGGCGACCTGACCCTCACATCGCGCGGGCTGGAAGGCTCGGCACTCTACGCGCTTTCAGCAGATCTGCGGGAAAGCATCCTGAATGAAGGACGCGCAGTCCTTACGCTCGACCTCCGCCCCACGCTTTCAGTCGATGACGTCCTGAAACGCCTGTTGGCCCAGCGGGAACGCGAGAGCCAGAGCAACCGGCTTCGCAAGGCCCTGTCGCTGGATGCCCCCTCCCGTGACCTTCTGAAATCCGCCACCCCGAAAGACGTCACGCCTCTTCAGCTTGCCCAGACAATCAAGGCCCTTCCCCTGCCACTGATCGGTATGGACGCGCTTGATCGCGCCATCTCCACAGCCGGCGGCATACGGCAGGATGCCGTGGACGAGCGGTTCATGCTGAAATCCCGCCCCGGGGTTTTCGTGGCAGGTGAAATGCTGGACTGGGAGGCACCGACGGGCGGTTATCTGCTTCAGGGCTGTTTTTCCACGGCCTATGCCGCAGCAAATGGCGTCCTTGGGTGGCTAGAATCGTCCAATTCCGCTATCGCCTGACGCCATGACATCCATCATTCTCGGACAGGGCCGCGACGGCTCCGACACCTGCATTGATCTGCCGGAACTCCTGGCCACGCGCCTGCTGGTCCAGGGCAATTCCGGCTCGGGAAAATCGCATCTTCTGCGACGCCTGCTGGAGCAGACGGCCACCCTTGTCCAGCAGGTCATGATCGATCCGGAAGGCGATTTCGTCACCCTGGCCGACCATTACGGCCATCTGGTGATCGACGTTGAAGACCAGTCCGAAGCCAGCCTGCGCGCGGCGGGCGAACGCGTGCGCGCCCATCGCGCGTCTGTGGTGCTGAATCTTGAGCAGGTCGAAGCGGAAATGCAGCTTCGGGCAGCCGGCGCTTTCCTCAACGGCATGTTCGAGGCCCCGCGCGCGCACTGGTATCCCGTTCTCGTCGTGGTCGATGAAGCCCAGCTCTTCGCGCCTGTCGCGGGCGGCGACACGTCCGATGAAGCCCGGCGGCTGTCGCTCGGAGCCATGACGAACCTCATGTGCCGTGGCCGAAAGCGCGGTCTGGCCGGTGTCATCGCAACGCAGCGTCTTGCCAAGCTGGCCAAGAACGTCGCGGCCGAGGCCTCCAACTTCCTCATGGGCCGGACCTTCCTTGATATCGACATGGCGCGTGCGGCCGATCTTCTGGGCATGGAGCGCCGGGCGGCGGAGTCCTTCCGGGATCTGGCGCGCGGTCAGTTCATGGCGCTCGGGCCGGCCCTGAGCCGCCGTCCGAAGCTGGTGACCATCGGCCCTGTGACGACCGCGAGCCACGCCACGGGGCCGGTTCTTCTGCCGCTTGAGCCTGTCTCAGCCGAAGACCTGCGGGACATCATTCTCGAGCCGGTCCACGAGTTTACACCCCGTCCCCGCCGGGAATCCCGTCCGCCCCCGCCGGACCTGCTGGCACAGCTCGATGCTTATGGCGCCGAACGCGAGGCCGAAGAACCCGCTCCGGCAGCCGTCGTCGTCGAAGCCGATCCTGACCAGCTCTGGTCGCTGGTGGCCGAGGTCGTGGCCGGGGAAGGTTCGGACTACAAACCGCTGGCCACCCTGTATCAGGACTTCCAGCTCCGGGCGAGGATTCAGGGCCTGTCGCGCAATGTGCTGGAACTGGGACCGTTCCACCGGATGCTGGCCACCATCCGCGCCGGGCTGGACCGCGAGCGTTCCGAAAGCGAGGACTGGAAACAGGCCCAGGCTATCGCTGCGACCCTGCCCGAAGATGTGCAGGGCGTCTTCCTGCTCCTCGCCCGCACCGCACTCGACGGCGAAACCTGCCCGGGTGACGAAGCTCTGGCTCGCGCCTATGGAACACACTCGCTTGGCCGCGCCCGGCGGCAGCTGAACTATCTGGAAGAGCGCGAGGTTATCGTCCTTCAGGAGACGCCGCTGGGCCGTCGCGTCGCCATCGTCGGGCTGGGATGGCAGACGGTCTGACGGCTGTCACAGTTCTGCAACGGTACGTTCACAGGAGCTTCACACGCAGTTCTTTCAGGAAAGATTAGGGTCCGCCGCGTTCGATCTCTTCTCCATCCGGAAAGACTTTCAATGCCGCGCAACCTGCTGCGTTCCCGCCTGCTCCTGACCGTTTTCTGCTCGCCATTTGCGCTGGCTGCAGCCCTTCCCCATCCTGTCGAGGCAGCAACGACAGGAACGAAAAAAAACACGACCGCCAGACATGACACCAAACACAAGGCCAAGGTTGACGCCGTGGCCGGCGGTACGGAACAGCTCGTCATCACCGCACGCCGCACGCGCTCCGAACAGGGGCTGAGCCACGTCCAGATCCAGCGTATCCTTCCGGGCGTGAACCCGATCAAGGCGCTGGAAATGCTGCCGGGCGTCGTGTTCAACAACGCCGATCCGTGGGGCAATAACGAGCAGAACTCCTCGCTCTACGTTCACGGCTTCAACCAGAACCAGCTCGGCTACACGCTCGACGGCATTCCGCTGGGCGATCAGGCCTATGGCAACTATGACGGCCTGTCCCCGCAGCGCGCGGCAATCAGCGAGAACATCGGCTCGGCGTCGGTCTCCTCGGGTGCCGGTGCGCTCGGCACGGCATCCACATCCAACCTCGGTGGTACGCTCCAGTTCACGACGCAGGACCCGCTGAAGAAGCGCGGCGCGCAGATTGAACAGGTATTCGGAAGCTGGTCCACGTTCCGCACCTTCGCACGCCTCGATACGGGTGAGTTCGGCAATGGCAACTCGGCCTATGTCTCCTTCGCGCGTCAGGACGCCCGCGCCTGGGACTTCGCCGGCCATCAGGGCGGCTATCAGGTCAATGCGAAGTTCGTGCACAACAGCGAACACGATCATTTCTCGACGTTCTTTGACTGGTCCCAAAAGGTCGAGCCGAACGAGGACAGCATCACGCTGCCGAACGGTTATGGCACCTATGTGCGTCCGTTCACCTATCCGAATTTTGCGTATGCCAAGTCGTACATCAACTCCGCAGCCTACACGAATGCCGGTCTGAACTACCGGAACTACTATTCAGCCGCACAGCGTGAAGATTTTCTTGCCTATGCAAAGTGGACGCATGATTTCAGCGAAAACCTGCACTGGGACAACAGCATCTATTATCACCATGATCTGGGTGAAGGCGTCGTAGCCGGTCCGATCTCGGCCGCCGGTCTGCCGACGCTGTTCGCCGCCTATTTCCCGGGTCAGGATCTGAACACCGTTTTCGGCGGTTCGGGCTATGCCACGCGAACGACCGAATACTGGGACAACCGCGGTGGCCTGATGTCCACGCTGCGCTACCATCTCGGCAAGCACTCGATCGAGCTTGGCGGCTGGTATGAGCGCAACAACAACACGCAGGCCCGTCGCTGGTATCCGCTGGACGCCAGCAACCCGACCACCCCTTACGAGCGCCAGCAGAACGCCCTGATCGACCAGTACACCAACAATTTCTACACCAACACGTTCGTCACGCATCTGCAGGACAACTGGCAGATCTCGAAGACTTTCTCCCTGATGGCGGGCTTCAAGTCCGAGCTGGTCTATACGAACGGCACCCTGCCGGTCGCCGCCAAGGCGGGTTCGCTCTCCCCGTCCTATGCCGTGACGGCACCGGGTGGCGAGATCGATGCCGCCAAGCCGTTCCTGCCCGCCTTCGGCGCGGTCTGGGACATCACGAAGCACGAACAGTGGTTCGCCAACATCCAGGAAAACATGCGCTCCTATCAGGACGCAGGTTACGGCAATGCCACGCCCTGGGGCGCCACCAGCCAGGCCGCCTTTGAAGAATTCAAGAAGAACGGCAAGCCCGAAACCTCATGGACGTATGAGACCGGTCTGCGTGAACACCGCCAGATCCATCTCGGTCCGCTGACGGCGATCGAAGGTCAGGTCGAGTACTATCACGTCCACTTCTCGAACCGTCTTCTGGCCGTGGCGACGACGCAAACCCTGTCGTCCATCATCGGTTCGGCCACCACGCTGGCAAACGTGGGCTCGGTCACGACGGATGGCATGGACTTCTCCTTCACCACCCATTTCGGCCCGCATTTCTCGCTGTATAACGCGCTGTCCTACAACAAGTCCGTTTACAACGATAACTACAGCACGGGCTCGAGCATCATCCATACTGCTGGTAAGAACGTCGTCGGCATGCCGGACTGGTCCGAGAAGTTCGTCTTCACCACCAACTGGGGCAACGCCTATGGCCAGTTCACCGGTGACGTCATTGGCAAGCGTTATGCGACCTATACCAACGACATGTGGGCCGCACCTTATGCGCAGTTCAACCTGAACGCGGGCTACACTTTCCACAACATCCCGCATCTGGCGTCGCTGAAGGTCCAGGGCAACATTACCAACCTGACAAACACCAAGGGATGGTCCACGATCAACGCGACCCAGACTTCGGGTCAGTTCTCGGCCTATCCCATCGCGCCGCGCATGTTCTTCCTGAGCATCAGCGCCGCCCTGTAAGGAGTTCCGTCATGCTGTCACGCCGCCGCGCACTGGGCCTGCTGGCTGCCGGAGTTCCCGCTCTCTACCTGCGGGCAAAGGCGGCCCCCTCACTGGCGCCGAAGCCCCTCGTGTTCGCCCATCGCGGGGCCTCGGCCCTGCGTCCGGAGCACACGCTGGCCTCTTATGCCCGCGCCATGATGGATGGTGCAGATTTCATCGAGCCTGATCTCGTCATGACAAGGGACGGCCATCTGGTCGTCCGCCATGAGAGCAACATTGCCGGCACAACGGACGTGGCGGACCATCCGGAATTCGCCTCCCGTCATCGCACGTTGAAGATCGACGGAAAGAACGAGACCGGCTGGTTCACCACGGACTTCACACTGGCCGAACTCAAGACCCTCCGCGCCCGCGAGCGCCTTTCCACGATCCGGGTGCACAACACCCGCTATGACGACCATTTCGAGATCCCGACCTTCGAGGAAGTCATCGAGCAGGTCGCTGCCCAGTCGGCTGCGACGGGCAAGGTCTTTGGGCTGGTGCCGGAAATCAAGCATTCCACCCATTTCAACAGCCTCGGCCTGAACCCCGAAGCCGCGTTCCTGCGGACCATCGCCGCCCACGACTACACCCGGCAGGCCCCGCTGGAGCTCCAGTCCTTTGAAACCGGCAATCTGGGCCGCATCCGGGCGGACGTTCTGTCCATCAACCCGCAGGCGCGTCTGATGCTGCTCATGGGCGAGCGCAAGGACGTCCCGCCGGATCTTCTGGCAGCCGGCAAGACCACGACGTTCGGAGATCTCATGACGCCGGAAGGCCTCAAGGAAGTCCGCCGCTATGCCGACGTGATCGGTCCCTCCAACACGGACCTGATCCCGCGTGACAGCAAGGGTGCGTGGCTTGAGCCCTCCACGCTTGTAACGGATGCCCATAAGGCCGGACTGCTGGTTCATTCCTATACGGCACGGCCGGAAAACCACTTCCTCCCGGCCCAGCTTCGCAGCGATGCCGGAGACGCCGCCCGCAACCCCAAGGGCATGATCACGGAAGTCCGCCGCTATCTGGATATGGGGATCGACGGCTTCTTCACGGATGATCCCGCACTGGGACGCATTGCCGTGAAGGGCATAATCTGAAGGCCGCTGCCACAAAAAAGGAGGCCTCCCTGACCGGGAGAGCCTCCTTTTTTGTGACCTGACAGAAATCTCAGGCGATCTTGAAATGCTTGATGATCGCCTTGTTGAAAGCCGGAATATCATCCGGGCAGCGTGAGAAGACATAAGGTCCGTCAACAACGACCTCATTATCCACCCAGGTCGCGCCAGCGTTTTCCAGATCAGTTCGGATGGCCGGCCAGGACGTGACAGTCCGACCTTTGAGTTCATTCACTTCAATCAGCGTCTGCGCGCCGTGGCAGATGGCAGCAATCGGCTTGTTCGCCTTTACGAAAGCACGGGCGAATGCCACGACATCCTTGTTCATCCGCAACGCATCCGGAGAGGCCAGACCGCCCGGAAGCAGCAGCGCGTCATAATCCTCGGCCTTTGCATCGGCAATCGCCAGATCGGCGCGGATTTTGTTGGACGGATAGATGTCCTTGTTCACGGCCTGGAATTCCCCTGCCTTGAGGGAAATGACCGTGACGGTCGCACCGGCTTTTTCCAGCGCTTCCTGCGGACCCGTCAGTTCGATTTCTTCGAGGCCGTCAGTGGCCAGTGCAGCGACTTTTACCATGGTTCCGGTCCTTTCAGAGAATGCGGGCGACGGCAGACGCCGCCGCCCGTCAGACAGTTATGCGTTGAGATAGATGGTCTTGGTCTGGACATAGGCTTCCATGCCGTGCTGCCCGTCTTCACCGCCCAGGCCACTTTCCTTGTAGCCGTGGTGGAAGCCCTGCGGGGCCTCACCACCCGGACGGTTCACATAGACCTCACCGAATTCCAGATCGCGGGTCATACGCAGGATCCGGCTCAGATCGTTCGTGAAGAGATAAGCCGACAGGCCGTAGCGGCAGTCATTGGCCCAGGCGATGGCCTGATCGAAATCCTTCACGCGGATCAGTGACATGACCGGACCGAAGACCTCGTTGTGGACGATATCCATGTCCTGCGTCACATCCGTCAGCAGCGTCGGGGCGTAGAAGTACCCCTTGTCGTACACGCCACCCGTCAGACGCTTGCCGCCAATGGCAAGACGTGCGCCCTGACGGACAGCATGCTCGACCATTTCATGCACCTTGTTGAGCTCGTCCTCGCTCACCTTCGGGCCCATATCCGTGGACGGGTCCGTCGGCAGACCGACCTTCAGAGCCTCGATCTTCTCACGGACCTTCTGGACGAACCTGTCGTAGACGGCCTCGTGAATATAGGTACGCTCGTTGCAGGTGCAGACCTGACCGGCATTGCCGAAACGCGACGCCACCGCGGCATCGGCCGCCTTGTCCAGATCGGCATCTTCCATGACCATGAACGGCGCCTTGCCGCCCAGTTCAAGCCGGACTTCCTTCAGCGTCTCGGACGCTGCCGCCATGATCTTCTTGCCGGCCGGAGTCGAGCCCGTCATCGTGATGAGCTTGATGTCCTTATGCGCCACCAGTGGCACGCCGACATCCTTGCCATCGCCCGTCACGACATTGATGACGCCGTGCGGAATCTTCGCTTCCTCAGCCAGCTTCGCCAGATGCAGGCAGGCCAGCGGCGTCAGTTCATGCGGCTTGACGACGATGGTATTGCCCGCGGCCACAGCCGGACCGATCTTGCGGGCACACAAGGCCAGCGGGAAGTTCCAGGCGGTGATCGCCCCGATTACGCCCAGCGGCACACGGTCTATCAGGATCTTCTCTTCCGGGGAGCTGCCGGGGATGATTTCACCCTGAAGCCGCAGCACGTTTTCAGCCGAGAAGCGCAGCAGACCGATGGCAAAGTTCACCTCGATCCGGGCTTCCTTCAGCGGCTTGCCCATTTCGGACGTGATGATGCCAGCCAGCTTCTCCTTGTCCCGCTTCACCAGATCCTTGAGCGCGTGGATGTAATCGGCACGTTCGGTCGCCGTACGGCGGCTCCAGCCAACAAAGGCTGATTTCGCGGCAGAGACCGCCGCATCCACATCGGCCTGACTGCCCTTGGCCACTTCGCCGACAACCGCTTTCGTGGCCGGGTTTTCAACCGTGATCCACTCGCCACTCTTTGGGGCGACCCAGCTTCCATTGATAAAAAGATTGCTTTTCCCAGTCATGAAATTTCCTGCATTTTCTGTGTGGCGACCCTGCGCTCCGTGATGAAACAGACGCATCAGCCAACCAGCAGTTCATTCGATGACCGTAAGGTGCAGGCATTCCCCGATAATAAAAAGTGATGATTCGTGAGCCCAGGACTCACTTTTCATGAGTATCCGGATGCGCTGGCGCGTAGTCCAGAAATCTCCGCCCGAGATCATTCAGTCCCGGCTCACGCCAGATGAAATAGACTTCACTGCCTTTCAGATCTTCCGGATATGTAAACGCGATCCCCTCACGACGCCGTTTCTTGACCTGTGAAATGATGCTGTGCGGAACACAGGAAATACCCAAGCCCGCCTGAACGCAGGCAAGAATGACGTCATAGGATTCAACCGTGTGGATGATCGCGTTCGAGACGCCATGCCGCTCAAGCCAGGTCTCGAAATAGCGGCGGTAGAAGCAGTCGGTGTTGAACAGGAACACATGTTGCCCGTCCCGCGCGCCTTTCTGGCCTTCCGGCATGGCGAGCGCCAGTTTCTCGCGAAAGGCAAAACGGCTTTCCATCAGGGGATGAACGATCGGCCCGTCCGTCAGCGCCAGATCGATTTCCCCATCCGCCAGCATGCGCTCCAGCGTATAGGTCGGGCGCAGGAACATCTTCAGTTCCACACCCGGGCAGGCTTTGAGAAACTCAGGCACGATCCGCGGCAGATAGCCCTCAAGAGCGACATCCAGCGCCCCGATATTCAGGACACCGCGCGGAGTGCCCTCGGAAAACAGATCCGTCAGGCTCCGTGCGCCAGCCACGACCGGCAGGGCCTGCTGATAGAAGAGCCGCCCTTCGGGAGTGGGCGTCAGGCGACCCTTTTCACGCAGAAACAGCTCCTGCCCGAGCAGCAGTTCCAGCTCCTTCAGCCGCGCCGTCACATTGGACGCCACACAGTTCAGGCGCCGGGACGCTGCTACGACCGTCCCCTCCTCCACGACCGCGCAGAACATTTCAAGCTGGGCGAGGCGGAGGGGATTCATGGGAAAATATCCTTATCGGGGCGGGATTATCCCCCGGCAGAAGATATCCCCAGAATCAGGGAACATCTCCGGGGAAGGGCCTGTGGATTGTTTCTGACGAACTGGGGACCGATTGCGCCAGGGCAGCTTTCTTGCGGAGTCGCACGATGAGCGTATCGAGCGCGGATAAAAACCGGCTCCGGTCGTTTTTCCCGAAGGACGGATTGTAGGTCGTGACCGCTCCCGTCTCGCGCAGACCCTGCATCAAATCGCGCATGGCCGAGACCATGCCGACGGAGCGGTCGTCGATTTCCTCGCCATTGGGGCGCAGGACAGAAGCCTGTTTCGCCAGACAGCGCACCGCGAGCGGAATGTCGCTGGTGATGACGATATCCGCAGGCGTCACCTGTCCCGCAATCCAGTCATCTGCCACGTCCGGCCCTTCCGGCACCACGACGCGCTCGATAAGCGGCGACTGCGGGATATTCATCCAGCTATTGGCAACGATGACCGTCTTAAGGCCGTAGCGTGCCCCGACCCGGTAGATCTCATCCTTGACCGGGCACGCATCGGCATCCACCAGAAGCCGGGTGGTCTCGGCCATGGATCAGTCCTCCGCCTGAAAATGGCGGATCAGCTCCTCCAGCACCACATCGGGGTGCTTCTCGCCCGAGACCCGGATTACAGGCTCGTCGTCGCCAGGTACTTCAAGTGTCGCAAGCTGGCTGGGCAGCAGGCTCGCCGGCATGAAATGCCCTTCCCGGCGCTGCAAGCGTTCAGCAAGTTCCCCGGCCGACGTATCGATATGCACGAACTCGATCGGCAGGTCCTCGCCGCGCAACTGCTCGCGATAGGAGCGCTTGAGCGCGGAACACGTCAGGACGGCGCCATGTCCGGCCTTCACCTGTTCGCGCAGCCAGTCATGACAGAGCGCAAGCCAGGGCGCGCGATCCGCATCGGTCAGCGGCTGACCGGTGCTCATCTTTTCGACATTGGCCGGCGGGTGCAGTGCATCGCCTTCCTGAAAATGCCAGCCCAGACGCGTGGCCAGTCCGGTTGCAACCGTCGTCTTGCCTGTTCCGGACACGCCCATGACCACGAGGAAACGCGGCTTCAGACCCAGCTGTGTTTCATTTTCCGTCATTTTCATGGCTCCCAATGCTCCACGCCATCCGGCGTCGCCACGAGGACTTCGGACGCCATGTTGAGAAACATGCCGTGCTCCACGACACCCACGATCCGGTCGATTTTCTCAGCCAGTTCCTCGGGCTTTTCGATCGGTCCAAAATGGCAGTCCAGAATCATGTTGCCGGTATCGGTTACGAACAGCGATCCGGCCCGGTCCGTCCTCGGCTTCACGCCGCGTGCGCCACAGGCCGCCAGACGTTCCGCCGTACATTCCCAGCCGAAAGAAATGACTTCCACCGGCACCGGCGCCCGTTCGCCCAGCAGGTCCACGGGCTTGGTGCCGTCCACGATCACCACGAAACGCTTGGCTGCCTGCGCCACAATCTTTTCACGCAGCAACGCCCCGCCCAGCCCCTTGATAAGATTGAGCGAACCACGCTGGACCTCGTCCGCGCCATCAATGGCAATATCGATGCGGCGATGCGCGCTGAAATCGGTCAGCGGAATACCGGCCTTAAGCGCCTTGTCTTCGCTGTCATCAGACGTCGGGATGCCGAAGATTTCCAGACCTTCCTTAACGCGCTCGCCCAGACGCTCGATCATGTAGGCCGCCGTGCTACCGGTCCCGAGCCCCACGACCATGCCGCTTTTGACCATATCCGCAGCTTCACGCGCAGCCGTACGCTTGTGAACGTTCATATCCGTACCGCTCATGCGTCTTCTCCCACCGCAGCGCGGTCTGCCAGAATGATGATCCGTCCCTCGCTCGTTACCCGTGCGGACGGGATGGAACTGTCGCCCTCGACCAGGCGCTCCAGCATCTCGACCTTGGAGGCCCCCGTCACGAGGAACACGACCAGCGCGCTGGACTGGATGGCGGGATAGGTGAGCGTGATGCGCTCGTAAGGTGCTGTGGACGGTGCAGCCGTGCCGACCCAGGCCGTCCGCTCCTTCAGAACCGGCTGCCCGGGAAACAGCGAGGCCGTGTGACCATCGGTACCCAGACCTAGCATGACCAGATCAAACAGCGGGCGCTGCGGATCGAGCGTCGTTGCCCCATAGGCGGCCTGAAGGGTCTTTTCGTAGGCCTTCGCATCCTCTTCCACCGTACCAGCGGTCGGAATGGCATGGACATTCTGCGCTGGCACCGGAACACGGGACAGCAGGACGGACTGGCCGACCGTGTGGTTGCTGTCCGCATGGCCTTCCGGCACGTGTCGCTCGTCGCCGTAGAAAATCTCAACACGCTCCCACGGAATCAGCTTTGCGCGGGACGGCGTAGCCAGGATCTCGAACAGGCGCTTGGGCGTAGAGCCGCCGGACAGGGCAACCCGGAACGGGCCATCCGTCTTGGCCAGGATCCCTTCTATGAGAAGATCCGCCATCCGCAGGGCAACGGCTTCAGAGTCAGGAAGGGTTTCCAGCGTGGCGGCACGGATGTCGGTGGTCATGGATTGGGAACTCTCGGCAGGATGTAGCGCTCGACGGCCTTGGCCCAGCCATCGCGCTCGTTGGTGTCTGTGAGAACCTGCGCGGCGGCTTTCACATCGTCTTCGGCCTGCCCCATCGCAATGCCCAGTCCCGCCACCGAAAACATCGGCAGATCGTTATGGGCATCGCCAAGACAGGCGACTTCATGCGGCGCAATGCCATGGGCAAGCGCCAGTTCGCGAATGGCCTCACCCTTGTTGGCCAGGGCCGGCGTCACGTCGAGGAGAATATCGGAAGAACGGCGCACGCTCGCGTCGCCCTGGAGCATGGCCCCAAGCTCGGTCTCAATGTCCTGAAGCAGACTGGTATCGCTGCTCACGCCCATCACCTTGCCGATGCCCTCGAACTCCTTGCGAAGATCGGGAACCTGATGTGGTATCAGGCCGGTGATGCCCTGTTCGTGCTGGACGAAGGGCGTATAGGCGTCCCTCACCATCCAGTAGGACTGCCGCAGGAACCAGGTCTCGATCCCGTGCAGATGCAGCATGTCATGGACGATCGACAGCACATCGGGGGACAGAACACGACTGACGGACGTGGTGCCGTCAGGCTTGAAGATGATGCCACCATTGAAGCCGGCATTCTGCCCGGTCAGGCCGAGCTGCTCGATATAGGGGACCATGGCGGCAGGCGGTCTTGCACTGGCCAGACAGAGCGGAATTCCCCGCTCCTGCAGCACCCTGACCATGGCCCGCGTCGAAGGCGCGATGGTCTTGTCTGACGTCAGGAGGGTTCCATCCATGTCGGACACGACCATCCGGATGGTCTGTGGCAGCGGCGGCAGATCCGCATGGATGGCGTCGAGGTCAACGGACATAAAAGCCCCTGTAAAAACCCCCGTCAGAGTCTTTGCGGGGGCTGGCTGGTCATCGATGGCAAAACCATACCCTGCCAGCCAGTCCTTGCCCATGCGGGGCGCAGGCTTATTTCTTTTCGACGTGTCCGCCGAAACCGAAACGCTGTGCCGAGAGAATTTTCTCGGCAAAATTATTACCCGACCGTGAGCGGAAGCGCGTGAACAGCGCAGCCGTCATGACGGGAGCCGGCACGTCTTCTTCAATAGCGGCCTCGATCGTCCAGCGACCCTCACCGGAATCCGCGACTTCGCCAGAGAACTCGTTGAGGGTCTCCGAACGCGTCAGGGCCTCGGCCGTCAGGTCAAGCAGCCAGGACGACACGACACTGCCGCGACGCCAGACTTCCGCGATGTCACCCATATTGAGCTCGAACCGGTCCTTTTCCGCGAGGACCGGAGAGTTCTTGCTCTTCATGATGTCGAAGCCCTCTGCGAAGGCCTGCATCATGCCGTATTCGATGCCGTTATGGACCATCTTCACAAAGTGGCCCGAACCTGCGGGACCACAGTGCAGATAGCCCTGTTCGGCGCGCGGATCATGACCCGCCTCGTCACGGCCGGGCGTACGTGGCACGTCCCCGATGCCCGGCGCCAGCGCGCTGAGGATCGGATCGATGTATTCGGCGGTCTCTTTCGTGCCGCCGAACATCATGCAGTAGCCGCGTTCCAGACCCCAGACACCGCCTGAAGTCCCGACATCGACATAGGAAATGCCCTTTTCAGCCAGTTCGGCCGAACGGCGAACATCGTCCTTGTAATAGGTGTTGCCGCCATCAATGATGATGTCGCCGCGCCCCAGAAGGCCCCCGAGCTGCTGAACGCAGTCCTCGGTGATGGCGCCGGCCGGCAGCATGACCCACACCACACGGTGCTCGTCGCCCTCAAGCAGTTTTGCCATATCGGCCAGCGTATCGGCAGGCGTTGCGCGCCCGGCTTCACAGCGGCTGACGACCGACGTAGTGACTTCCGGCGTGCGGTCATGCACGACAACATCATGCCCGTGCCGGGTCAGACGAATAGCAATGTTGCCGCCCATCCGTCCCAGTCCGATGATTCCGATCCGCATGACTTATGCTCCTGCCAGTGCTTTGTGAATCGCCGTTTCCAGAGCCTTCAGCCCGTCCTCCAGCGGTCCATCGATATGAACGCGGAGGGCACGACGACCACGGGCCGCGAGCACCTCGAAATCGCCTCGCGCCTGTGCCGCTTTCACGACACTGAAGCTGAAGCCATGACCCGGAACCGGCACATCCGCCGCATCCGTCGCCGTAACCTGCAGGAACACGCCACTGTCAGGTCCGCCCTTGTAGGCCTGGCCCGTCGAGTGCAGGAACCGGGGCCCGAATTCAGCGGCTGTTGCCACCTTCAGTGCGTCCCGAAGCTCCATACGAACGGACTGTGCCCAGTCCCGGGTCTGCTGGTCGCGCCTGATATAGGCGAGTAGCCCGACATAGTCACCCGGCTTTACGCGATCAAAGAGCGCCTTGAGGATGGAGACCGCATCACCTTTGTTTCCAGAGGCTTCCGTGTTCTTCGCATCCGCATAGAACGACAGCGGACCATCCTTGGCGAAGGGCGTTTCCGGCGGCAGCGAGCCTGTCTCAGCATAGGCCGAGGTCAGCTTGCGCGTCTCAAGCTTGCTGAACTCCACATCCGGCTGATCGAACGGGTCGATCCCGAGAACCGCACCGGCAACAGCGGTAGCGAATTCAAACAGGAAGAATGCCTGCCCAATCTGGGACGCATCGGCCAAGCGGATGGTGACTACAGGGGCACCAGCGGCGCGCAGGGCGCCAAGGCGGCTGTCGGGAACATCCTCGCCGAGCAGCAGATCCACGAAGACACGGTCTGTTCCGTAGACATCCGGCGTCCCAAGCTCTTCCTCATCGATGGGGATGAGTCCGAGGCCCTTCTTGCCGGTGCTCTCGGCAATCAGCTGTTCGAGCCAGGCCCCCAGTGAGGCAATCCCGTCAGACGCCAGGATCGTCACCTTGTCACGGCCAAAGCAGTGCGCGGCATGACCCAGGATCAGACCAAGGACCGCACCCGGATTGGCAGAAGGAGGTGCACTGCCGTCACAGGATTCCACCATCAGACGCGTGATCGTCAGCAGCTTGCGGACATCGATGCCGCTCGCGGCAGCCGGGACAAGACCGAAATTGGACAGGACCGAATAACGGCCACCGATTTTCGGATCGCCATAGAAAATGCGCCAGAAGCCGTTTTCCTCGGCCACTTTCTGCATGTGCGAGTCCGGATCGGTGATCGCGATGAAGCTGTCACCCGGCTTCTTGCCCAGAGCCTGACCCGCGACCTGCCAGAAATGCGCGAACAGGATGTTCGGCTCCAGCGTTCCACCGGACTTGCTGGCCACGATGAACAGTGTGTTCTTCGGATCGATGGCCTTCTCGAACGCCGTAACCTGCTGCGGGTCCGTGCTGTCGAGAACATGCAGCTTCGGCCAGCCTTCGCGCTGCCCGAACGTCTCGGCCAGAACTTCGGGGCCGAGGCTCGAACCGCCCATGCCCAGAAGCAGGATGTCCTTGAAGCCGCGACTGCGGACATCGCGGGCCAGGACTTCCAGCTCCTCGATATGCCACAGGCGGTCCTGCACGACCGTCAGCCAGTTCAGCCAGCCAGCTTCCGGACCGTTCGTCCAGACGGACGGGTCCTTCTTCCAGATGCGGCGCAGACCGCCACTGTGGCTCCAGTCCTTTTCAGCCGCGGCAACATCATCTCGCAGGTCAGGCGGCAGATCCGCGCTGACCCGCAGCAGACGATCGCCCAGCACGGCCTCGCGCTTGGTGGCAACGGCCGTCAGCAGCGTATCGAACGAGACGCTGAACGCTGCACAGCCATCCTTGACCAGCTTGGCCGTAATCGCGTCCAGACCCAGCCCCAGACGCTCGGCCTCTGCCATGACGTGCCGCGCCTGATCGACGTTTTCCGTCAGGCTCGCACGGGATTTGCCGTGATCGCGATAGGCGTCAAACGTTGCAGGCGGGATGGTGTTGACCGTCTCGGGGCCGATCAGCTCCTCGACATACAGGACGTCAGAATAGGCCTTGTCCTTGGTCCCGGTGCTGGCCCAGAGCAGACGCTGCGGGTTCGCGCCCTTTTCCGCCAGAGCCTTCCAGCGCGGGCTATTGCGGACTTCCAGATAGTACTGGTACGCCATCTTGGCATTGGCGATCGCAACCTTGCCGCGAATGGCCTTCAGCGCTTCAGCTTCCGGGTCCCCTGCGGCAACGCGACGGTCGATTTCCGCGTCGATCTTCCCGTCAATACGGCTGACGAAGAACGATGCCACGCTGGAGATGCGCGAGATTTCTTCGCCACGGGCCACACGCGCTTCAAGACCGGAAATATAGGCTTCCAGGACCGCCTTGTACGCATCCAGCGAGAACAGCAGCGTCACGTTAACATTGATGCCGTCCGCGATGGCTTCGCGGATCGCACCCGTGCCTTCAACCGTACCCGGGATCTTGATCATCAGGTTCGGGCGTCCGACTGCCTTCCACAGGCGGCGCGCTTCCGTGATGGTACCGTGCGCATCGAAGGCCAGATAGGGCGAAACCTCGAGGCTGACATAGCCGTCCAGCCCCTTGGTCTTTTCGAACACCGGATCCAGCACCGCACAGGCCGAGCGGATATCGTCAATGGCGAGATGCTCGTACAGCTCGCCGGGGGACAGACCCTCCCCTTCGAGCAGCTTGCGGATCTGCGGATCGTATTCGGTGCCGTGCCCGATGGCCTTCTCGAAGATGGCCGGGTTGGACGTCACACCCCGCAGGCCGTCCTCGTCCACCAGCTTGCGGAGGCTGCCATCCTCCGTGAAGCTGCGCTGGATGAAGTCCAGCCAGGGAGACTGACCGTATTTCTCAAGGTCGCGCAGCACACTGCCGACTTCGTTCAGACCGGTATTGGAGATTGTGTCTGCCACAGGATCTCTCCCTTACTTGCCGCGCAGGGCCTGACGCTTTGCCGCGTCATAGACCGCCTCAGGCGTGAAACCGAATTTCGTAAGCAGTGCGGAAGCCGGAGCCGACGCACCGAACGTGTTCATGGCGATGATCGCACCACCGATGCCGACATAGCGGTCCCAGCCGAAGGCTGCGGCCTGCTCGACCGCAACGCGACCGATGACATCCGGCGGCAGCACGGAATCGCGGTATTCCTGGCTCTGCTCTTCGAACAGGTCGAAGCTCGGCATGGACACGACGCGGGCCTTGATACCCTCTTCCGTCAGCTTCTCGTAAGCCGAGACCACGAGACTGACTTCTGAACCCGAAGCAATCAGGATCACGTCCGGCTTGCCCTCACAGCTCGCCAGCACATAGCCACCCTTCGCCAGACCGGCGGCGGAAGCATATTTCGTACGGTCGATCGTCGGCAGGTTCTGACGGCTCAGGGCCAGCACCGCCGGCTTGTGCGTCATCGGGATCAGCGTGCGCCAGGCTTCCGCCACTTCGTTGGCATCGGACGGACGGATCGTCATGATCCCCGGCGTGGCGCGCAGCTGGGCAAGCTGTTCGATCGGCTGATGCGTCGGACCGTCCTCACCCACGCCGATGGAGTCATGCGTGAAAATGTACAGAACCGGCAGTTCCATGATCGCGGACAGACGGATCGGCGCTTTCATGTAGTCCGAGAAGATCAGGAAGCCTGAACCGTAGGACCGGATGCCCGACAGCGCGATGCCGTTGCAGATGGAGCCCATCGCATGTTCGCGCACACCGAAATGAATGTTCCGGCCACCATAGGTGCCATTCCATTTTTCCGGCTGGAAGGAGCCACCGCCCTTGATGTCCGTCTTGGTAGACGGCGTCAGGTCAGCGGAACCACCGATCATCCAGGGCAGGTTCTTCGCAACCGCGTTCAGCACCTGGCCCGAGCTTGCACGCGAAGCAATGCCCTTCGCATCCGCGTCGAAGGTCGGGATATCCTTGTCCCAGCCTTCCGGCAGACGATGCTCGATGATGCAGTCGATTTCAGCAGCAAGGTCCGGATGTGCCTCGCGATAGGCCGAGAACAGCTCGCGCCATTCCGCATGCGCTTCCGCGCCACGCTTGCCAAGGCCGTCGGCGAAGTGCTCCTTCACGCCATCCGGCACGTAGAAGTCCGGAGCGTCTTCCGGCCAGCCATAGGCCTCCTTTGCACCCTTGATTTCATCCGCACCCAGCGGCTCACCATGGGCCGAGGCCGTGCCAGCCTTCTTGGGCGCGCCGTAACCGATGATCGTCTTGAGAACGATAAGGCTCGGACGGTCCGTCACCGCGCGCGCAGCCTTCAGCGCGGCAAGGATGGCATCGACGTCATTGCCATCCGTCAGCGTCTGGACGTGCCAGCCATAGGCCTCGAAGCGCTTGCCGACATTTTCCGTGAAAGCCAGATCCGTCGAGCCTTCAATGGAAATCTGGTTTGAATCATAGATCCAGGTCAGGTTCCCCAGAGCCAGATGACCGGCAGTAGACGCAGCTTCAGACGCCACGCCCTCCATCATGTCACCGTCTCCACAGAACACCGTCACGTGGTAGTCGAACAGCTTGAAGCCCGGACGGTCGTAACGTGCGGACATCCATTTCTGCGCAATCGCCATACCGACGGAATTGCCGCAACCCTGCCCAAGCGGGCCAGTCGTGGTCTCGACACCAGCGGTAAAGCGGTATTCCGGATGGCCCGGCGTCTTGGAGTTCAGCTGACGGAACTGGGAGAGGTCTTCCACCGTCAGCGACGGGGCATCGACGACCTTGCCGTCCCGGATATCCTTCACACCCGTCAGGAAGAGGGTGGAATACAGGAGCATCGACGCATGGCCGACCGAGAGGACAAAGCGGTCACGCGCCGGCCAGCACGGGTCGGCCGGATCGTATTTCAGATCATGCTGCCACACCGCGTACATCGCGGGAGCAAGGGCCATGGCCGTGCCAGGATGGCCGGAATTGGCGCGTTCAACACCTTCCATCGAAAGGGTACGGATCGTATTGATGGCGAGTTGGGGAAGCGTACTCATCGGAACGGGGTCTCCGGCTTGTGACTGACGGGAAGAAACGCAACGATATCCCCCGCGCATTCTGCTGCCACGGCATGACGCGAAGTCACGCCGGACGCAATGGCTGATTGGTAAACCATATTGTGAAACACGCTCTTGTGCTTGATGACAACCCGTCTCATTTCGACGGTGATCATTACCTTAATCCCGAGGTTTGGCGGCCTGATGAAACACGCACAACCCGCAGGACTTCCCAGCGGATAGGGAACATTTTCCGCTGGCAGATAGGACTGCGCCCCCGCTGGCCGAACGCCCTTCCGCCACAGAAATCCTGGCCACAGGTCATGCCCGCTCCGGGAGAATGCTGCGTTACGTTTATCGGCCATGCGACCGTTCTGCTCCAGTTTGGTCGCGCGGGACGCGCACCTCTGCGGATCATCACTGATCCGGTTTTCTCCGAACGCTGCTCCCCCTTCCGCAGTTTCGGTCCCCGTCGTGTTCGTCCGCCCGGCATCACGCTCGATGTCCTGCCCCACATCGACGTCATCCTCGTCTCGCACTGCCATTACGACCATCTGGACCTGCCCAGCCTGCGCGCGCTGGCCGAACGTGACGATCCGCTGTGCATCTCCCTGCCCGGCAACCGCCGGCATCTGGAAAAGGCCGATCTGCCCCGCATCGCCGAGCTTGACTGGTGGGAAAGCACGACCGATGACGGCGCCCGCATCACGGCCACCCCGGCCCTGCATGGCAGCGCTCGCACACCGTTCGATTCCAACCGTGCGCTGTGGGGCGGGTTCACGATCGAAGCGGATGGCTACACGGTCTTTTTCGCGGGCGACACGGCCTGGGGCAAGCATTTCGACGCGATTCACCGCCGCTGGCCGGACATCGACCTCGCTATCCTGCCCATCGGCGCCTACGACCCGCGCGACCTGATGCGGCGCGTCCATATGTCGCCCGAAGAAGCCCTTATGGCGTTCGATACACTCAGGGCAAAACAGGGGCTGCCTATCCATTTCGGGACCTTCCAGCTCACCGACGAGGCCATTCTGGAGCCCCCCACCCGTCTGGAATTCGCCAGCCGACCCGGAAGCCGCCCATTCGCAGCACTGGAGAACGGTGAGAGCCTTACCCTTCCGCCGGCTGACACAAAAAGCTAACCTCTCCTCCGATAACACCCCGCGAGGGGACACCTCCATGTGGAAACCGTCATGAACGCCCAGAACGTCACTTTCACGTCAGACCAGATCACCGCCCTGTTCATCGACGCGGCCCGTGAAGGCGATACCGACCTCCTGACCCAGTTTCTGGACGCCGGCATGGCCATCGATACGCCCGACAGCCGCGGATACACCGCGCTGATCGTCGCTACCTATAACGGCCACGCGGACGCCACGCGCCTGCTGCTAGACCGCGGCGCCGATACGGAAGCAACCGATCTCAAGGGCGCCACGGCTCTGTCCGGCGTGGCCTTCAAGGGCCTGACCGACATCGCAAAGCTTCTGCTCGATCACGGTGCTCAGGTGGATCATGCCAATCATGCCGGTCGCACGCCGCTGATGTTCTCCATCATGTTCAACCGCGAAGACATGGCCAGAACCCTTCTGGCAGCCGGCGCGAACCCTGACCTGAAAGACGCGGACGGCGTCTCCGCCCGCGATCTCGCCGAACGCCAGCTCATGAGCAGCCTGTTCACCGGAATACCCGCATGAGCCGTTTCTGGAACCGCCGGGTGCGTGACCTGCACCCTTACGTCCCGGGCGAGCAGCCCAAGGTCGCGGACCTGCTGAAGCTCAACACGAACGAGTCTCCCTACGGCCCGAGCCCGAAGGTGCTGGCAGCCATCCGGGACGCCGCATCGGATGACCTGCGCCTGTATCCGGACCCGACGGCGGCAGTTCTGCGCGACACCATTGCCGCCCGCTTCGGCACAACGGCAGACCGCGTTTTCGTCGGCAATGGCTCGGACGAAGTGCTGGCCCATGCCTTCCGCGCCCTGTTCCACGATGATGCGCCGGTCCTGTTCTCGGATGTGACCTACGGCTTCTATCCGGTCTATTGCGGCCTGTTCGAACAACCGTTCCGCCATATCCCGCTCAATGACGATTTTGCGATCGATATCGACGCCTATACCGGCGACTGCGGCGGCATCATCATCGCCAATCCTAATGCGAACACGGGCATTGCTCTGCCACTGGAGCAGATCGAGACGCTCCTGAAGCGTCATCCGGACCGGACCGTCATCATCGACGAGGCCTATGTCGATTTCGGGGCGCAGTCCGCCATTGAACTGACACACCGGTATGACAATCTGCTGGTGGTCCAGACGCTGTCCAAGTCCTATGCCCTGGCAGGGCTGCGTGTGGGTTTTGCGATTGGTTCTCCGGAGCTGATCGAAGGTCTCATCCGGGTCAAGGACAGCTTCAATTCCTATCCCCTCTCCCGTCCGGCACAGGCCGGGGCCATCGCCGCGATCCAGGATACCGACTGGCTTGCGGATATCACGGCGCGCGTCATCGCCAGCCGTGACAGGCTGGTCCCGGATCTGCAAAATCTTGGCTTCCAAGTCCTGCCATCCTGTGCCAACTTCGTTCTCGTGCACCACCCGGCGCACAAAGCCGGAGCCATCGCCGCCGCCCTGCGCGAGCGGGCGATCCTTGTCCGGCATCTCTCAACCCCGCGCATCCAGGACTGGCTGCGCATCTCGATCGGAACGGACGAAGCCTGCATACGCCTGACAGACGCTTTGCGGGACATCCTTTCTCCCCGATCCTGAATTAACCGGACGGTAATACTCCGTCCCCCATAATCATGAGCCAGACAGGGCCAGCCGGGCACGCTTTCGCGTGTTCCATCCCGCCATCCCCGGATGAGCGGGAGGCCCGTGAATGCTTCATGCGGAAAGACGAACACATGCGTGCATTTCAGGGACAGATGTCCGACAACCAGCCTATTCGCCGTAATCAGGCCGAAAAGGAAAAACAGCTCCGGGACCTCAAGGAAACGATCGCGTCCATGAAGTCCCACACATCTCCGACGCTGAAGGAGAGCATCCAGCGCCGCATCCGCGAACTGGAGGTCGAACTGCGCACCATCGCGCGTGAAAAAGCTGCCAAGGCCGCCAATCCGGACGCCCAGTCCGACCGCCAGCGCCGCCCGCCGCGTCGCAACACGATCCGCTCCATGTAATGGCGGCTGAGACGGCCGGTGCAGAGTTCTTCTCTGCACCGGCCGTTTTTGCATCAGGCGTCCTGAGCGACCGTTTTCCGGGATGCCGCATCCCAGGCCGCCGGCCCCATCAGCCGCAGCCGTGCCGGATGAAGACCGTCGGTCTCGGTCAGGACATAATACGCCGTATATTCGCCGGTCGGCCTGCCCGGCCTGTGCTTCAGCAGCCTGAAAACATTCCGGTCTGCCGTCATCTGCGTCCCGTCTCCGGCCAGAGGCTGGTTCCACATGTCCAGAGCTTCCGGCACCCGCGTCCGGTCGATCATCAGACAGTTCGGATCGACAAACCCGCCATAGCTTTCCCGGAAAATTCCGCCCCCGATCCCGACGGACTCCCACTGATCTTCGCAGATGGGTGTCAGCGTCCTCGGATGCACGAACCACCGCCCGGCCCAGGCCCAGTCCTGCCCCTCGATCGCCGTCAGCAGGGAAGACAGGTGATCCGGCGCCCACCAGTTGTCGTCGTCGAGGTAAGCAATCCGCGGCGCATTCGAAAGCTGGCTGAGCACACTGCGCAACACGCCCCCATCCTTTGCACGGCCAAACCCGCCATGCCTCTGGGACGTGGAATAGCCGGGCCACAGAACTTCAACAGCCCAGCCCGGCGGCCGTCCCTCGACTGCACGCTGCAGCAGTTCGTCCGCACCTTCTCCTGGCGCCCTATCCAGCCCGATCATGATCTGAACCCGCAATCCACTCTGCTGCGCGAAGATGGACTGGAGTGCCCGGACGATACTCGGTCGCAGCAGGCTCGGCATGACGACCGCAACATCAAACGGCCGCTGGTCTGGCTCGCCGGCATCGGCGAAAATGTGAAGTCCGGGTTCCATGCCGGCGACGATACTGCGCGTCCGCAGACCTGTCACGTCACAGCCTAAGCCCGCGCTGCTCTCTTGCACTTCGGCGCCACAGGGCACACCATGACGGACAGAATGATCACTGCGAAAGAGTCCAACGTGTCCGCTCCTTCCACCTTTTCGCACGAACAACTGCTTGATCGCCTGGGCGAGGTTGCCGTCCGCGTTGGCCTGAACATCGCGCCGGGCCAGCAGCTTCTCATCACAGCACCTTTGGCCGCCGTCCCGCTTGTCCGTCGCGTAACGGAACACGCCTACAAGGCCGGCGCCTCCTTGGTGACGACGCTGTATGCGGATGACGAGACCACGCTGGCCCGCTTCATCCATGCCCCGGACGAAGCCTTCGACGTCGCACCCACATGGCTGGCTGACGGCATGGCCCGCGCTTTCCGTGAAGGCGCAGCCCGCATGGCCATCACGGGCGCCAATCCGACCCTTCTGAAGGGTCAGGACCCCGAGCGTATTTCCCGGGCCAACCGCGCCAATTCCAAGGCCAACCGCCCGGCAATGGAAATCATCACGCAGTTCGCCGTGAACTGGAACATTATCGCCTGCGCCACCCCGGCCTGGGCTGCACAGGTCTTCCCGGAGCTTCCGGCCGACGAGGCACTCGCCGCCCTGTGGGACGGAATTTTCAAAGCCTCCCGCGTCGATGTGGCCGACCCAGTCGCCGAGTGGAAAGCTCATAACGCCGCCCTGCATGTCCGGGCGAAGTTCATGAATGACAGCCGCTTCGAGGCCCTGCATTTCAGCGGCCCCGGCACCGATCTGACGGTCGGCCTTGCTGACGGTCATCTCTGGGCAGGCGGCTCGGAAAAATCGGGCAATGGCATTGTCTGCAACCCGAACATTCCCACGGAAGAAATCTTCACGACCCCCCATCGCAGCAAGGTCGATGGCCGGGTCAGCAGCACCAAGCCGCTGTTCCATCAGGGCACGCTGATCGACAACATCTCGGTCCGCTTTGAAAACGGACGGATCGTAGAAGCGTCCGCAAGCCATGGCGAAGACGTGCTCAAGCGCATCCTCAGCACCGATGAAGGCGCAGCCCGGATTGGTGAAGTGGCTCTCGTGCCGCACTCCTCGCCCATCTCGGCCAGCAAGATCCTGTATCGCAACACGCTGTTCGACGAAAATGCGTCCAGCCACATTGCTCTCGGTCAGGCCTATACGAAGTGCATGGTCGATATCGAAGGCCTGACGCCGGAAGAACTGCTGGAGCGAGGCGTCAACGACTCCCTCATCCACATTGACTGGATGATCGGTTCGGACAAGATCGACCTCGATGGTCTCAAGAATGGCAACCGCGTGCCACTGATGCGCGCTGGCGAATGGGTGCAGGCATGACATTTCCCCGCATGACAGGGCTCTCTGCCCTTCTCGTTTCCGCTACAATGCTGCCACTGGTGGCACAGGCGCAGACCTACCCGCCATCCGCTTATCAGGGTGGCGCCCAAAGCCAGACCCAGGTTGACGGAAGCACGCCCCTTCAGGGCGCGCCGCAGCAAACCCAGCAGATCTCCCCCCAGGTCCGCGCGGATACGGAGCGGGCCATGCATTACCCGCTACCGCCTGACTTCATGACCCGTGCCGCGGCGACGATCGCCGAACTCCAGGCCCGCAATATCCAGCCCCCCAATTCCCATGGCACGAGCCTCTCAGACACGATCCGGCAGATCAGTCA
The DNA here is from genome assembly GCF_015244525.1 of Gluconobacter sp. R75690. NCBI lineage: Bacteria > Pseudomonadati > Pseudomonadota > Alphaproteobacteria > Acetobacterales > Acetobacteraceae > Gluconobacter > Gluconobacter sp. R75690. Next base: position 207,660 of record NZ_JABCQB010000001.1, on the reverse strand, counting down.
GGTGCCGGGACTGGCCCCCGTCCTGCAAAGCCACGGCTTCACGCCCGAGAGCTTTGTCATGGGCATGACAACATTCGGCATGACCCTGGCCGCCAGCAACGGACAGCTCCCGACGGGAATGCCCAGCCCCAACCCGTCCAATGTCGCCCTCTTCAAGGCCCAGCCCGAGCAGGTTACGGCCCTGATGCAGGCCATGGGCAACCCGCCGCACTGACAACGGCACAGAGGCCGCGCCTTCCGTGGAAATAAGCCGGCCTCTCCCACCCGCGAACCAAAGACCCAAATGTCCATCAAACTCGACCCCGCGATTCTCCCTGCCCTGGATATCCTCGGCATGGCCCAGTCCGGCGCCCTCCTGCGCGCCGAGCGCGACACGCCCCCTGACGGCATCCCCGCTTTCGTAACCCGTAACGGCTGGGATGAACTGATCGCGACCCATGCCGCACATCATGACGCCCCTCACACGGTACTTCTTCCCGCGCTGGAAAAAGCTGTTGCCCGCCTTCTCTCACACGCGGCTGAAGGGGCATCCCGTAACGGCGAAATGACACCCGTCATCACGCTGCAAAGCGACCTTTTTCCGAGCGATCCCGACCTCGTCCTGGCCTTCGTCCGCGACAGCACCCATCCGGTCGCCTGCGCCCTGATTGGCACCGCTGCCCAGATCGAGACGGCCTTACGCGGGCATGCACCCTCTCACGACCTGCCGAACTGACGGCCAGCGAGTTCGTCCAGAACATTCTGTTCCTTTCTGAGGTCAGCCTGCCGCTCTTCTTCCTTCTGCTCTTCCCGCAAGGTCCTGACGGCCTCCATCGCTGCCCGGGCAGCGATCAGGGCTGAACGCACCGCCTCGCGATCCATCGCCGCTTCCCGACAGCGCTCCCGCGCTTCGAGAACCGCCTGCCGCCCTGCGGGAAGCCACCGGCTGAATGCCTCCACAGCACCGTCATCCGCCGTAGGGCTGGATGCGATCCGCTGCTCGTTCAGGATCTCCGCCTGTGCCGCAGTCAGTTTTTCTTCCGCAGCCGTTTCCCGCGCCACGGCCTCTGCAAAGCTGCGTTCCACAAGATCAAGTTCCTGCTCCCGCAGGGTAATCAGTGTCTCGAGAGGTGAGGGTTCCATTGTGAGGTCCTTTACGATTCATTCGGGGGCAGGTTTTTCAGCGGCATCTGCATGATCTGCGCCAGCTGCTCAAAGGCCTCGGCGCGCGTGGTGCGTTCGTTCCGCCCCTGAGACAGGAACTCGTTCAGCTTCGGCATCAGGGCGATGGCTTCATCCACCTCATGATCCGTTCCGGGCTTGTAGGCCCCCAGCCGGATCATGTCCGCCATCCGCTGATAGGTCGCCATCGCGGCCCGTGCGCGTTGTGTCAGAGCATTTTCCTCAGGCGAATTACATCCCGGAACCGCACGCGACAGGGAACGCAGAACATCAATGGCAGGATAACGCCCCTGCTCGCCGATCTTGCGGTCAAGAATGATATGCCCGTCCAGAATGCCACGCACGGCATCCGCAACCGGTTCATTCTGGTCATCCCCCTCCACAAGAACCGTGAAGAGCGCCGTGATCATGCCTTGATCGGCATAGCCAGGCCCCGCCCGCTCCAGAAGACGCGGCAGTTCGGCAAAAACCGAAGGCGGATACCCCCGTGTCGCAGGCGGCTCTCCGGCCGACAGACCGATTTCACGCAACGCCATACAGAACCGCGTCACGCTGTCCATCAGCAGCAGGACTGATTTGCCCTGCTCCCGGAAATATTCCGCGATGGCCATGGCAGAGAGAGCAGCTTCGCGGCGCATCAGAGGCGGTGAATCCGAAGTCGCGATCACCAGCACGCTCCGTGCCAGCCCTTCCGGCCCGAGATCATCCTCGATGAACTCCCGCACTTCGCGCCCACGCTCGCCCACAAGTGAGATCACGGCGACATCACAGTCCGCGCCCCGGGCGAGCATGGACAGCAATGTCGATTTCCCGACACCCGACCCCGCGAAAAGCCCGAGCCTCTGTCCGCGCCGGCAGGTCGTAAAGGTATCAAGCGCTCGGACCCCGAGGTCGATACGCTCGCCAAGCCGCGCCCGGCTTGCGGCATTGGGCGGAGGACACTGGACCGGCTGCCGCTCAAACGACGGAAACAGAGGCCCCTTCCCGTCGATCGGCTGTCCCAGCGGATCCAGCACACGACCCAGCCAGCTTTCATTGACGCCCAGACCACCATCATGGCGGTTCAGCGGAATCCTGGCCTCACAGCCTGGACCAATTCCGTCCAGAGGTCCGAAGGACATGAGCCGCGCGACATCGCCCTGAAATCCCACAACCTCGGATTGCACAACCCGCCCGTCACGCGCTTTCACCGCGACTCGGTCTCCAATCGTAATGAAACCTTCGAGTCCGATAACGGTCAGGCAGAGACCGATAACGTCTTTAACGCTTCCTACAACCCAGTCGCAGGTGAGGTTCGAAAGCCTTTCGAGCAGTCTGTCGTAGTCGTCCATAGTGGCAGTTTCTGACCGTTTTCCGCGGATTGTTCCGATCTTCCAACCCTACAACCACACCCTTAAGAGAACCCTAACGTTCCCCTCTGACGGGAAAGATAATGACAATTTTACGATTTTTGATCCATGTCTATCGACACACACAACCTTGGGTAGTAACCATTGCTTCACCAAGCCGGGAGTTGAGAACATGCGTATCCTTCTTGTCGACAGCGATCAGTCAGCCGCCACCACACTGTCCCAGATCCTGCGGACCGCGTCTTTCACCGTAGACCACACGCCGTCTGGCGAAGAGGCCATCGAGATGCTTCGCCATTACGACTACGATGTGGTGGTGCTCGAACTGATGCTGAACGACCTTGAAGGCTACGAAGTGATCCGCCGCGCCCGGGCTGCGCGTATCACGACACCCATCCTTGTCCTGTCCGCCCTGCTGCGCCCCCAGGCGAAAATCCGGGCCTTCTCCATGGGTGCGGACGACTACATGACCAAGCCTTACGACGCAGGCGAACTGGTCGCCCGTCTGCAGGCCGTCATGAGGCGCTCCCGTGGCTTTGCCGAGCCGAAGCTTCGCGTCGGCAATCTGGAACTGGATCTGAATGGCAAGAACGTCACGGTCGACGGCGCTCCGCTGCACCTGACGGGCAAGGAATATGCCATTCTGGAACTGCTGGTGATCCGCAAGGGATCCGTCCTGACCAAGGACGCGTTTCTCAACCACCTCTATGGCGGCATTGACGAGCCGGAAATGAAGATCATTGACGTCTTCATCTGCAAGCTGCGTCGGAAACTCCAGAATGTCGGCGCGGGAAACCTGATCGCGACCGTCTGGGGACGCGGCTACATCCTGCGCGAAGACGACACCGCGGAAATCCCTGCTGTGACAGACGCCACGTCCAGAAACAGCGTTCCCGCAGCCATCGCGGCCGTCTGACCGCCCTCGGGATCAGGCGCCCCTGCCGCTCACGGCAGGTTCCCGCTTCTTATAGTCATCTGCCAGAATCAGGCGTGCGCGATCGCGCGGATGACATCACAGACATGGTCCACAACCTCATGTACCAGCGCCTCATCCTGCGCCTCGGCCATGACACGGATCAGCGGTTCAGTCCCGCTTGCCCGCAGGACAAGACGGCCACTTCCGGCCAGCCGCTCATCCGCCCAGGCCTTGGCCGCAGCGAGATCGGGACTGCTCATCGGGCTGGTCCCTGAATAGCGGACATTTTTCAGAAGCTGCGGATAGGGCGTGAAGAAACGGCAGATCTCGCTGGCAGGCCGCTTTGTCTCGACGGACACCGCCAGGACCTGCAAGGCCGCAATCAGACCATCGCCCGTGGTGGCATAGTCCGACAGGACCATGTGACCGGACTGCTCGCCGCCCAGATTAGCGCCGATTTCCCGCATCCGTTCCACAACATAGCGATCACCGACCGCCGTGCGCTGAAGTTCGAGACCATTCTCCGCCAGGGCCTTTTCCAGACCCATATTAGACATGACGGTCGTCACCACCGTATTGCCCCGCAACCGGTCATGCTGCTTCCAGAAGGCTGCAATCAGACCGATGATCTGGTCCCCGTCGACAAGATTGCCGTTCTCATCTGCAATCAGGACACGGTCCGCATCACCATCCAGCGCAATACCGAAATCCGCCCCATGCTCTCTGACGGCTGCACACAGCGTTTCAGGATGCGTTGACCCCACGCCGTCATTGATGTTCAGCCCATCAGGCGAACAGCCGATCTTGATAACTTCCGCACCAAGTTCCCACAGGGCCGTGGGTGCCACGCGATAGGCCGAGCCGTTGGCACAGTCGATGACAATCTTCAGGCCATCCAGCCGCAGGCCCCGCGGAAAAGAGGCCTTCGCATTCTCGATATAGCGCCCGGCCGCATCCGTCAGACGTGACGCCCGGCCAATCTGCGCCGGTGACGCCAGCCGCGCGGACAGGTCCTGCGACATCAGGTCCTCGATCTCGCCTTCAACTTCGTCGGAAAGCTTGAATCCGTCCGGCCCGAACAGCTTGATGCCATTATCGGTAAAGGGGTTATGAGACGCCGAGACCATCACACCCAGATCGGCCCGAAGAGAGCGCGTCAGCATGGCAATGGCAGGCGTGGGCAGCGGTCCGACCAGAATGACGTCCATCCCGGCCGACAGGAAGCCCGCAACCAGGGCACATTCCAGCATGTAGCCTGAAAGGCGCGTATCCTTGCCGAGCACGACGCTGTGCCGGCGGTTCTGACTGCGCATGAAATACAGGCCGGCCGCCTGCCCCAGTCTCTGTGCGATCTCGACCGTCATGGGCGCGGTATTGGCCGTTCCCCGGATGCCATCAGTACCGAACAGAGACCTTTTGGTGGCCATAATGAAGAATCCTGCCTGTCTGCCAGAAATGAAAAAGGCGCGGCACCGGGAAAGATCCCGATGACGCGCCTGTTGGTGCGATTGGCTGCCTGATTACCCCGCCTGAGGCGCCGGATCAAACGCGCCGGGGCGCGTGGTCGGAACAGAGGCACGACGGTTATCGGGAACCTGTTCATCGTCCGATGTACGCTCGATGGCCTCACCGCGCATGATGCGACCAACGTCCTCACCTGTCAGCGTTTCATATTCCAGAAGCGCTGCGGTCAGGCGGTGCAGGTCATCGATACGGGTCGTCAGCAGATCGTGGGCCTGCTTGTAAGCCGTGTCGATCAGGACCTTGACCTCCTTGTCGATTTCCCGGGCCGTCTCTTCCGAAATGTTCTTGCTCTGGGTCACGGAGTGGCCAAGGAACACTTCCTGCCCGTTATCGCCATAGGCAATCATGCCGAGCGTATCGCTCATGCCCCATTCAGTCACCATGCGCCGTGCAAGATCGGTCGCGCTCTTGATATCACCCGAAGCACCGGCGCTGACTTCCTCGCGTCCGAAGATGATTTCCTCGGCAACACGACCACCCATGGCAATGACCAGACGTGCCAGGCACCATTTGCGGCTGTAGGAAATATTGTCCTTCTCCGGCAGGGTCATGACCAGACCCAGCGCCCGGCCACGCGGCACGATGGTCGCCTTGTGGATTGGATCGCTTCCCGGCGTGAAGATCGCGCAGATGGCATGTCCGGATTCGTGATAGGCCGTCGAGCGCTTTTCGTCCTCGGTCATGACCATGGAACGACGCTCCGCCCCCATCATGACCTTGTCCTTGGCTTCCTCGAACTGCGCCATACCGACGGTCCGCCGTCCTTGACGGGCCGCCATCAGCGCAGCTTCGTTCACGAGATTGGACAGATCCGCACCCGAGAAACCCGGCGTACCCCGTGCAATGACCTTCGGATCCACATCCGACGACAGCGGAACCTTGCGCATGTGAACGCGCAGGATCTTCTCACGCCCGGCAACATCCGGGTTTGGCACGACAACCTGACGGTCGAAACGGCCCGGACGCAGCAGAGCCGGATCCAGAACGTCCGGACGGTTGGTCGCGGCAATCAGGATGACACCCTCATTGCTCTCGAAGCCATCCATCTCGACCAGCATCTGGTTGAGGGTCTGCTCGCGCTCGTCATTGCCACCGCCAAGACCGGCGCCACGATGACGACCTACCGCATCGATTTCGTCGATGAAGATGATGCAGGGCGCGGACTTCTTGCCCTGCTCGAACATGTCACGCACACGGGATGCACCAACACCGACGAACATTTCCACAAAGTCCGATCCGGAGATCGTGAAGAACGGCACATTGGCCTCGCCCGCAATGGCGCGGGCCAGCAGCGTCTTACCCGTACCCGGCGGCCCGACCAGAAGCGCACCCTTGGGGATCTTGCCGCCCAGACGGGTGAATTTCTGCGGGTCACGCAGGAACTCGACGATTTCCTGAAGCTCGGATTTCGCCTCGTCGATACCGGCAACGTCTTCAAACGTCACACGGCCGGTCTTTTCCGTCAGCAGCTTGGCGCGGGACTTGCCGAAGCCCATGGCCCGGCCACCACCGCCCTGCATCTGGCGGAAAACCATGAAGCACAGCCCGAGCAGAAGCAGAACCGGCAGATAGGCGCTCGCATAACGCAGGATCGGGCTTTCGCCGCTTTCCATCGGCTTGGCCGTCACTTCGACATTCGCGGCTGTCAGACGGGCCGGAAGGCTCGGATCAAGCGGAGCGTAGGTCTCGAAAGACGTCCCGTTCGTCAGCGTCCCGGAGACATTCTGCTCCTGGATCACAACCGAACGGACCTGATGCTGGTCCACATCATGGATGAAATCGGAATAGGCGATCTGCTGGGCTGCATGCTGGCCGCCACCGGGCTGGAAGGCTGTCAGCACTGCCATTCCGACCACGATGATGACCACCCAGATCGCGACGTTACGGCCTAAATTGTTCATCTCGCTCTCTGTCGTCCTTCAGACTGTTCCGTCAGATGCGGTCCGGGAACCCCCGTCACAACTGGCCGACCGGTCACATTCTGCGTTGACTTCATAACATAAGCCTCCGCGTCCACGATCCTACCCCATCGGGGGCAGGAAAACGCATTTCTTGCGTTTTTGAAGCTCTTTTTACGTCCTGAAATGATTTTCTCCCGTCGCGGGGACACCGGACGACCAGACAAAATCCGCCTCACCGGCAAATTCGCCCCAGGCCATCTCCCCCAGACGTGGCCCCAAAACCAGTCGCCCCTCATGCCATACGCCCGGAAGGCAGCGGGCAGCCGCATAAGGCATGCCCAGCCTGCGCAGATCCAGCGCGTGAACGGCATCCCCCAGCGGCCCGATCAGACTCCCCTGCGGAAGATCGGTGGTCAGAAGACGCCAGCGTCCATCCCAGAGCACTGCGGCCTTCGCGGGAACGGCCGGACCAAGCGCCCTTTCCTCCCGCACCAGAATGATCCCGTCCCCGAAGCGCCCCGCGGGCCGGATCTGAACCCCCGACAGCGTTCCGGAGCCCTGTTGCATCAGGGTCTGCACAGCCTCACGCGCCGGACGATAGGCACGCCCCGAAACCAGCCGGATCAGGACGGCCAGGGTTTCTGCATCCAACCCCGCCTGCCCGAGAAAAACCCAACCCTGCTCGTGCCAGACGGCGTGGCGCCCAAGCTGTCCCGCCAGCTGCGTCTCAAGACGCTGACGCTCCTGTAGGGCAGCCTTTTGCAGAGCACGGGCTTCCAGTCTCTGCTCCGCCGTCAGGTCCTGCCGCAGACGAACCCGCTCGAAACGCCGGTTGGCATTCGACGGGTCCTCGATCCACGGCAGGTTTTCCGCTTTCAGGGTCAGGCGCAGACGTGCCGTGGAAAACGAAAGAAGCGGTCGGACCAGTCGGATACGCCCGCGCACGGAAACAGGCTGAATGCCGCTCAGCCCCAGAGGGCCGCTCGCACGCAGGTGCCGCATCCACACCGTCTCGTCCTGATCGCCGGCATGATGCGCAACCAGAAGATCCAGACAGCCTTCCGAAACACAGGCCGCCTCAAGAGCCTCGAACCGGGCGTCGCGGGCCCGCTCCTGCATCCGGCCTTTCGAAAACGGCGCAAGCGTCAGAAGCCGGGCCTTCACGTTCATCCCGGCAAGACGACGGACTGTCAGCTGCGCTTCGGCCGCCGATTCAGGCCGCAAGGCATGATCCACGACGAACGCCACAACATTCCGCCGCCAGCGACGGGCCAGAAACGCGAGCGCCATGGAATCGGCGCCCCCTGAGACAGCCAGCCCTACCGGTGCGTCATCGATATCGGGTGGCCACGGACCAAACCGGGCCATCCGGTCGGCAAACTCCTGTTCCCCGACTGGATGCGCCATCCCCGAACTCAGCAAGACATCGCTCAGTGACAGGCGGCACGACTCCGGAACGTCGTCTCAGCCGTCTTCACACGCGGCGCGGGCGCAGGGAACTCGGTCTTGAGCTTGTCCAGCGCCTGACAGGCCGATCCCTTGTCCCCGAGCGCCAGCATCGATGCCGCCACGCCAAGCAGGGAGTCCTGGGCCTTCAGGGATTTCGGCGCCTTGGTATAAGCGTCGTAATAGGCAACGGCGGACTGACGGTACTGCTTCTGCCCTGCCAGGGACTGGGCCAGCAGGAACTGCGCATCCATCTTGCCCGACACGCTATGCGCCGTCTTGATGGCAAAGCGGGCATTGCTTTCCGCATCCGTGTAATTGCCGGAATGCAGGGAGGCGTTGCCAGCCTTCAGGGCATCCAGAGCCGTCTTCGGCTGCTCGGCAGCCTCGGCAGCAGGGGCAGAGGCCTTTTCCTCGGTGGCGGCCTTGACCGGAGCCGGGGCCGGTGATCCGCCCCCGTTCTGGGACGCGAACTGCATGTCCGAAATCTGCTTGGACACGCTGGCCTGATTGTCCCGGACAGAATTGCTGAGCTGATCCAACTCCCCCCGCATCTGGCGGTTCTGTTCTTCCAGAGCCGAAACACGCTCCAGAAGCTGCGCCGTCAGATTACCATCTCCGACAGAAACCTGGGGAGTTGCCGTCGCGCTTGGCACAGCAAGACCACCACCGTTCTGAACCTGAGAAAGCTGCTGCCGCAGGGATGCGATCTGATCCTGAAGGGCAATGGCTTCGCGTGAGGAAATTTCCCCGCTGTCAGGGGCATCCTGAGCCAGCGCCGGAACGACGGGCGACAGGACGGAAAGAGCCGTGCCCAGAAAGACGGCACGCAGGGAACGGGACAGCACCATAACGGATCTCCTGAGACAAACTCACGGTCACGGGCACGCAGGCAGGTCTCGCGTGCGACATGGCCCAGTCATAAAACAGAAACGGCCGGGGGATAATCCCCCGGCCGCTCATCATCCCAGTCCGTCAGGCCTGAAACGTCGGTTCAGCGAACAGACGTGATGGCGTTACGGTTCTGGGCCCAGGACTGCTCGTCATCGCCATCGGCGGTCGGACGGTCCTTGCCGTAGGAGATCGTGGTGATGCGCGAAGCGCTCACACCCTTGGCGACCAGGTAGTCGCGGGCTGCATTTGCACGACGCTGGCCGAGAGCAATGTTGTACTCTTCCGTGCCGCGGTCATCGCAATTGCCAGCGACCTGGATGCTGACCTGCGGGTACTTGGCAAGCCAGGCAACCTGCTTGTCCAGCGTTGCGCGGGCTTCTTCAGAAAGCTGGGACTGGTTCAGCTCGTAGAAGACGCGATCGCCGACATTGGCGACCAGATCGGCTTCGCTGCCGGGCGTCGGGCCGGCTTCCTGAGCGACGGCGCCAGCGCCATTGCTGTCACCCTTGTTGGTGTTGCCGTTGGAACAGGCTGCGAGAACAAGCGCCAGACCAAGCGCGCCAAATACCTTGAACTTCATGTGTCTCAATCCTGAGAACGGCCCCACATCTGGAACCGAATGCGGAAAATGCCGCGTTATCCCGGACCACTTCTTCCCAGACCGGAACAAGCAGGAGTCGGTTTCGATCCCTGTCTGCCGTGCCTGAAAACCAGTGGCCATAAGCGCCCATACTCATGACTCAAATCATGGGTCAAGTGTCGTCTTAACGCGGGTTAAGGCCGAAAAGTTCGATTCAGTTTCGGAACCACAAAACTCGGCATAAATGTCACACCAACTCTGACGAATGTGGCAGAATTCCGCCATATTTGTCTCAGCATTGAAGTTTTGCAGTTTGGATACATGCGCTGTCTGCGTGGCAGACAAGCGCTACAGGCGTAGCATTGGAAGCTGGCCCACGAGGCCCTGACGGCCACAGACCGAATCAGCACGGCAACGGGACTCTGGGATATGGGGGTTTTCACCCCTGAAAATCCGCGCTTTCCAATCGAAAGCGCGGAGCCTGACCTCAGCCGTTCCGCGGAGACCAGGCCGGGTCGGACGCACCCGTCGAGATCCGGATCGGACGCTCGTTGAAGCCCGTAATATCGATCGTGCCGATGCCAGAGGCAAAACCCGCACCACCCGCACCGGACGCGCTCTGACGGCAGAACGCCAGCACACGACCATTCGGGCAGAACGTGGCCCCATCAACCGTGAAGCCCTGCGTGAGGATACGCTCGCCCGTACCGTCCGGGTTCATGACACCGAGCGAGAACCCTCCGCTGCCGATCCGGGTAAAGGCGATCAGATCCCCGCGCGGCGACCAGACTGGCGAACCGTACTGCCCGCTGCCGTAGGAGATCCGCTTTGCTCCACCGCCGGACGCGCTCATGATGTAGAGTTGCGGGCTGCCGCCACGGTCGGAGTTGAACACAATCTGACTGCCATCCGGGCTGAAGCACGGGCTGGTGTCGATCGCACCGTTGGAATTGGTGATCTGCCGTTTCGCACGGGACGCCAGATCGACAACGAAGATGTCAGACCCGCCCCCACGCGTGGCGGACAGCACGACCGATCCACCCGTCGGCGAGAAGCGCGGCGCAAAGGAAATGCCCGCAAACTCACCCAGAATCTGCTGACGGCCTGACGCCAGATCGAACAGATACACGCGCGGACGGTTATTGGCGTAAGACATGAACGCAATCTGGTCGCGCACCGGGTTGAAACGCGGCGTCAGCGTCAGCCACTCGCCACCCGTCAGCATGCGCTCGTTCGCGCCATCCTGATCCATCAGGGCCAGACGCGTGATCTGGTGATGGCGCGGACCGGTCCGGGCGATATAGGCGATGCGGGTATCAAAATAGCCCTTCTCGCCCAGCATCCGCTCATAGATCACGTCAGCAATGATATGCGCGATCCGGCGCCAGTTGCTGTTGGACGCCGTATAGGCCGTGCCCTGAAGCTGCTGTCCGGAGAGTACATCCCACAGGCGCATCTCGACGCGGACACTCCCCGCACCAACGGCCTGACCGGCCACGGCCGCACGGGCGCCCTGGGCCTTGAGAGCACTGAAATCCGGCGTGGAGCCCGGCGGCACACTGCCGCTCATGACCTTGAACAGACCGGTTCCGTTCAGGTCGGACGTAATCACGCCAGAAATCTGCTCACCCAGCCCTGCCCCGAAATTCGGAACGACGATGGGGATCGGCTCCTGACGGGCCTGATCGACGGTGATTTCGGCTTCACCGGGGCCGGAAGCGGCGCCCGACTGGGCAAAGGCCGCCAGAGGCGTCGCCAGGAGACCGCCCGCGGCGGTCGCTCCCAGAACGGAGCGGCGCGAGAACAGCGCGCTCAGGGCCTCGGCTTCGGTATCGGGAATGAAGGACATGAGACTTCCTCGTGGATTACGGCCTGAAGACAAAACGCAGTTCATGCGTCTGACCAAGCATCTTGGAGGGGATCGGCAGATGGGCACAGGTGGGACTCAGCACCGCATCCCGCGCCCGCTCCGCCAGAACGCGATAGGATGGGTCGGACGCCATCTTCGCAGCCGTATCAGGCGCAAATTTGACAATCCGGGCCTCGCCGGTCGCATCAACGGTCACAACCATATGCGCGACAAAGCTCGCATAGTTCCGCGCTTCGGTGTCTTCGGTATAACAGCGGCGCACGGAGCCACCGATGGCCTTTTGATCCGCCATGGACAGGGACTTGGTGATGTCACCATTCGGCACCCCACCCCCGTTGGGGGCACCACCCTGCGGCGGATTGGCCTTCGCGGTCGGCGCATGGGTCTGCTTCTGGTCCGCCCGGAAATTATCCAGCGTCGCCAGCAGCGAATGACTGTCCGCTTCCGTCTTCTTGGCCGCATTCGGCTGCGTCATATGCGAGAATTTCGGCATATCCGGCAGCTTGTCGGCCTTCTGCGTCTGCGGGCTCGGTGGTGCAACCATCGTCGATTTCGACGGCGGTGACGGTTTAGGCGGCGACGCTGGCACAGGCTCGGGCGACTCGTCCGTCATCTTCGGCGGCAGCTTGATGTCCGGCAGCTTCTGCGGCGGCGTCTCCGGTGGAGGCGGCACGGGCTGAGGCGGTGGTGGTGGCGGAGGCGGCTCTTCCGTCGGCGCCTTCAGGGGCGGTGTCGGGGCAGGAGGCGCCTCGTTCTTTACGGGTGCAGGGGCCGGAGCGGGCGCAGGCGCCGGATGATCGCCCTTGACCGGATGGGTCGGCGGTCCTGCCTGCTCGAATTCCATCTGAACCGTGGGGGGCTCCGGTGGCTCGGGCGGTTTTTCGGGGGGGATCTGCACAAGCAGATACGCGATCAGCCCCAGATGAATGGCGGCTGATCCGTAAAGCGCATGACGAAAGCGCCTGTTGTCAGAGCGGCGTGGACGCACCACGGCAGCGGCCTCTTACTGGCCGCTCTGGGGCTGCTGCGCGAGAAGCGCAACATGCGTGAAGCCACCCGACGTGATCTGCCCCATGACCTGCATCACCTGTCCGTAGTCGATATGTGCATCGGCACGGACGAAAATGCGATGGGTCGGATCATTCTGCGACTGTGCCTTGAGCTGGTCGATCAGCTGGTCCGACGTCACCTGCTGGTCCCCCAGATAGAGCGACCCATCCGTCTTCAGGGAGACGGTGATCGGCTTGGAATCCGAATTGACCGGGCTGGCATCCGTCTTCGGCAGATCCACATTGACGCCACTGGTCAGCATCGGCGCCGTCACCATGAAGATGATGAGCAGCACCAGCATGACGTCCACCAGTGGCGTGACGTTGATTTCCGAGGCGGGCCGACGCTTACGGCGTCCGCCACCTCCAGCCCGTCCTCCCGCAGACATTCCCATGGTTCAGGCCTTCCCGCCGGTCGTATCATCCGCACGTTCCTCGGACTGACGCGACAGGATGGCCGCAAACTCGGTGCCGAAGGCTTCCATACGATCCGCGAACTTCTCGAAGGAATTGCTCAGACCGTTATAGGCGATATAGGCCGGAATGGCCGTCACGAGGCCGATCGCCGTGGCGAACAGAGCTTCGGAAATACCAGGCGCCACGACCGAAAGGTTCGTGTTGTGCATCTGCGCGATGGACGCGAAGGAATGCATGATGCCCCAGACCGTTCCGAACAGACCGACGAACGGTGCCACCGGGCCGATCGTCGCAAGGAAGATCAGCCGGCGCGTCAGACGGTCGTTCTCACGCATGATGGTGATGTCGATGGCGCGGTCCACGCGCTCACGCACGCCACCCCGCGACAGGTCAATTCCGCCAATCCGTGCGGAACGGCGCCACTCACCCATGGCAGCACCGAATACGGCCGCCATCGGATGTGTCGGCCGCGCACCATCGGATTCGTAAAGATCGTCGAGCGATCCGCCCGACCAGAAACGATCCTCGAACTCGGTCGCTTCACGGTTGACGCGACGGATGAGAATGATTTTTTCCGCAATGATCGCCCATACGCCGGCGCTGCACAGCAGCAGACCCAGCATCACCAGCTTTACAACGATGGAGGCGTGCAGGAACAGGTCCAGAGGCGAAAGACCGGCCGCACCGACCGCCCCAAGCGCACTCGAACTTACCTCATGATCCACTGTTCTCTCCTGTACAGATCCTGTCCCTTGCGGGTCAGGACTCTCCATTGCACTTCATGACGAAACAGGAAAGTGGGTCAGACCTCTCCTGCCTCCAGTTTTCTTACTGCATCACGCCACCGAGGCGGAATTTTGGCAGGTTTCATGTCAGCAGCATTCAGACAGGCCAGTTCAACGTCGATAACCGTAGCCGTTTCGCCACCCCCGGAATAATTCCGGACCGTCTGACAAAGTTTCAGCCGCGTCGGAGTCATGGCCTCCAGCGCCGTCTCGATTTCCATCTCGTCATCGAGTCGGAGCGGCGAGCGGTAGCGGAGTGCGGCCTGACGCACGACGAAGACCAGTCCGAAATCGTTCAGAAGCTCGGTCACGGACGCATCCGCATCCCGCATCGCCTCGCTCCGCGCACGCTCGGCAAAGCCCAGATAGCGCGCGTGATAGACGATACCGCCCGCATCCGTGTCTTCGTAATAAACCCGGAACCTGATCTTGTGCGTGGCCATACTGTTTCTCCAGTCATGGTGCGCCCATACCCCGAACCGTGTTCAGGGCCTTTCAGGGCGCGGAATCGTCCTGCTCCAGCGAGGAGAGCAGATCCACCTGGCTCGCCGGCGGCGTCAGGCCGAGATGACGCCATCCCGCCTCACCCAGCATCCGCCCGCGGGCCGTTCTCAGAACAAGCCCTTCCTGGATCAGGTAAGGCTCGATCACGTCTTCCAGCGTATCGCGCGCTTCGGCAAGCCCCGCCGCCAGCGTTTCCACGCCGACCGGACCGCCATGATGATGTTCGGCAATCCGCTTGAGATAACGCCGGTCCATCGCATCCAGCCCGCGCTCGTCAACCTCAAGCCGCCCCAGAGCCGCATCTGCCAGCGCCCGGTCCACGACCGCATGCTTCGACACCAGCGCGAAATCCCGCACCCGCCGCAGCAGACGCCCCGCAATACGCGGCGTCCCACGGGACCGGCGGGCGATTTCTTCCGCCCCGTCATCCGTCAGGCGCATCCCGAGCTTCAGAGCCCCGCGCGAGACAATCGCCCGGAGTTCTTCCGGCGTATAGAACACCAGCCGCAGCGGAATCCCGAACCGGTCCCGCAGAGGCGTCGCCAGCAGACCGGCCCGCGTGGTCGCAGCCACAAGCGTAAACGGCGCCAGATCGATCCGCACAGACCGCGCAGCCGGCCCCTCGCCGATGATCAGATCAAGCTGGAAGTCCTCCATCGCCGGATAGAGCACTTCCTCGATCGCCGGCTGGAGACGGTGGATTTCATCAATGAACAGCACGTCACGCGGCTGGAGATTCGTAAGGATCGCCGCCAAATCACCCGCGCGCTGGATCACCGGCCCGGACGTCGCCCGGAACCCCACACCCAGTTCCCGCGCCACGATCTGCGCCAGCGTCGTCTTGCCCAGACCCGGAGGCCCGTGCAGCAGGACATGATCCAGCGCTTCATTCCGGGCCCGCGCCGCCTCGATAAAAATCGCCAGATTTTCACGGCTAGCCTTCTGCCCCGTAAAATCCGCAAGCGTTTCAGGCCGCAGACTGCCCTCGCCCATATCTTCGGGCTGACGGGCCGGATCGGTTTCGCGGTAGTCGTCGCTCATCGCGCGAGATCCTTCAGGCTCAGCCGGATCGCCAGATCAAGCGTCGCATTCTCGTTCTCGGCCAGCACCTTACTGAGCACAGGCCAGGCCTCGGCCCGGCGGAATCCAAGCCCCGCCAGCGCCAGCAGCGCGTCGTTCTCGACACTCGGCCCCGAGACAACACCCGGTGCGGAAACAGTCCCGCCCCCGCCCGGCATTTTCGCAACCTTGTTGCGCAGCTCGCTCAGGATCCGGTCCGCCAGACGCGGCCCGACACCGGCCGCACGGGTCAGCGAGCCCTTGTCCCCGGCATTGATCGCCAGCAGGATCTCGCCCGGACTGTTCGCCGACAGGATCGCCAGCGCGACTTTCGCGCCCACACCCTGCACGGTCGTCAGCAGCCGGAACCAGTCCCGCTCATCCGTCGTCGCAAAACCGAAAAGCTGGATCGCATCCTCACGCACGATCGTCTCGATCAGCACACGCGCCACGGACGGCGGCTGAGGCAGCGCCGCCAATGTGCGGGTCGAGGCCGAGACCACATACCCCACACCATTGACGTCCACGATGCAGCGTTCGCCTTCGATCTGCCCGACAAGTCCGGTGAGCTGCCCGATCATGCCATGCGCTTTCCAGCCACGACATGCGCGGCACTTGCACGGTGATGGGCATGACAGATCGCAACGGCCAGCGCATCGGACGCATCGGCCTTGCGGATCTCCGCCCCCGGCAGAAGCCGCTTCACCATCATCGTCACCTGTTCCTTGCTCGCAGACCCGGTCCCGACCACGGATTTCTTGACCGTCATCGCCCCGTATTCCGCAACCGGCAGCCCTTCATAAGCGGGCGTCAGCAGAGCCACCCCCCGCGCATAGCCGAGCTTGAGCGTCGAGGAGCCGTTACGATTGACGTAAGTTTCCTCAACAGCCGCCTCTGCCGGCGCATATTCACGGATCAGCTTCTTGAGCGCGCCGTGAAGTTCGCACAGACGCAGCGGCACGGATTCGGACCCATCGGTCCCGATCACACCCGAAGCCACATGCTTGAGATGATTGCCGTCCACGTCGATGATGCCCCAGCCCATGAAACGCAGGCCGGGGTCAATGCCCATCAGACGGATCAAGCAGCCAGCGCCTCAGCCACGTCGTCCGGAATATCGAAGTTTGCATAGACAGCCTGGATATCGTCACTGTCTTCCAGCACGTCGATCAGCTTCATGACCGAACGCGCCTTGTCCTCGTCCAGCGTCACGCTGTTTTCCGGACGCCAGTCGAGCTTGGCCGACTGCGGCTCACCGAAACGGCTCTCAAGCGCATCACGCACGGCGAAGAAATTCTCCATCGCGCAGGTCACTTCATGGCCTTCTTCGGTCGTCTCGGCATTATCCGCACCGGCCTCAATGGCGGCTTCCAGCATTTCGTCCTCGGAAGCCACATCCAGCGGATAGCTGATGACACCCAGACGCTGGAACATGAACGACACCGAGTTCGTCTCGCCCAGCGAACCACCATGCTTGGAGAACGCTGCACGGACTTCGCCCGCCGTCCGGTTGCGGTTGTCCGTCAGACCTTCGACGATCAGCGCAACACCGGCCGGACCATAGCCCTCGTAACGCACTTCCACATAGTCGTCGCCACCGGCAGCACCGGACGCCTTCTTGATGGCGCGCTCGACATTGTCCTTGGGCATGTTGACTTCACGCGCCATGGAAATCGCGGCACGCAGACGCGGGTTGGACGCCGGGTCAGGCAGGCCCGAGCGTGTCGCAACCGTGATCTCACGCAGGACCTTGGCGAACTGCTTGGCGCGCTTGGCATCCTGCGCACCCTTGCGGTGCATGATGTTCTTGAACTGTGAATGACCGGCCATCGGTCGCTCCTTCCTCTATCGTCGTGTCAGAGGCTCAGGCGAGCCTGCCATGACAGTGTTTGAACTTCAGACCCGATCCACACGGGCAAAGGGCGTTACGCGGCGTCTCCGCATACCAGCGCTGAAGCGTCGCCGCATCAGGCTCCGCCCCCGTCGGGACGGGCTGCGGGCGTGGCGGCATCGGAGCAGCAGACGGGAAACCCGCCATCGGCTGCGGCGCCGGAATATCGCCCCCCGTCGTTCCCTGCGCGAACAGTCCCGCAGGTTCTTCGGACGGACCGGACGTTTCAGTGTTGATGACCGGGAACGGCGGCGGCTCGGACACGGCCTGGATGCGGCACATCGTCTCCGTCACGCGGATGCGCATATCATCCAGCATCGCCGTGAACATCTGGAAGGCTTCCTGCTTGTACTCGTTCAGCGGATCACGCTGACCATAAGCCCGCAGACCAATGCCCTGACGGAGCTGGTCCAGCCCGTGCAGATGCTCTTTCCACACCGCATCGAACGTCGTCAGCACGACCTGTTTCTCGATCAAACGCATCAGTTCGGGGCCCATATTGGC
The DNA here is from genome assembly GCF_015244525.1 of Gluconobacter sp. R75690. Classification (NCBI taxonomy): domain Bacteria; kingdom Pseudomonadati; phylum Pseudomonadota; class Alphaproteobacteria; order Acetobacterales; family Acetobacteraceae; genus Gluconobacter; species Gluconobacter sp. R75690. The sequence goes on along the minus strand of NZ_JABCQB010000001.1, from coordinate 189,810 downwards.
CGTCCGTGCCGCCTGCGCCTTCGCGGCTTCCGCCTCGATCCGCTCGATGACGCCCTCGGCATCCATCCCGTCTTCCTTCGCCCAGTCTGCAATCGGCAGATCCAGGTTCAGAATGCGAGAGACTTCCTTTGTCAGCCCTTCCGTATCCCAGGCCTCGGCAAAGGATTTTTCAGGAATATGCGCATGCACCAGATCCTCGATCGTGTGCTCGCGCAGCTCGGCGATCACGCCCGACAGATCGTCCGTCGCCATGTATTCCCGGCGCTGGGCGTAAACCTCCTTGCGCTGGTCATTCATGACGTCGTCATATTTGAGCGTGTTCTTGCGCATGTCGAAGTTGCGCGCCTCGACCCGCTTCTGCGCCTTTTCCAGGGCCTTGTTCAGCCAGGGATGAACAATCGCCTCGCCTTCCTTGAGCCCCATCTTCTGCATCATCGCGCCCATGCGGTCGCTGGCAAAAATGCGGATCAGATCGTCTTCAAGCGACAGGAAGAAGCGCGAATTGCCCGGATCGCCCTGACGTCCCGAACGGCCCCGAAGCTGGTTGTCCACGCGGCGGCTCTCATGCCGCTCCGTGCCGATCACATACAGACCGCCCGCCTTGTGAACTTCCTCGTGATGCTCCTCGACGATCGCGCGGATATTCTGCTCGACAGACTCACGCTGCGCCTCGTCCTCGACGCCTTCGGTACTGGCCTTGACCAGCATCTCGATATTGCCGCCAAGCTTGATGTCCGTTCCGCGGCCCGCCATGTTCGTGGCGATCGTGATGGCTCCCGGCGCACCCGCCTGCGCCACGATGATCGCTTCCTTCTCATGCTGACGTGCATTCAGGACGTTATGCGGAATACCGCGCTGCGTGAGAATCTGCGAGAGATATTCGCTCTTCTCGATGGAGGTCGTGCCCACGAGAATAGGCTGGCCGGTCTTGTGGATCTCCTTGATCAGATCCGCCACGGCACTGAACTTTTCAGCCGCCGTCAGATAGACCTCATCATCCGTGTCGATCCGCTGTACCGGTAGGTTCGTCGGGATTTCCACCACATCGAGGTGATAGATTTCCGCGAACTCGTCAGCCTCGGTCATGGCCGTACCAGTCATGCCAGACAGCTTCGGATAGAGACGGAAATAGTTCTGGAACGTGATGGAAGCGAGCGTCTGGTTCTCCTGCTGGATCTCCACATGCTCCTTGGCTTCCAGCGCCTGGTGCAGACCATCCGAATACCGGCGACCGTCCATCATGCGCCCCGTGAACTCGTCGATGATGACGACCTTGCCGTCACGCACGATATAATCCACGTCCCGGGTGAACAGCGTATGTGCCCGCAGGGACTGCTGGACGTGATGAACGACAGCGACGTTATGGATGTCGTACAACCCGCCTTCCTGAAGCACGCCGGCTTCCGCCAGCAGTTCCTCAACACGGTGCGAACCGTGCTCGGTCAGCGTGACAGACCGCAGCTTCTCGTCCTTGTCGTAGACGTCAGGCTCCTCAACGAGCTTCACGACCACATCATCGACAGAGCGATACAGGTCGGAGCTGTCATCTGCAGGACCGGAGATAATGAGCGGGGTCCGCGCCTCATCGATCAGGATGCTGTCCACCTCATCCACGATCGCGTGATTGAACGGACGCTGCACCATGTCGCCAAGCGAATATTTCATATTGTCGCGCAGGTAGTCGAAGCCGAACTCGTTGTTCGTGCCGTAGGTAATATCTGCGGCATAAGCCTCGCGACGCTCTCCGTCCGACAGGTTCGGCACGATCACACCCGTCGTCAGCCCAAGGAAGCTGTAGAGGATCGACATCTCTTCCGCGTCACGCCGCGCGAGATAGTCGTTCACCGTGACGACATGCACGCCCTTGCCACTCAGCGCGTTCAGATAGACCGCCAGAGTCGCCACAAGGGTCTTGCCCTCACCCGTCCGCATCTCGGCAATCCGGCCCGCATGCAGGACCATGCCGCCGATCAGCTGCACATCAAAGTGACGCTTGCCCAGAACACGGCGCGACGCCTCACGGCAGACCGCAAAGGCTTCCGGCAGCAGACCATCGAGGGTTTCGCCCTTTTCCAGCCGCTCCTTGAACTCGGTCGTCCTGTGCCGGAGCTGCTCGTCAGACAGGGCCTGGACCGCAGGCTCCAGTGCATTGATCTCGGGCACACGGCGCTGATACGCCTTGAGCGTGCGATCGTTGGCAGAACCGAAAAGGGCGCGGGCGAGGCGTGCGAACATGCTGAACCTTGAGATGCCGAAGGCCCGAAGCGCCAGCTCTTTCCACTACCGGAAAGACCCGCCACACCGTGCCGTCAGGATTTTCACGTCTGCTGGAGATAGGACCCGGGCCGCAAAGGGTCAATGGAGAGCCCGTCCAGAACCCCGATGAAATGTTCCCATTGTCATCACAGGGTCACATCCCCGACCGACCACACGCCTCGCGCGACACCCGCCTGCAGGGTGCGTGAAGGAATGGTAACGGACCGCACCCTTGCAGGGCGGACCAGCCTTTGTCATGGTGCAGGCCATCCTTTTTCCAGGTTACATCCGAGGTAGTTCCCACATGCGGCTTTCCCGCTCCACTTTCGCTCTCGCCGCCCTTCTGGCCGGCACGTCGGTCGCAGCATCGACGGCTTTCGCCGCTCCTGCGGCAGCCCCTGCCGCCGCAGCGCCCGCAGCTGCCCCGACCGGTGCTCCGGCCGCTGCCCCCAACCCCGACATGCTAATCGCCACCGTCAACGGTGCGAAGATCACGCTGGGCGACGTGCAGCGCGCAGCGGGCAACCTCCCGCCGCAGGCCCGCCAGATCCAGCCGTCCGTCCTGGTTCCCCTGATCGTCAACCAGCTCGTTGACCAGAAGGCCGTCCAGATCGCTGCCGACAAGGAAGGCCTGAGCCGTAAGCCGGACGTGAAGGCCGCCATGGACGCTGCCGCCGCGAACGCCCTGCAGAACGCCTATCTCGAAGAGAAGGTCGGCCCGCTGGTCACCGATTCCGCAATGCATGACTTCTACCAGTCGCATTACGCGAACAAGAAGCCGGAAGAAGAGATCCACGCCCGCCACATCCTCGTGGACAGCGAAGCGCAGGCCAAGGACATCATTGCCCAGCTCGGCAAGGGCGCTGATTTCGGCAAGCTCGCCGCCCAGCTTTCCAAGGACAAGGGTTCCGCGGGCGCCAATGGTGGCGATCTCGGCTGGTTCAAGAAGGAAGACATGCTGCCGGCCTTCTCCGCAGCGGCTTTCGCCATGAAGCCGAACACGATCTCCCAAACCCCGGTTCACACCCAGTACGGCTGGCATGTGATCCAGGTCCTCGCGACCCGCACGGCCCCGATCCCGACCTTCGACCAGGTCCACGACCAGGTCCGTCAGGAGCTGATCCGCGACAAGGTGCGTGACATCGTTCAGGCCGCTGAATCCCAGGTGAAGGTCGTTCACTACGACGCACAGGGCAAGGCGATCCCGAATGCAGCTCCGGCTGCCGCACCTGCAAAGAAGTAAGTCCATGGCAAAGCCGCTCCCCGTCTCTCCGCTCGCGCGTCCTCTTCCGGACCTTGCAACGATTGCGGGCGTGCGGCTTTCCGCCGTCGCCGCGGGCATCCGCTATCAGGGCCGCACGGATCTGATGCTCGCGGAATTCGTCCCTGGCACGGTTGCCGCAGGCGTCTATACGAAGAATGCCTGCCCCGGCGCCCCGGTCCTGTGGTGCCGCGAGGCCCTGACGACCCCCTATGCCCGCGCCCTGCTCGTCAATGCAGGCAACGCGAACGTCTTTACCGGCCGCGCCGGAATCCAGGCCTGCGAAGACTGCGCGGACGCCACCGCACAGCTTCTCGACTGCCCTCCGCAGGACGTCTTTCTCGCTTCCACGGGCGTGATCGGCGAAAAACTGCCGCAGGACCGCATCATCGCCGCCCTTCCCGCCGCCAGGGCAGGACTGGAAGAGAACGGCTGGGCCGATGCCGCCCGCGCCATCATGACGACGGACACCTTCCCCAAGGCCGCCCGTCGCGATGTGAAAATCAACGGCACCCCCGTCCGCATCCAGGGCATCGCCAAGGGATCGGGCATGGTCGCCCCCGACATGGCCACAATGCTGGCCTATGTCGCAACCGATGCCAGACTGCCGCAGAACGTGCTGCAATCCCTGCTGGCCTCCGGCTGCGCCCAGAGCTTCAATTCCATTACCGTCGATTCGGACACGTCCACTTCGGACATGCTGATGATTTTCGCGACCGGACTGGCCGACAATCCGGAAGTCGACGACGTCAACGACCCCGCTCTCGCCGAGTTTACCCTTGCGCTGAACGATCTCCTGCTGGAGCTCGCGCTGATGGTGGTCCGCGATGGCGAAGGTGCGACAAAGCTTGTCCGTATCGCCGTCACCGGAGCGGATTCCAATCTCTCCGCCCACCGCATCGCGCTGTGCATCGCCAACTCCCCGCTCGTCAAAACCGCCATTGCGGGCGAGGACGCCAACTGGGGCCGCGTGGTCATGGCGGTGGGAAAAAGCGGTGAACCCGCAGACCGTGACCGCCTCTCCGTCGCCATCGGCGGCACGTGGATCGCGAAAGACGGCGGTGTCGTCGAGAATTACGATGAAGCCCCGGTCGTCGCCCACATGAAGGGTCAGGAGATCGAAATTGCCGTTGATCTCGGCCTGGGCGACGGACAGGCCCGCGTCTGGACCTGCGATCTGACGCATGGCTACATCGACATCAACGGCTCCTACCGCAGCTGACCGTCCCAACACGTCAGCGAGAGCGGGGCTTGTGCGTCCCCGCCTCTGCCGTTAGCAAAATCCGGGTGCCGTTTCGCACTTGATATGAGGAAAAATCCATGTCTGCTGGAGCTCGCGTGCTTGTTCTTGGCGGTGGCGTTGGGGGGCTTGAAGCCGCTGCAGCGCTGGGCCGTCGCCAGAACATCTCCCTGACACTCGTTGATCGCAGCCCCGTCCACTACTGGAAGCCGGCCCTGCACGAATTCGCTGCGGGCACCATGCAGCATCAGGGGAACTGCATCCCCTTCAAGGACACGGCCGCAAAGTTCGGCTTCACCTTCGTCCAGAGCAGCCCCGTCGCCGTCAATCGCGAGAACAAGACCGTCTCGCTCGATACCGGCGCGACACTGCCTTACGATTATCTGGTGGTCGCTCTCGGCTCACGTGCGAATGACTTCGGCATTCCCGGCATCGTCGATCACTGCATGTTCATCGACAGCCTGAACGACGCCGACGCACTCTTCGCCACTTTCCGCGAAGCCGTGCAGAAAGCCCGTGCCGCTGGCGATAAGCTCTCGGTCGGCATCGTCGGCGGTGGCGCAACCGGCGTCCAGCTGATTGCCGAACTGTGCAAGTCCATCGATGACGCCCGCGGCCTGGGACCGGCCGTTCGCAAATCCCTGCTGAACGCCGTCCTGATCGAGACCGGCCCGCGCATCCTCCCTGCCTTCCCCGAAGCTGTCTCCACTGCCGCCACGCAGCAGCTCGAAAAGCTCGGGATCTCCGTGCGGACCGAAGCCATGGTGGTCGGCGCGGACGAGACCGGCTTCAGCCTCAAAACCGGCGAGCACATTCCCGCCAGCCTCCGCGTCTGGGCCGCCGGCGTGCGCGCCTCGGACGCCACGAGCCTGCTCGAAGGTCTGGAACGCGGACGCTCCGGCCAGCTTGGCGTGACCACCACGCTTCAGACCACGCAGGACCCGACCGTTTTCGCTATCGGCGACTGCGCCCGCATCGACGCAGCCCCGATCGCGCCGACAGCTCAGGCCGCACGCCAGGAAGGCCAGTATCTCGGCCGTGCCCTGCCGGAAATCATCGCCGGCAGGACCCCTGCCCCGTTCGCCTATAACGACCGCGGCGCCGTCGTGGCCCTGGGGGACTACAACGGCTGGGGCATGCTGGACGCCAAGCGCAGCTTCGGCGGGGGTCTGCTGTCGGGTCTGGCCGCGCGTCTGATCCATGAGGGACTGTACCGCCAGCACCTCGCAGGCATCCTCGGTGTGGCCCCCACAGCCTGCAGCACGCTCCGCGAACATCTTTCGCCGGTCAAACCTGATCTGGGCGCCTGAAATCCCTTTTCAGAAGCCCGTCAAAGAGGGAATGTGGGACGCAGCCTCATCCAACCCTGCGTCCCCTGGTCCGAGAACTCATGAGCCCAACCGATCTCTCCCCGCCCTTTGACAAGGCTCTGATCCGCATCGAAGACGTGCTGCTGGAAAAAGGGTTTTCCTTCCTGCAGGCCGACGTCACGCGTCCTCTGCTGGAGCATGAAGGCCTGACGGACTGGCAGGGTTTTGCCGAGAGCTGGAATCATCTGGGTCTTGACCGCTACATGGCGGATGGCGGCCGTTACCGCCGCCGCCGTTATGCGACCTTCGCCGTCTCGGGCGACACCATCACCCGCAAAAAACACCAGCCCCATTACCAGAGCCGGGATTACAACCTGCTCAATGGCGGCATCGAGCGCTGGTTTCCGGCCGTAACGGACGCCATCGCCACCCATCCCGCCATGACCGCCGCCATCCGCACCGTCAGCCGGATCGCGGATGCCCTGACGCCGCCGAAGGAAAAACCCCCGGTCTGGCATGTCGAGGTGCATCAGTTCCGCATCGAGGCCCGTCCGGGCAATGAAGGCCACCCCACACCCGAGGGCCTGCATCGCGATGGCGTGGACTGGGTTCTCGTGCTGATGGTCGCCCGCCACAACGTCGAACAGGGCGTCACCACGATCCACGGCATGCGCAAGGACCCGCTCGGCTCCTTCACGCTCACCAACCCGCTGGATGCCGCCATCGTGGACGATCACCGCGTCTATCACGGCGTCACGGCCGTCCAACCGGTCGATCCGTCACAACCCGCCTATCGGGACGTGCTGGTGGTGACGCTCCGCCACGAATAATCCCCGAAGCTTCACAGATGTTCTTCTTCAATTTCGTGTTATGACAGGTCTCATGTCGATCCAGCAGATTCTTTCCCGCCCCGCGGCGGTTCTGGCCCTGTCCTTCATGCTCCCCGGAGCCCTGTCCTGTGCGGATGCCGCGACAGGCAAGACCCGCCATCACACGCGGCATACGACGCAGTCGGCCAATGCCGGTGCGGCTCCCGTCATCCTCACGGCCCATCCGGGCACGAAGCTGGATGAAGACGCCCGCAAACTGAACGAAGACGATCTTCAGGACGCGGCCAAACACCATGACCAACCGGTCGTGCTCGTCGGCTCCGCCCCGCTGTCTTCGGGCAAGAATGACGAGGCCCTGTTCGTACAGCTCCAGTCCGCGCGCCTCTGCGGTTCCGCAGGCTGCACGACCTCCGTCTATCTGAAGCACAATGACACCTGGAACACGGTCCTGGACTCCGTGAACGGCGATATTTCCGTCCTGCCCACGCGCCACAAGGGTATGCATGACCTGCTGGTCAGCCCGAACGACCGCTGGGTCTGGAACGGCAAGGAATATCAGGACACGCTCAGCGCACCGCCGATGCCCAAATAACCACTGTTTTTCAGGAAGTCTGGAGCGGGCGAGGGGAATCGAACCCCCGTATGCAGCTTGGGAAGCTGCCGTTCTACCATTGAACTACGCCCGCTAACGCCCCCGAGCATAACCGCTCTGCGATCCCTTCGCAATCCGCCCTCGAGGTGTTGACGCAAAACCGAAATACGGCTCATAGTCCTGCCTGTCAGAAACGTCATGGCGTGCCTGACCCTCGTGATTTGAGCGGCCGGCTTGCGGCGAGGCTAAAGAACTGCGCTAAAGAGGCCCTGCGTCGTTATCGAACGATTTCCAGGACTTCCACGGCCCGCCACATGCGCCCTGCACAACAGGACGTTTTATGGAGGGACACATCATGTCTTCAGAAAACTGGCGCACAGCCACCCGTCTCCTGCACGAAGCCCCGAACCGCACCGAGTTCGGCGAAACGTCCGAGGCACTCTTCCTGACATCCGGCTTCGTCTATGACAGCGCCGAACAGGCCGCCGCCACCTTCACGGGCGACGTCCAGCACTTCCAGTATTCCCGCTTCGGCAACCCGACCGTGGACACGCTTCAGGAGCGCCTCGCCCTTCTCGAAGGTGCCGAAGCCTGCGTTGCCACAGCGACCGGCATGGGCGCCGTCTCCTCGGCCATCCTGTCGACTGTAAAGGCCGGCGACCGCGTCGTCGCCTCCCGCGCTATTTTCGGCTCCTGCTACTGGATCGTGACCAATCTCCTGCCCCGCTACGGTATCGAGACCGAACTGGTGGACGGCACGGATTACGACGCCTGGGAGCGCGCACTGTCCAAGCCGACCGCCGCCGTGCTGATCGAAAGCCCGTCTAACCCGATGCTCGACGTCCTCGACATCGCCCGCGTTGCCGAGCTGACGCACAAGGCCGGCGGCCTGCTGATCGTGGACAACGTCTTCGCAACGCCGCTCGGCCAGTCCCCGCTCAAACTCGGCGCGGACGTGATCGTCTATTCCTGTACGAAACATATCGACGGTCAGGGCCGTGTCCTCGGCGGTGCGGTGCTCGGCTCCAGTAAGTGGATCACCGAGACGCTCCAGCCCTTCACCCGCAACACCGGCAACGCCCTGTCGCCATTCAACGCCTGGGTCCTGCTCAAGGGTCTGGAAACGCTCCAGCTCCGCACGGATGCCATGGCCCGCAATGCCGCCGCCATCGCGGATGCACTGGCCGAGCTGCCGGGAATCGTTCAGGTCCGCTATCCGGGTCGTGCCGACCATCCGCAGCATGAACTGGCCAAAACCCAGATGAACAATGGCGGCTCCATGGTCGCGTTCGTGGTGGACAAAGGCCGTGAGGGCGCGTTCGCCTTCATGAACGCCTTCAAAATCATCGCGATTTCCAACAATCTCGGCGATGCCCGCAGCCTGGCCACCCACCCCGCCACGACAACGCATATGCGCGTCAGCGCGGAGGAGCGTGCCCGTCTCGGCATCACGGACGGCGCCATCCGCCTCTCCGTCGGTCTGGAAGATCCGGCAGACCTGATCGATGATCTCAAGCGTGGTGCGGCGGCCGTCGCGGCCCTCGCATAAGTTTTCCTGACAAATCCCCGGGATGGCTTTACAATGGCGTCATGCCTGACAAGTCATCCCACCCCCATCTGCACGCCGATCCCGAGACGGCACTCGCCGAAGCCATGGAAAGTGCACCCCGCTTCAGCGAAACCACGGACGACGTGACGGTCACGGTCCGGACCTTCTGGCTGGACGACCAGTCCCATCCCGAAGACCATCAATACGCCTGGGCCTATCACATCAGCATCGAGAACGAGCGGAAAGACACGTTCCAGCTTCTCTCCCGCTCTTGGGAAATCGTGGACGGGCTTGGACGCAAGGAACATGTTCACGGCGATGGCGTGGTTGGCGAACAGCCCGTGATCGGCCCGCAGGAACAGTTCGACTATACGTCCGGCGCCATGCTCACGACGCCGACCGGCTTCATGCGCGGCACCTACCACATGGTCGAGCCCCGCTCGGGCCATCGCTTCGACGTCAGCATCCCGGTCTTCAGCCTCGACAGCCCCCACGACAGCACACTGGTGCACTGAAGGCGGTGAACGGGCCGCACGGACAGGCAGGAGAACAGTCACACACGCTTGACGTTGCCGCCGTCCCGGCCCATTCCTCCCCCATGCGTATCGCTGCCCTCCTTCTTGCTGCCGGTCGTGGCCGGCGCTTTGACGCCTCCTCGCAGAGCGGGGAAAATTCTTCCAAGCAGTTCCGGATGCTGCGGGGCAAACCCGTCATCCGCAGAGCCGCCGAAGCCCTCCTGCCGCATGTGGACGTGGTCCTGCCCGTCGGGGACGATCCCCTGCTGGCCGACAGCCTCGAAGGCCTGGACATCCTGCCCCCCGTCTGCGGCGGCGCGGAACGCCATGACAGCGTACGCAACGGCCTCGAAGCCCTGGCGAAACTGCCCGAACCGCCTGATCTGGTGCTGGTCCATGACGGCGCCCGCCCCTGCGTCCCGGCGGAAGTGGTGCAGAACGTCATCAACGCGCTGAAAACCCATGAGGGCGTAATTCCGGCCGTCGCCGTCATCGACACGATCAAGAAGGCCAAAGACGGCATCATCGTCGATACCGTCCCGCGGGACGGGCTGTGGCGCGCCCAGACCCCGCAGGGTTTCCGCTTCGGCACCCTGCTCGAACTTCACCGCACCCATCGTGACGCCCGCACCGATGATGCCGCCCTGCTCGAACAGGCTGGCCATCCGGTCGCGATCGTCGAAGGGTCGGAAGACAATATCAAACTGACTGTTGCGGAGGACCTGATGCGTCTTGAAGGTGTGATTGACCGGAACCTGCTGCCCCGCGTCGGACTGGGCTATGACGTCCATGCCTTCGAGGAAGGCCGCAAGCTGATCCTGTGCGGCATCGAGGTGCCCCATACGAAGGGCCTCGCCGGGCATTCCGACGCCGATGTCGGCATCCACACGCTGTGCGATGCCATTTACGGTGCTTTGGCCGAGGGCGACATCGGCCGCCATTTCCCGCCGTCCGACAATGAATGGAAGGACATGGATTCGGCCCGCTTCCTGATCCATGCGGGCGAACGTATCCGCGAGCGCGGTGGCTTCCTCGTAAATGCCGACATCACGCTGATCTGCGAACGCCCCAAGATCGGCCCACACGCCGAAGCCATGCGTAACCGCCTTGCCGAGCTTCTCAAGGTCAGCGTCAGCCGTATCTCGGTCAAGGCCACGACCTCCGAGCGTCTGGGCTTCACCGGCCGCGAAGAAGGCATCGCCGCTACCGCAACTGTCAGCATCATGGTCCCGGATAACGGAGAAGCCTGACCTGCGCCCACGGCACGAAAAAGCCCGGTCCTCCCCATGGAGACCGGGCTTTTTTCTTAGCTATGATCCGCCATATCAAATCATCCAGGAGAACTAGACAGGGCGCGACAAGTTGTCCCAATCAGCACAACAACTCCAAAAAATAGCCTGGATTGCCCACTTTATTCAAAACGGGGAGTTTGACGGCCCCGCTATGGGCCCCAGATCTGCTAATCCTGCCTGTTGTACGCAGCCACGAAACTCTGCAAGCACCCGAGTGCTACCAGATAGCGATATGGTCCGCGCACTCTTTGATCCGAATTTAACTTGAGCCATGGTGGCGGTGTTAAAGGCACGAATGAGCGCGCCCAAATTTTCCTGATTTGTGACACCCACGAGCACCTTGGGACCGGCAGAAATTGTCACGTCGCCTTCAGTGTTTGACGGCAAGTTCTATTTTTCGTCAGTAAAACGCAGTTCGATGTCATTTCCGTCAACTCGAAGACCTAGCCCGCCATCCACAGCAAGGGCAACGCACACACCGGTTGTTATTCCGCCATCAACGGTATGATGCATTGACAACCAGTTTCCTTGCGCCAACTCCAAAGCTATCCCAGTCCCTTGCGCCATCGCTGGCGCGGCAGGAAAAAAGCACAGGGTCGCAAGCAACCTTCCAATAGACAGCTTCATTGCTGGTCTTCCTCTATTCACACTCCGTAACATGACGCCGTTTGGAGTGGAGGAGGAGTCTTATTGATTATCCAATGCGACTTTGCGCCTGACTTATAGAGAACTACGCTTCGGGGCAGATCGAGCTTCCGAGAAATCAACCGTGAATGGCACAGACCACCACGATCAGCGGTGTCGCGGCCAGAAAGAGCCAGGCTCCAATGGAACAGGTTTTCACGACACGGGTACCCATGTGGCGCAGCAGGGGCCTACGAACGGATACGGACATATCTTCCTCGAATCTCACAGTGTTCGACAGATCCGGAGATAGCGCCCGATCCCCGGCCGGGGCGAGTCACCAATCATCTCGTTCTGTCACATGGCAGGAGCTTCAATGATCCCCGAATATGGCAAGATCATGCCCCATTCAGGGCATTTTCCTCTCAGATCGAAACCCTGCGTCCCAGCATCAGGAACATGCCCGCGTCGAGAATATCCTTCTCATGATTCTCCATCGTACGGACGAGTTCATCATCCTGCCCCCAGGTCGCAAGCTGGGATTTTTCATCATTATTGGCCCAGAGCACCGCATCCACGAGGCTGACAACGCCTCCCACGACAGCCAGCGACAGAAGCAGACTGCCCGTCGCCTGCGCCAGAACGCCCAGAACCGCGAGCTCCAGATCGTCCCGCGCTGCCAGAAGCCCCGCCAGAGCCTCCGTATAACCCTCGGGCTGTACCACCGGCATGAGACCATCAGTTACACTCGGGTGGATCCCGTAACCCGAAAGCCAGGCGAAAACCTGCGCCGCAACCGGCCCGACCCCGTCTTCACAGTAGCAAAGCCCGTCATCCACCCCGTGTCCGAGGAGCATGTCCCGCGCGGCCTGCGGATCGGGCGCAATACGCTCGATCATGGTCCCGGCCATCCGCGTCAGAGGCAGGGAATCCGGCGTGAAAGCCGCGCCTTCCGCAATCTGGCCCCACTCCCCCGCAATGGCTTCGGCCAGCGCAGAGGAACGCACAGCCAGAACATGGCCCTGCGGCAGACGGATCGGCCGGCCATCCAGACGCGGCTGGAACAGCCCGTCCTCCGATACGACCGAAACCGCTTTCCAGAAACGCTTGTGCCCGCTCAATGCAGAACTCCCAGAGCCCGCAGGATGTCCCCGGCCTTCGAATGATGCGCCTTGACCGCCGAAGGAGCCGGACCAGCCTGCCCTTCGCGCGCCGCCGCCAGCGGTGCCGTGCAGGGATCGGCCGTATTGCTGTCCCCGCCGATCGTCACATGAAAATTGCCGCCCGCATCGCGATCCTGCGCGACATGCGGCGCACCCAGCGTGCCCGTCAGCACAACCGGCGTCGAGGCACCCGCTCCTTCAAAATCCACCACCGGCAGAAGGCGAAGATCCAGCGCCTGCGTCCCAAGCCCGACAGTCCCGCTGCCCGACGTCGAGAACCGCCCGGACTGAAGCCCCAGCGTGTCGATATGGGCGACATCGTCCGCAATGCTCATGTGCAGCCCCAGACAGCGAAGCGACCGCCCCCCTTTCCCAAGCACCACGCTGGCCGCAGACCCTGCCATCTTCCCCAGAAGCTCGCTCTGCACCTGGCCATCCACCATGGAAATGCCCAGATGCCCGTCCAGCGACTGCCGCAGTTCCAGCGAATTGTTGCCCTTCGCCGAAAGCTGCCCCACGACCTGCACAGGCCCCTGAAGCAGAAGCGGCATCCCAAGCTGCGTCTCCAGCAGACCGGCCGGAAGCATCAGCGGCTGGAACGTCACGCTACCCGTCACCGGAAGCGCACTGGCATCCAGTTCCGCCATTCCCGACAACGGCAATCCCTGCGCCTGACCGGAAATCGGATCCAGACGCAGATGACCGCCCGACAGCGTCAGGCGCGTCGCCAGATCCGTATAATCCCGCCCCGCAAACACGACATGATCCGCCGTCAGATGCAGGTTCACATCCTGCGCCCGCAACCGCTTCACCCAGGACGGCGTCAGGTCCGCAGCGACCGTCTCAGCCGAAGGATGATCGCTCACAGCCGGAACCGGGCCCTCATTCTGCGGCGCCACAGGCTTCGGTGCGGGCACACCCGGAACAGCGGGCGCAACAGCCGGAGCAGCCGGTTGTGCAGGCTGGAGCCACAGCCCCTTGAGCACATCCAGATCCATTTTCGCGGCATGCAGGTTTCCGCTCACGACCGGCGGAACGTCATGCCCCAGAACCAGCTTGAGCGCCCCATCCACAGACAGTTCCTGACTGCCGAAGGTCAGCCCGTCGAGCGACAGGTTCTCACGGTCCTGCGCGTCCAGCGTGCCATGCAGACTGACATCATGCAGAACCGCACCCGGCAGATGGAGCGTCTTGCCGCTCCCTTCCGCCACGAGATGCCCGTTCTCCGCACCGATCGTGCCCGAAAGGGCAAAACGCGCACTGTCCTGCGCATTGAGCGCAGGCGCACCGGACAGAAGCGCCGTCTGGCTTCGCAGCTGCACCGTCAGCGGAACAGCGGTCTTCAACCCGTCGCGCCAGGCCGCAAGCGCCTGCTGCATCGTCCCCGCCCCGCCTTCGACATGCCAGGCCGTATCCCGCCACTGCGTATCTGCCGTGACGGTCAGCGCCGCATCCGGCCCGGCGGAGTCGACATGCAGGTTCCGCAACACGCCCTGGCGCAGTGCGACATAACCCGCATGCAGATGCACCCGCATCGGATTCATGCTGCCCAGGACCTGATGCAGCAGCGCATCCCCATCCAGATCCGTCAGCGGACCGGGACTGCCCTGAACCGCAACATCGCCGCCAAGGGCCGGCACATTCGGAAGATTGGCATGCGGGAACAGACGATGCGCGTCCTGAAGATTGGGCCATTCGCCCTGCGCCGTCAGAACCACGTTTTGCATCTGCGACGGATTGCCGATCCGTCCATCCAGATTCAGCCAGTCGCGCTTTTCCCCATCGCCCAGCGTCGTCCCGATGCTGAACGCCCAGGGCTGCGTGCCCCGGATCTGCGACAGATTGCCCACATGTCCCTTGAGCGTGAACGGCGTGCCCGCATGATGGCCCTGAAGGCTGATCCACGGGCTGGAACTGCGCAGCCCTGCCAGATCCAGCGTATCCAGACCGAACGAACCGCTCGTGCGGGTCAGACGATCGTTCCAGAGCACGGACGCCTGCGCGACATGCAACCCGTCCAGCGACAGATCCCAGTGCGCCTGAATCCGCTGCCCGCTCTGACCATGCACCGGCAGGGACGCATCCTCGTTCTCACGATCCGGCGTCAGGGACCAGTTCGCCTGCCCGTCCAGACCGCGCACCAGACTGACCGTCGCCCCTTCGATCACGAAATCCTGAAACCGGACCTCACGATGCAGCAGGGCAAAGACGGCGATCCCGGCATGGATCGTATGGGCCTTGAGAACCGGCGTCTGCCCATCGCGCGTCAGCACGACGTCGGACGCCTCGAACGCGGGCCAGGGCAGAAGCTGTACCGACGAATGACGGACCTGCATCGTAAGCCCCGTCTGGTGCTTCAGCGCCACAGCCACACGCTCGCGCAGCGCGTCCTGATCGATCAGGACATGCGTGGCCACACTCACACCCACAATGGCAATGATGACGGCAATCAGAACGCCGGTCAGCTTCTTCATTTTGCAGGCCCCCGCCCCTTGCTGCTGCTCCCACCCCGGACACGCTTGGGCGCCGGCGTCTCACCCGGCACGAAGCCGAGCGTGCGGAACGTCTCGCGCATATGCGGCGGCAGAGGTGCCGTCACGATCAGGCGCCCCCCGGCGGGATGCGGAATGTCGAGCTGGCGCGCATGCAGATGCAGCCGGTCGATAAACCCTTCCGGATGCGCGGCCTTCCCGCCATAGCGCGGATCACCAACGATCGGTGTTCCGATGGATTCGGTATGCACGCGAAGCTGATGCGTCCGGCCGGTCAGCGGAGACAGCTTCAGCCAGCTCAGCTTCTTGCCCGCCGCATCGAGCGTCTCATATTCCGTCTTGGCCGAAGCCGCGTCTTCCTCATCGCGCGACGCCGCAATCACCAGCGCCGCACCACCCGCGCCGATCTTCGCCAGCGGCTGATCGATAATGCCAGATTCTGGTGAGGGCCGCCCGACGACCACGGCCCAGTACGTCTTTTCCACATCGCGCCCACGGAACGCCGCCGCAAGCTTCGCCGCCACACCCGGCGTGCGCGCAATCAGCAGAATGCCCGACGTGTCACGGTCAATGCGATGCACCAGACGCGGCCGGTCCCCGCCCTCGGTCCGCAGACCGTCGAGCATCATGTCCACATGCTTGGTAATGCCCGGACCGCCCTGCGTCGCAAGGCCCGATGGCTTGTCGAGAACCAGCAGATGCTCGTCCTCGTAAATCACCATCTTCTTGATCTCGCGCGCCAGCATCGGATCCGGCGGCGGCAGGGGCGCGGGCTTGTCCACATCCGGCAACGGCGGGATGCGGACGCTCTGTCCGGGGATCAGGCGCGTGTTGGTCTGGACACGCCCTCCCTCCACGCGGATCTGTCCCTTGCGGCACAGTTTCTGGAGCGCGCCCTGCGTCAGGTTGGGGTAGTGACGTCTGAACCAGCGGTCGAGGCGAATATCGGCCTCATCCTCGGTCACGATGCGGTTGGTAACTGTCATGGTTCGCGGGATGCCCTCTTGGCGGCCCGCATGTCCAGAAGTTTTCTGATACGCCCCTCATGTCCGCGGTCCGTGGGATGATAAAGGGACGCTCTGGGCATCCCGTCCGGAAAGTAGTTCTGACCCGAAAACGCGTCCTCGCTGTCGTGGTCGTATTCATAGCCTTTGCCGTACCCGATATCCTTCATCAGGGACGTCGGCGCGTTCAGGATATGCGACGGCGGCATCAGGCTGCCGGTATCGCGCGCCAGGGCCCGGGCCGCCTTGTAAGCCGTGTAAACCGCATTGGATTTCGGCGCGGTCGCCAGATGCACCACGACCTGCGCCAGTGCCAGCTCCCCTTCCGGAGAACCCAGCCGCTCATAGGTCTGCCACCCCGCCACGGCCATCGGCAGCGCGGACGGATCGGCCTGCCCCACATCCTCAGCCGCAAACCGCGTCAGACGCCGCGCGATGTAGCGCGGGGCCTCCCCGCCCTCCAGCATCCGCGCGAACCAGTACAACGCTGCATCCGGATCACTGCCGCGCAGCGATTTGTGCAGGGCGGAAATGAGATTGTAGTGCTCTTCCCGGTCCCGGTCATACAGGATCGCCCGGCGGGACAGGATCGCCGCCAGATCGCGTGGCGTCAGAACTTTCGATGGATCAAGCGCCACAAGCTGCTCGACCATATTCAGCAGATACCGCCCGTCCCCGTCCGCCATGGCCCGCAGACTGGCCCGTGCCTCCGGATCGAGCGGCAACGGACGGCCGACTTCCTCTTCCGCATGCACCAGCAGGCTCTCAAGGCTCGCATCATTCAGCCGGTTCAGCACCAGAACCTGACATCGCGACAGCAGCGCCGCATTCAGCGCAAAGGACGGGTTCTCCGTGGTCGCGCCCACCAGAACCACCGTCCCGCGCTCCACATAGGGCAGAAATCCGTCCTGCTGCGCCCGGTTGAAGCGATGGATCTCGTCCACGAACAGCAGCGTGCCCTTGCCCGTCGCCGCCTGCTTCTTGTCGGCTTCCTCAAACGCCCGCCGCAGATCTGCAACGCCGGAAAAGACTGCCGAAATCTGCGAATAGAACAGCCCGGCCCGCCCTGCGAGAAGCCGTGCAATCGTTGTCTTCCCACATCCCGGACCGCCCCACAGGATCAGACTGGACAGCGTGCCCCGCTCCAGCATCCGCGTCAGCGTACCCTCAGGCCCGAGCAGATGATCCTGCCCCCGCACGTCTTCCAGCCGCTTGGGCCGCAGACGGTCCGCCAGAGGCTGCGTCCGGGACGGCGGCCGGCGCTGCACCTGCGGTGCTTCGATCGGGCGCTGCTGCCGCATGTTCTCCGGCGCACGGGACGGCCCACGGCCCAAAGCATGTCCGGGGGAGCGGTTCGCTTCCGGAGCGCCGCCGAAAAGATCTGTCATGTCGGTCACTGGCATCTCCCGCTCCCCGAAGCCCCGTCAGAAGGTCTGCTCCCCGGATATGGGGAGCCAGGCCGGTCAGGAAAATCCCCGGCCTCACGTTACCGGAGCATAACCCCGGCCGCCGACTTAATGAAGGATGCGACGCATCACGCCCGGCAGCAGCATCGACAGCGGATTGACCGACAGATCCGGCTTCTCGACCGTCCCATGCAGATCAAACGTCGCCGCCAGCAGCCCACCCCCCTTTTCGGGAGACAGCAGATGCCCCAGAACCGGCAGCCGCCCCGGCAGCGCATTGAGTCCGAACAGCGGCACGATCGTCCCGTTCAGGTTCAACTTAGACGTCGTCAGGTCGATCGGCCCTTCCATCGTGGCCCCAAGCGCCTGATTGCCGATCACCCCGTCATGCAACACCAGCAGGTTCCCCGCCAGGCTCAGACGCGTCGCCAGATGGCTGATCTCGAACCGGTCCAGATGATTGGTCAGCCAGTGCAGCGGGGACAGGTCCGACACCGCCGTCAGCGTCAGAGGCGGCCGCAGGAACTGCGACGGCCCCATTTCCACATGCCCGCGGAACGGCGGCAGGCCGCCCCACAACCCGGCTGATTTCGTATTCCGCCCTTCCGGCACCTTCCGCACGGTCGTCTCGTCCGGCGTGAACACCCCGTCCAGATGCGTCTGCCCACCCCGGATACGGTCATACAGACCCAGACCTTCAAGCAGCGTCCCCAGATTATCGATATCCAGCACGAACGGATGCTCGCGCCCCGTATCGGCCAGAACTGCCCGGACCCGCGTCGGCGCATCGAGTGCAAACCGCCCCGAGGCCAGATGCCCGTTCCGCAATTCAATCTGCGAGACGACACCGCCGACCTGCGCCTTGGGTCCATAATAGACATGCGGCGCATTCAGGCTGATGGACCAGCTATCCCCCATGGACACGCTCTTCTCGCCTGAACCACCCCGCGGCGCAGCAGCGGGCGCCGTCGGCGGATGGGGCGCAAACATCGGCGCCAGATCCAGCGGATCGGCATCGACCGTCACGCCAATGGGCTGATCCACGGCCTGCGGCAGGGCAATGCGCGCATCGCCCTCCGTCCGGCCGATCCGGAAGCCCTCAAGCACGATCCCCGTCAGCTTGCCCGCACGGGTCACACCGCGCCCCGCCACGGAAAGCCCGGTCCCATGCGCCTGCAATCCATCCAGAACCGACATGCGCCCTTTCTGGAACCCGATATGCACCATGGCCGTCGCAGGCTCACCCATCGGCTTGGCCCAGATCGGCACCATCAGCGCCGCCTGCGCCATGTCCAGCGACAGCTTCAGATCGGACATCTCATTGGCCTGCTGCACGAAATGCGCATTCAGAACCGCGTGCCCGTCAAACAGCCCGCCCGGCGCAATCCGGGCCTTCGCGGTGGATTGCGGGTCCAGAACCGAACGCGCATCGATCGTCTGCAACACCCGGGACGGCGCCCCGGCCTGGAAGTTCTCATGCAGCACGACATGCGTGGGGATCCCCGCAAGACGCCCGTCCCCCGTCAGGTCCAGTCCATCTTCGGTCGCGGACATCTTTCCAGACGCCCCGTCCACCGGCTGCCCCATCAGCACATTGCCCAGATGCACACCGGAGAACGTGGCCTGCGTCCAGACATGGAGCGCCCCGTCCGGAATATGCGCAACAAGCGGCAGCGTCAGACGCACATGCGCATCCACCATCCCGTCCGGATGCGTGAACGGCAGCGGATGCCGCGCCAGAAGATGCAGCCGCGGATGCGCCAGCGCGGACATGAACCCCGCCAGAGGCCCCGTCAGATGCGTGGAAATATCGCCGGTCTGATCCTTGGCATACAGATCGCCAATCCGGATCTCCCCGTCCGGAAGAAGCACATTCTCCTTCACGCCCGTAGGCTGGACACCCCGGCTCAGATCAATCACGAGCGTCTCCGGCCCGTCGAAATGCAGGGACGCATCCAGACCCGTCGCGGGTGGAACCGGCCGCAGCCAGTTCACCGTCAGCCCGCGCCCTGTCAGCTGCCCCTGAACCGAGACCGGCAGAATGCTGTCCGGCCCATGATCGCCATGCAGATGGGCTTTGACCTCAAGATCGCGCCCCGTGCCGTCGGTGATGTTCCTGGAAATCCAGCGCCGGCCGCCCTTGATGATGCTGGCCGGCCAGATGG
Organism: Gluconobacter sp. R75690; assembly: GCF_015244525.1. Lineage (NCBI taxonomy): Bacteria > Pseudomonadati > Pseudomonadota > Alphaproteobacteria > Acetobacterales > Acetobacteraceae > Gluconobacter > Gluconobacter sp. R75690. Next base: position 170,111 of record NZ_JABCQB010000001.1, on the reverse strand, counting down.
AGCCCAGCGTCGCAAAACGCACCCCGTCCAACCCGGCCTCAGCGTCCCCGTCCATCACCTTTGGCTGGCGCAGACTGTCCAGCCTCAGACTGGCCGAGGCATGCACATGCGTTAGCGCACCCGCATTATCCGCCACATCCAGCCCGGCAGACGGCACCGAAACCGTAGCACCCCCGTCCAGACCCGGGCGATCCATCCGCAGATGCACGCTCGCCTGCCCGGCATGGAGATGAATCGGATCGGCCGTTTTCTGGAAAACCTGTCCGTCGCCCAGCGACAGGTTCAGCGTCAGCTCCGACGGCTGCTCGTCCATGCCATGCGGCACAAAGACCGCATCAGCGCTGACCGACACCGGAACATGCCAGTCCGCCGCCAGCGGGCTGAAAACGCCAAGCTCCGCAGGCTCGAACGGCGTGCTGCCCAGATGCAGCCTGCCGGTATTCCCGACCTGCCTGGCCTGCGCCGTCAGGGTCGTGCGGAACCCGTCGAGCATGACCATCGTCCGCGCCGTTCCCGTCCAGACGAAATCCGGCGAATGCGGCGCCACCCGGATGCGGCGCGCCTGCATCTCGACCGGCCCGATCACGGCCGTCCGGTCCTGCGGCAGTCCGGCAAGCGTGATGGAAACGTTATGCACATCGATCGCCCGCAGCCGGTCGAGCCGTGTGGGCACACCCCGGCCGCCCCGCTTCTGGTTGGGCAGGTCCATGTCCACATCGCCATCGGGCAGACGGCGCAGGGCCAGCGTGGCATTTTCAAGCCGCAGGGTCCGGGGCGCGATTACGCCCTCGAACAGCGCGCTCAGCGACAGAACGGCATCGGCCTCTTCGGCACGTTCGGCGATCAGATTATCGAAGCGGGTGACTTTGAGCCCGCGCGCCATCAGCACCAGCCCGGCGGGAACGCCGCCTGCCGCAGGCTGCCACTGGATGCGCAGCGTGTCCCAGCTCAGACGACCCGCCGGATGTCCGGGACGCTTGCCCGCCGCGATGGAAACAGGCTCCACGAGATGCGAGACGCGCGTGATGTCCACCGGCCCATGCGCCAGCTCCCACAGGAAAACGCTTCCCGCTGCAGCGACGAGCGCGATGGGCGTGACGCAGACCAGCGCCGCCCAGCGTGCGATATGCAGATGGCGGGGAAACTGTGGTCCCGGGCAGAAAGGACGGAAACGCCTGCGGGGAGGGCGCGGGAAGTCGGGGACGGCCATAGACGGTCATCGGCGCGTTTCCGGCCTGTCTCCCTCGTAAAAGTTTGTGGAGGAAGCCCTCAGGCCCCCGAAGAGAGATCCCGGAACGCTTCAGCCACCAGAGCCGCATGGGTCGCAGGCTTCACCTTGCGCCACACATTCCGGATGATGCCCTGCCCGTCCACCAGGAAGGAACTGCGCTCCATTCCCATATAGGTCCGGCCATACATGGATTTCTCAACCCATGTTCCGTAAGCCTCGGCGACGGCATGGTGCTCGTCCGAGGCCAGCGGAAACTGAAGCCCGTATTTGGTGGCGAATTTTTCAATTTTCGCCACCGGATCGGGACTGACGCCAATGATGGTCAGACCATCAGCCTCGAACTTCGGCAGGACTTCCTGAAGGCCACAGGCCTGTGTGGTGCAGCCCGGTGTATCGGCCTTCGGATAGAAATAGAGCAGATAGGGCTTCCCCTTCAGCTCCGCACTGCTGACCGTGCGTCCGCCCGAGGCGGAAAGCGTGAAGTCCGGCGCCCGGACACCCGGCTGAAGGTCCGTTCTGGGGGAAGAAGCTGTCATGACGGGCATGATTGCCTCACCCTTCCGGTCCGATCAAGGCAAAGCGGACACAAAGCGTTCAGTTTGCCGAGATCAGTAACCCCGATACATCCCGGGATAGGCTGGACCCGGCGGCGGTCCGTAAACAACCTGCGGCTGCGGGGCATAGACGACTGCCGGCGGAGCGTAGACCACCTGTGGCGGGGGCGGCGGAGGGGCATAAGGCTGCGCCAGAAGCGCGCCACCCACGGCACCCAGAGCCAGACCGCCAAGGATCCCGCCTACAATGGCGCCGGAATGATCACGGTAGCCTCCATGCCAGCCGCCACGCGGCCCGCCATATCCATAACCGGGGCCGCGACCACCGCCATGCCAGTGAGCCTGGGCCTGTGGCACCAGAACATTCGGAACGATGGCAGAACCAATCAGCAGGGGAGCGGCCATAAGAACTGCACGTGTGATGCGACGCATGGCATCTTTCTCCTCGAAACACGTGGACCGGAAATCCCCGGATGAAAGGGGTCTTTTCCGTCCATGAGAAAGATCATGCCCGCTGAAAATGGCAGCAAGAGGCGCCAATCATGGCAGGAGACGGACAAATTGTAACAGCGCCTGCTCCTGCTCTCACCCCACGGCTTCAGCGCGGCGGATCAACGCGGTGATAACCCGGCGGTGGGTCGAAAATCTCGACAGGCTGCGGGGCATGGCTGACAGAAACAGCCTCCACGACCGGCTTTCCATCATGGACCGCCCCAAGCATGAGACCATCATCCGTGTAACAGAATGTGGTCGGGTGACGGTCGCTGTCCGCGCTTTCCCAGATCGTGCAGGCTTCCCCCGCGATCCTGCCCTGCCCCAGCCTGCGCCATGACCCGGATGCCGGCGTCCCGGGCGCGGAAAAGCCTTCCCCCGGCGCGGACATGACAGTCGCGGTATGGTTCGTGCCATCCAGCACCATCAGCGTATGCGTGCGGTAATCCGTCAGCATCACCGTCGCCGATCCTTCCGGCTCGACCCGCTGCCGCCACAGCGCGGACGTCCAGCGCATGCGCTGGTGCAGGCGCTGTCCGGAGGGACCGGTCAGGACGTAATCGATATCGGTGTCATGCAGCGGCGTCACCAGCGGCGCCGAACCTGGCTCCGGCGCGGGTCCCGGAACCGGGGCGGACGGCACATCCGCCCTCGCCGGAAAAGCGTAAACAGCCACCATCAGCACACAGGCCGCCCCACCTGCGCCGCGCAGAAACGTCATTCTCATTTGTGGTTTCCATCAGCAGGACCGCTGGGCGGCTGGTCCGGAGCAGACACCGAGCCATCCCCCGAAGAATCATTGGAGACGGAAGGCTGCGTCGTATCGGTCTGGGAAGACTGACCCGGCAAGGGCGTCGCGGGGCCAGGCGTTGTCGTCGCCGGAGCCGGAGTATCCCGGCTCCCGATCACAGGACTATCGGAATCGGACGTCTCGGGAGACGCCGCCTCGGGCATTGTCGTCTTCGTGTCGCTGCCCGACGTTTCCGGCACGGGAGACGGCGTCGCACTTCCCGCCTGGCTCTGATGGGCGGGGCGAGCCTTCGGCTCCAGAACATGGAATCCCGCTGGCGGCTCGAACGTCGAGGACGGAATATCCTGATAGGACACCGAAAGTGCCTTGATCGATCCTTCCACCCCATCCGCATCCACGCCATTCTCAGCCAGAATGACGCCGTCTTCCGTCACGCAGGCGCTGGCCTTGCCATGGCTGCTCTGGATGTCCCAGCGTTCACAGGCCACGCCCGCCACGGTTTCATGCCCTGCCGGCGTGTACTGCATGTCCAGATCAAGCATGAACGGATTATGCAGGCCGTGGCTGGGATGCAGGCGCGTATAGACCTGCTGCTTCATCATCACGAGCGTCACCTGCTGCCCCGGCCGGTCGAGAATCGTGACGCCATTGCCGTCCTGCGAATCAATCCGTAGCAGATCGCCCGCCCCCGAGAACGCCACCTTGACGGTGTTGGGCCCGGCCTTGGGCGGGGCGGATGGCGTGGTGAGTTCATAAACAACCGTGACATCGCGCGTCGGCGTCAGGCGGGGATGATCCTCCGCACGGGCCGGCGTCACCAGACACAGCCCGACGGCCAGCAGCCCCAATGGCGCGACAGACAGGTGGGCGGGGCGCGTGAAAACAGTCATGGCGGATCTCCGGCAGGCGCGCGCACGGCAGGTACACGCAGGGACGCAATGGATTCCCGCAGGGCCTGAAGGCTGAAATCGTCAGGCCAGACCGCGCGCACGGTCAGCGCCTGATGAAGCAGGGACTGATAATCCGCCGCCGGAATTCCGATACCGCCAAGCCCCGTCAGATGAGGCGTGGTGTATTGCGTATCCAGCAGCGTGAACCGCCCCTTTCGCAACCCTGCGACAAGATGAACCAGAGCCACCTTAGAAGCATCACGTTCGCGCGAAAACATGCTCTCGCCGAAAAAAGCCCCACGCAGCGACACCCCATACAGGCCGCCCACCAGCTTTTTGCCGTCCCAGACCTCGATGGAATGGGCGTTTCCCTGCCGGTGCAGCGCACCGTAAAGAGTGCGGATGCGGCCGCTGATCCAGGTCGTCTCCCGCCCCGGAGCAGGCTCCGCGCAGGCCAGCATGACCTCATCGAAAGCCCGGTCCGCCGTCACCATCATTCTGCCGGACATCACCAGCCGCATGAGCTTCTTTGGAACATGCATCCCGTTCAGCGGCATGATCCCGCGCTCTTCGGGCAGGTACCACGAGAGTTCCGTACTCCCGGCGTCGGGCGCCATGGGAAAGATCCCCGAGGCATAGGCCCGCAGCAGAAGATCCGGCGTTATGTCGTCCATGAGGGTACAGTCTTTGCTCGTGTCATGATCCGGGGTGGCACGGGAAAACATGGCCGTGCCGACAGCGGGCATGGTAAGGGTGATCCATCGTCAGGGAGACCGCCAGTGCCGCTTGCCTTCGTCTATGCCATCATTCTCGTCATTCTCGGCGCACTGCGTCTCGCAATGCCCGAAGCGCATGGCCTGCTGATGACCCTGGCCAAGGTCAGCGCCGTCTGCCTGGTCATCTCCGCACTCGTGGATCTGTGGATGATGCGCGAAGGCGTCGAACCCCCGTCCATGACCGAGGCGTCCTTCACAGCAGACTGATCAGCACCAGGATCAGACCGGCCATCGAGATCCCCCAGATCAGACTGCGCACCGGCCCCCAGCCAAACGCGTAGGCCGGCACATAGAGTGTCCGCGCCAGGAAATAGATCCCCGCACCCCAGCCCGTCAGCGGGCTGTACCGGCCCGAGACCCAGCTCAGCAGGACCGCCCCGATAAAGATCGGCAGCGTTTCCGCCAGATTGGCCTGCGCCCGCTTCAGCCGTGCCGCCATCCCTGTATAGCGGGGCGGGTCACCGTCGCGGTTGCTGCTCGCCCATTGCAGACCGTCCTGCTGGCGGCACGCGGCGGCGGTGAGGAAAAGCTGGACGACTGCCAGCACCAGTGTCCATCCAAGCCAGACAAGACCGATCGGCATGGGCTTTTCCCCGGAAGCTCCTGAAAATCAGGAGAATGTTTCAGATGTGCCCGTTCCCCCTGCGCGCAGGTCGGCAGCCGCTTCCTTAACGGCCAGCCCATGCGTGCGTTCCAGACGGCGGATCGTGAAATGGGCCCGGGCCAGCGCGCGGTAATGCGCGAGGAACGCCGCATTGAGCGACGCACCACACAGCGCACCTGCCACCGGCACCATCTGCAACGCGAATTTGCGCGACAGGCCAATTCCGTAATGCGACGCCACTTCCGCCATCAGCATGACGATCGGACGTCCGCGCAGCAGTGCCCGCGCCGAGAAAAACCCGAGCTCGCTCTCATCTTCGCTCTGCCGTGCAGGGAAGCTGCGCAGCGCAAAGACTTCCAGACAGGCCCGGCGCGTGTCTTCGTTACGCAGGTCTTCGCCTTCCTCGCGGGCAATGCGTGCGATCTCGCGCATGATGGTCAGCGTCGTGAAGCCCACATCCGGCGCCAGACCGAAGATTCCGCCGAAACCACCCAGCGCGCCCGAAACGGCCACGGCGGCCTGCCCCACATTCTCACGCCAGGGTTCACGCACGGCGGGAGCCTCGTTGTCGATCCCCAGTATGGCGACTTTGAACGCCCGTTCGATGGCGATCTCAGCCGCGTTGTGGAACTTCTCCTGCACCGCCGGCGCCAGGCCGAGTCCCTGCATACCGAGTCGCGTAGCCTGTCCGACCGCACCCCCCATCAGGTCTGCAAGACGCACGAGAACCCCGCGGCCCTGTTCCACCTTTTCGAGAACCGACTGAAGCTGGGCAAGGGAATCCCCGTCCAGCGCCATCGAGGCGAATTCGCTGGTTGGAAGCTGCGTGTCATTCACTGCGGTCATGACGATCAAAACTCCTGTTCGTAAGACCCGAAACCGTTTACCGGATAGCAGGTTTCATATCCTAACATGGCGCCATCATGGGGATATCGGCTCTGTGACGCTACCCGGGACGCCCCCGGCGGGGTGAGGAGAATTACAACAATGACCGTATTATCGCGCTGGATCCTGTCTGCTCCGCTGGCAGCCAGCCTCCTCATCCCGGCCGGTTTTTCGGCCCATGCCGCCTCCAGCTCTTCTCCCTCGGGTCACACCCGTCACCGTGCCGCACACGGCACGGCCAATCTTCCGCAGATGAGCCCGACAGCGGGCCAGATCGTCGGCGCCCCCGCCAAGCCCCTGACGCCGGCCCAGCAGTCCGCCCTGCCCGACGAAGGCGCACCGCCCCCGCCGCATGGCTATACGGAAGTGGAAGACTCGGAGACCGCCCTCGCCAGCTACAGTGACCGCGTCCGCACGCATCTTCCGGTCGGCATGCCCGGTACGAACGCCCAGCAGAAGACCAACGGAACCAACAACCTGCCGTCCCATTTCTCGCTGTTCGGCATGCCGGTGAAGTTCAACGCCCCCGTTCAGTCACCGTATGAAGACGAAGACTCCCCGACGAGCTACGCCGGCCATCCGGTCAACGGCCAGACGAACATGCTCGTGAACGGCGACTCCTCCGCCATTCACTAAGACGGCGTCTCTCAGGGGCGCGTCCAGCCCCCGATCTGCGTCAGGTGGCGGAACTCCGTCTCCGTCACCGGCGCCACGGACAGTCTGGACTGTTTCAGCAGCGCCATCTCCGCCAGGGCAGGATCAGCCTTGATGTCGGCCAGGCTCATGGGATGGGCAAACGCTCCCATCGCCTTCACATCCACACAGACCCAGCGCGGATCATCCGCCGTCGGGTCCGGATAGGCTTCCCGCACCACTTCAACCACGCCGACAATGCGTTTTTCGCTGACGGAGTGGTAAAAAAGCGCCAGATCGCCGTTTTTCATGGCCGAAAGGTTGTTGCGCGCCTGATAGTTGCGCACCCCCGTCCACGGTTCGACGCCATGATCGACCTGCTGTGCCCAAGAGAACGCCTCGGGTTCCGATTTCACCAGCCAGAAAGCCACATTTCACTCCCGCCCCAAGGGCATTTACAGAGGCATTTACCGCTCATTTCCGTGAAACGTGATAACAGTGATCGGAACAATGGGACAACGCGCCTCTTCCGAATATGATTGCTTCGGACTATTTCAAAGGGGAACCAATCGCCGAGTTGCCAATCTGCCGAGGTCCGTGTCCCTGTGCGCCCTACCCCCAACCTGCTCCATCGCTATGCCAATCCGGGGCAGTTCCTGCGTCTGGCGCATGCGCTCCTGCCCTGGCTGAGCAGCGGCGCCATCCTGTTCCTGACCGTCGGCGTCATCTGGGGCCTGTTCATCGCCCCGGCCGACTGGCAGCAGGGCGACACCGTCCGCATCATGTATGTCCATGTCCCGATGGCCTGGCTGGCCTCGTCCTGCTACCTCGGGCTTGCGATCTGCGGCGTGCTCTCGCTGGTCTGGCGTCATCCGCTGGCGGATCTCGCCGCCATCGAGATCGGGCCCGTTGGCGCCTGTGCCGCCGCCCTGTGCCTGATTACGGGCTCCCTCTGGGGTGAGCCGATGTGGGGCACATGGTGGGTGTGGGACGCGCGCCTGACGTCGATGCTGGTACTGTTCTTCCTGTATCTGGGCCATATCGCCCTGATCCGCGCCTTCGATGAACCCGCCCGCGGCCAGCGCGCCGCCGCGATCCTCGCCCTTGCCGGCGTGATCGACCTGCCGATCATCAAGTTCAGCGTCCAGTGGTGGAACACCCTGCACCAGCCCGACAGCATCACCCTGACCGGCGCACCAGCCATGTCCATGATGATGCTCTGGCCGCTGCTGATCACCACGATCGGCTTCACGCTTGGCGTTGCGGCCGTCATCTTCACCCGGCTCAGCGCCGCCATCCATGAAAGCCGCGCGCGCCAGCTTCTGGCCCGTTCGCGCCTCGACCGCAGGGACAGTCAAGCCGCATGATGCACCTCCCGAACCACTGGCCCTATATTGCGGCGTCCTACGCCCTGACGCTGGGCTGCTCTCTCGTCCTCGGTGTCGGCGCGGCCCTGCGCCTTCGGAAGTCCAAGGCCCGTCTGGCTGCCGTTGAAGGCCATGCCCGCCGTCGTGAAAGGTCAGCATCATGACCCGCAAGACCCGTCGCCTCTGGATCGTCATTGCCTGTCTGGCCTGTGTCGGTTCCGCCGCCGCCCTGACCCTGCGTGCTTTCTCGTCCAACATCGTCTTCTTCATGGCGCCGTCGCAGGTGAAGGCCAATCCGCCTTCGCCAGACCGCACCATCCGCCTCGGCGGCATGGTCATGGCCGGCAGCCTGCACCGCATCAACGAGAACGGCACCCCCGTGAACGCCTTTCAGGTGACGGACGGACAGGCCGCGGTCGAGGTCCATTACACCGGCATCCTCCCCGACCTGTTCCGCGAAGGCCAGAGCGTCGTCGCCCTCGGCACCGTCCAGAAGAACGGCGGTTTCACGGCCAGCGAAGTCCTCGCCAAGCATGACGAGACCTACATGCCCAAGGAAGTCGCGGACGAACTCAAGCGCACCGGCAAGTGGGACCCGCGCTTCGGCAAGGCGCCGGACGCGTCGAGCTGGGACACCATGACCGCAAAGAAAACAGGGGGCTGACCGCCTGATGTTCGGACCTGAACAGGGCCATTTCGCCCTGGCCCTCGCCTGCGTGCTCGCCCTCGTGCAGTTCGCCGTCCCGCTCTGGGGCGCAAACCGCCGCGATGCCCGTCTCGTGGGGCTAGCCCCCTATCTCGCGGTCTCGCAGCTCATCGCGCTGGGCTATTCGTTCCTGTGCCTCGTCATGTGCGCCGTCAGCGACGATTTCTCGGTCCAGAACGTTGCCGCCAACTCCGCCGTCTCCAAGCCGCTGCTGTATAAAATCACCGGCGTCTGGGGAAACCATGAAGGCTCCGTCCTGCTCTGGACGCTGATCCTCGCTATCTGCGGCGGCGCGGTCTCGTTGTTCGGCCGCAACCTGCCGGACATCCTGCGCGGACGCGTTCTGGCCATTCTCGGCGGCGTCTCCGCCGGGTTCCAGATGTTCTGCCTCCTGACTTCCGATCCGTTCGACCGCGTCTTCCCGGCACCGATGGACGGTCAGGGCATGAACCCGCTCCTTCAGGATCCGGGCCTCGCCTTCCATCCGCCCATTCTCTACACCGGCTATGTCGGTTTCGCCGTCCCCTTCGCCTTCGCCGTCGCCGCCCTGATCGAAGGCCGCGTCGATGCCGCATGGGGCCGCTGGGTCCGTCCCTGGGCCGTTGCGGCCTGGTGCTTCCTGACCTGTGGTATCGCGCTCGGTTCCTGGTGGTCCTATTACGTGCTGGGCTGGGGCGGATACTGGTTCTGGGATCCGGTGGAAAATGCGTCCCTCATCCCCTGGCTGACGGGCACGGCGCTCGTGCATTCCGCCATCGTCGTGGAAAAGCGCGAAGGCCTGAAGATCTGGACGGTCCTGCTGGCCATCGCGACCTTCTCGTTCTCGCTGTCCGGCACGTTCCTTGTCCGCTCAGGCATCCTGAACTCGGTCCACGCCTTCGCCAACGATCCTGCCCGCGGCGTGTTCATTCTGGCCCTGCTCGCCATCGTCATCGGCGGTTCGCTCGCGCTGTTTGCGTGGCGCGCGCCGTCCCTCACCTCGACCGGCCTGTTCTCGCCGATCTCGCGTGAAGGGTCGCTGGTGCTGAACAACATCCTGCTCTGCTCGATCTGCGCTGTCGTCGTGACAGGCACGATGTACCCGCCCTTCATGCAGCTTCTGGCCGGACGCACCATTTCCGTCGGCAAGCCGTTCTTTGACGCCGCCACGATCCCGCTGACCCTGCCGCTCCTGCTGGCCATGGGTGTCGGTACGGCCCTGCCGTGGAAACGCGCCCAGCTCGCCCGGACCTTCTCGCATCTCTATGCCGCCGCCGGCATCGCCGCGATCGGACTGGTTCTGTGCTTCTGGAAGCTCTCCGGTGTCCTGCCCATCGCCTGCGGTGCGCTGGCCATCTGGGTCATCGCAGCCTCCGCGTCTGACGTCCTGCACCGGATCGGCATTGGCCATACCTCCGCTCAGGGCGTGTGGGAGCGCATGAAGCACCTGCCGCGTTCAAGCTGGGGCGCGGCTCTTGCCCATATCGGCGCGGGCATCACCGTGCTCGGCCTGTGCGGCATGTCGCAGGCGCAGCACGCCATCGTCGAAGTCCATATCGGCGAGACCCGTTCGCTGGCCGGCGACGACTGGACCCTGCTGGATGTGCACGACTATATCGGCCCGAACTACAAGGCCATGCAGGCCGACATTGCCATCCGCCATAACGGCAAGCTCGTGACGATCCTGCACCCCGAAAAGCGCGACTTTACGACGCAGAGCCAGACCACGACCGAAGTCGCCATCCACACCAATTTCATCACCGATCTGTATGGCGTGGTCGGTGACCGGCACGGCACGGGCAAGGACACGACCTATGTCCTGCGCCTGCACCGCAATCCGCTCGCACCCTGGATGTGGCTGGGCGGACTGGTCATGGCCATCGGCGGCGCGTTCTCGCTGTCTGACCGTCGGATGCGGATCGGCGCCCCCAAGCGTGCCGCCGCCCGCAACATGGCCCGTGCCTGAGGAGAGAGGGACATGAACGCAACACGACGCGGCATCCTCACGGCCGTCCCCATCATCGGCGCAGGCGTGCTGGGCGTCGGCTTCTGGCGGATGCTGAGCGACATGCGCAGCGGCGCCTTCGACCCGCGCGCCATCAAGAACCCCAATGTCGGCAAACCCATCCCGAGCTTCGCCATGCCAGGCCTTCCCGGCCTCGGCGACGGCTTCACCGACGCGGAACTCAAAGCCCAGCACCGCCCGGTTCTGGTCAATTTCTTCGCCTCCTGGTGCATCCCCTGCGTGGCGGAAATGCCCGGTCTGCGCGCCATTTCGCGCAATATGCCGATCTGGGGCATCGCCTATGAGGACAAGCCCGAGAACGCCGCCGGCTTCGTCCAGCGTGACGGATCGCCTTATGCCCGCGTTGCGTCGGACCGTCATGGCCGCGTCGCGATCGACTGGGGCGTGACCGGCGTGCCCGAGAGCTTTCTGGTCGCACCCGGCGGCCGTATCATCTGGCATGGAAGTGCGGCCCTCGACCCCCAGATCTACGAGGCGGAAATCCGTCCGAGGCTCGCCGGACTATGAAGGTGTCCAGACGATTCCCGGCCCTGCTGCTCGCCGCTGGCCTGATCGGCGGTGGCGTGGCCCTTGCCGTGGACGATCCCGCCGAAATGCTGCCGAACCCGGCGCAGGAAAAGCGCGCCGAAGCCATTGGCGCGCATCTGCGCTGCCTCGTCTGTCAGAACGAGAGCATCGAGGACAGCAGCGCCCCCCTCGCCCGCGATCTGCGCAAGGTCGTGCGCGAGCAGGTCTCGGCCGGCAAGTCCGATCAGCAGATCATGGACTGGATGACCGAACGCTACGGCGAGTTCATCCGTCTGGCCCCACAGTTTTCATGGTCCACTGCCCTGCTCTGGCTGATGCCAGCGCTCGCGCTGGTGGCTGGACTTGTCATTGCATGGCGTGCGACCAAACGCCGCACCGTCGTCACGCCTGCGCCGCTCACGGATGACGAGCGCGCGCGTCTGGATGCCCTTTCGGGCCGGGAGTAGACTTTTTGTTCTGGTTGGGAATCCTGATAATCGCGGCGGTGGCCCTGTGTCCCGCATTTCTGGGGCTGCGCACCCTGCGCCGGCGCGTCAACGCGCGTGACTCCGCTCTCGCCCTCTATCGCGGACAGCTTGGCGATCTGGAGCGTGACCACGCCCTCGCCCTCATCAATGACGAGGAATATCAGGCCGCCCGTCTGGAAGTTCAGCGCCGCCTGCTGGCCACGGATGGTGAAGCTGCCGTCGAGGACCTGAACGCCGAGCCCGCAAAACGCAGCCGCGCCCTGCCGGTCGCCGCCGTCGGGATCGGCATTCCGGTGCTGGCCTTTGCGCTCTATATCGTCAACGGTCATCCTTCCCTGCCGCCCCAGCCCCTGAGCGGACGGCAGACGGGCCCGGACGCGAAGGGCCTGCAGATGATCCACAAGCTCCAGACCCAGGTCTCCACCATTCCCCCCGGTTCACCGACCTATGCGACCGGACATTTCCTTCTGGGGCAGATCGAAGCAAGATCCGGCATGACGGATGAGGCGATCCGGGACTGGAAAGCCGCGCTTGACGCGCATTTCGAGCCCGAGCTCGCCATCCGCCTCGCCGAACTTGAAAGTCGCAACGGCAGCCATATCTCTGGTGAGAGCCTTGACCTCTATCGCCGCGCCCTGGCAGCGGCACCGGCCGATGCGCCCTGGCGTATGGCCGTGGAAGCGCGTATCGCGGTCGGCGAACATCAGGAGAATAACGGTCAGTGAGAAAACCCGAAGCCAACGCCATCGCGCTGTGCCCCGTCTGCCGCCAGCCCATGCGCCCGACCTCGGAAAAATGCCCCAGTTGCGGGGCTGAACGCCATTACGGTCCGCGCGTCCTGGAATCCGCCGTCTGTGCCTTCGCCGGAATGGTCCTGCTCGCGGCGCTCTCGACCCTGTTGCTGCCGATCTCGCTATGGACGATCATGTTCGCCGCCATCGGGCTGGTGGCTGGTTTTCTCTTCTCCCACAACCGTTTCAGCGGCGACCGCTGGCTGAAATAACGGCACAGGATGCACGGCGGGATCCGATCCCGCCTGCCAGAATCCGGCACTCTTCCCGCCTGCGGAATATTCCTGCTAATGGGCATGAATGACACATCCTTCCGGGCGTTTCCTGCCATTCTTCGTCGCCGTGGCCATCCTGTCCTGGGCGAGCGCCTATCCCGTCGTCCGGATTGCCCTGCATGACCTTGCCCCCGTGCCTCTGGCGGCACTGCGCTATGCCGTCGCGGCCGTCATGGCCGCCCTGTGGCTGCTGTGGAAGCGTCCCCGCCGCCCGGAACTGACGGATATTCCGCAGATCCTGGCCTGCGGGATCATCGGGATCACGGTCTACAACATCCTGTTCAACTGCGGCGAAATGACCGTCTCCTCCGGCGCGGCCAGCCTTCTCATCAGCGCAGCGCCCCTCATGGCGGGCCTTCTGGCCATGGTGTTCCTCGGCGAGCGCATGTCCCGCTGGGGCTGGGCCGGATCGATCCTGAGTTTCAGCGGCGTGGCCCTGATCGCAAAAGGGCAGAGCGGTGGCCTTTCCTTCGGCTCGGGCGCGACACTGGTCTTCGGCGCGGCCGTCTGCGCAGCGTTCTACACGATCCTTCAGAAGGGCCTGATCCGCCGCTACGGCGCACTCCCTACCATCGCCTATGTCCTGATTTCAGGCGCGATTTTCCTGACCCCATGGCTGCCACAGGGCCTCACGAGCTTCTCCCGCGCCTCATGGCAGGGTCAGGCCGCTGTGCTGGAACTCGGCATTTTCCCGGCGGCTTTCGGCTATGCCGCCTGGGGTTTCGTCATCGGCCATCTCGGCGCTTCACGCGGTGCGGCACTGCTTTACCTGCTGCCCCCCGTCACAATGGTCCTGGCCTATTTCCTCACCAATGAGGTCCCCTCCCTGCGCACCCTGATCGGCGGCGCGGTCGTGATGGCCGGGGTGATCCTGACCAACACCTATGGCCGCCATCCGGTCGCCCAGACCGTGGAGTCCTGAACCCCACGCGGCCTGTGGCGATATCCGGATTTTCTATGGCTGTCTTCCTTTGTCCTGCGGCAATTGTGCGATAATTTCTCCCGTGGAATGAGCCGGATCACCCGCAAGAAAGCCGAAAACAGACAATGAGCCGTACCGAAACCGATGGCATGGGCCCGATCGAAGTCGCTGATGATGTGTTGTGGGGCGCGCAGACCCAGCGCTCCCTGAAATATTTCAGCATCGGCTGCGAACTGATGCCGCGCGAAATGATCGAAGCCTATGCGATCATGAAGCGCGCCTGCGCCACAGCCAACGCCGCGAGTGGCCGCCTGTCGCAGGAGCGCGCGGATCTGATCCATACCGTCTGTGACGAGATCACGAAGGGCGAGCATGACCGGATGTTCCCGCTTCATGTCTGGATGACGGGCTCGGGCACGCAGTTCAACATGAACGTCAATGAAGTGATCGCAAACCGCGGCTGCCAGATCACCGGCAACCCGCTCGGCAGCAAGACGCCGCTGCACCCCAACGATCACGTCAACATGTCGCAGTCCACCAACTGCAACTTCCCGACCGCCATGCATATCGCGGCCGTCCTCGGCACGCATCGTCGCCTGATCCCGGCCCTGACGCGCCTGCGTGACGCCATGGCCGCCAAGGCCGAGGAATGGCGCGATCTGGTCAAGGTCGGCCGCACGCATCTTCAGGACGCCGTCCCCATCACGCTGGGTCAGGAATGGCACGGCTATGCCGGAATGCTGACGGACAATATCGTCCGTCTGGAACAGGCCCGCGACGGTCTGTTACCCCTCGCCCTCGGCGGCACGGCACTCGGCACGGGTGTGAGCACGGATAAAGGCTTCGACCGCCGCGCCTGTGCTGAAATTGCCCGCCTGACGGGTCTCGGCTTCACGGCTGGCGAGAACAAGTTCGCACTTCAGGGCGCGCATGACGCGCTGGTGCATCTGTCGGGTGCACTGCGCACGACGGCGGGCAGCCTCTTCAAAATCGCCAATGACGTCCGCCTGCTCGCCTGCGGACCACGCGCCGGTCTGGACGAACTGCACCTGCCGGAGAACGAGCCGGGATCGTCGATCATGCCGGGCAAGATCAACCCGACGCAGGCCGAGGCGCTGGCCATGCTCGCCCTTCAGGTCATGAGCAATGATGTTGCGGTGGGCCTGGGCGGGGCTGCGGGCATGCTGGACATGAATGTCTACAAGCCGCTCATGATCCATAACATCATGCAGGGCATCACCCTTCTGCATGACGGCTCGGAAAACTTCCGCCGCTTCCTCGTCGAAGGCACGAAAGCCAATACGGACAAGCTGAAACAGGATCTGGAACGCTCTCTGGTCCTCGTCACGGCCCTTTCGCCAGCCATCGGTTACGACCGCGCCGCACAAGTCGCCCATCACGCCATGGAAAAGGATCTGAGCCCGCGTGAAGCCGCACTGGAACTGGGTTTCATGACATCCGAAGAGTATGACCGCGTCGCCGATCCGCGCCTGATGCTGCGCCCCAACATCACGCCCCCCGGAACCTGATTGAACGCCAGCTTCAAACTGCTTCCGCATGACGAAAACTTCATGCGGAAGCGATGGCCGTTACGTCTCAGGACTGATACGGCGGACTCTTCTGCTTTTTTCCCGGAGATGCCCGTCAGATGATGACCCGCCGCGCAGCCCTGCTCGCTTTAACGCTCCTCTCCCCCGTCTGTACGGCTGCGGCGGCCGATGCCCCCAAGACCGACGCCAGCAAGCTCGAAGCCGGCAAGGCAACCGACGCCTTCACGGGCGAACCCGCCCTGCTCCCGGCGGATTCCGTCACGCAGCATCATCTGAACGGCATCGCCTACACTGCCCATGCCGGCACGCTCATCCTGCGCGGCCCTGACGGCAAACCCACGGCCCGCATGTTTTACGTGTCCTACACGAAGGATGGCGTCCCGGCTGGCACCCGTCCGGTCTCGTATTTCTTCAACGGCGGACCGGGCGCGGCCACGGCCTATCTGAACCTCGGTGCTGCAGGCCCCAAGGCACTGACCATGCCCGCCAAAGACCCGACGGACGGCACGCACGCCACGATGGGTGACAACCCCGACAGCTGGCTCCCCGTCACCGACATGGTCTTCATCGACGCCGTGGGCACGGGCTATTCCCGCCCCACCGATACGGCCAAGGCCGGAGACCAGTTCTATGGCGTCAAACAGGATGCCAGCACCTTCGCCAAAGCCATCGGCCTGTGGACGGCTGCAAACGGTCGTGAAGCCTCGCCGCATTATCTCGTGGGCGAAAGCTACGGCGGCATCCGCTCCATCCAGGTCGCGAATGCGCTTCAGATGGAACAGGGCATCCTGCTCAACGGCATCGTGATGATCTCCCCGGCCATCGAGATGCCCCTGCTCGACATGGATGAGAACCCGCTCTCCGCCGCCCTCATGATGCCGAGCCTGATCACATCGCATCAAAGCCCGAACGTGACGGAAAAAACGGCCGAAGATGCGTATCAGTGGTCCCTGAACACCTATCTGCCGAAAATCGCCGGCAAACTCCCCTCGGGAAGCGAAGGACAGGCGCTTTACGCCGAGATCGCCCAGCGGACCGGCCTGCCGCAGAACGTGATTGCCCGCCAGCACGGTATCCCGGCCATCGGCTCGCATGACATCATGTCCCGCGATGGCCGCCTGTACGGACTGTACGACTTCACCCAGTCCATCGCCGACCCCTCGGCCGATGGTCTGGACGAGAGCCCAGACCCGACGCTGTTCGGCTTCGGCCGCGCCTATGGCAACGCCTTCTCGGGGTACGCAGCCAACGACCTCGGCTTCAAAACGCCCCTGACATACGACCTGCTCTCCTTCAAGGTCAACGGAAGCTGGAAATGGAGTGAAGGTGGCCCGTCGCCCGTCCATCAGATCCCGGTCCTGAACCGCTTGCTGGCGCTCGATCCGGGCCTGCGCGTTTTCGTGGCCAATGGTTACTATGACGTGGCCTGCCCGTTCGGCACCGCGCGCTGGATGAAGGATCATCTGACCGTGGGTGCGGATCGCGTGTCGCTGCACCTCTATCAGGGTGGCCATATGCTCTATACGCGTCCGGCCAGCCGTCATGCCCTCTCGGCAGACGTCGCCTCCTGGATTCAGGCCGACGGTCGCCAGCCCTGAAACAGTCCAATTGAAATACAATGTCATAAATTGACAGGCCTGATGGAGGAACAGATAATGGACGAAATGATTTCTGGACCTTCCCTGTCCGCTGTCTCTCAGGGGCTTCGGGCGGTCTCTTCCTCTTTCAGGTGGATCTCCATTTGACAGTCCAGCGCTCCCTCGCCCCCGAACCGGGCTGTTCGCTGGAACATGCCGTCATGACCTCGTGCGATCGCGAGCCGATCCATCGACCAGATGCCATCCAGCCCTATGGTCTCCTGCTGATCGCTGACAGCACAAGTCTGGCGGTCATCGGTGGCGCTGGCGATATCGAAGGGCGTCTCGCTCCCGACTGGCTCGGACGCCCCCTGGCGGATGTCCTGAAAATCCCGGAAAGCCGCCTTCACGATGAAAAACGGCCTTCCCTGTCCGATCTGCGCGTTGCGGGGCTGAAAGACGAAACCTTCAGCATCCTGCGCCACGCCCAGGACACGCATCTCCTCATCGAACTTGAACCGGTCGAAGCGCACAACCTGCTGACCTGGGACATTTTCGGCGAGATCGACAGCACGGCGGACCGCTTCGAGCGCTGCCCGGATACAGCGTCCGTCTGCCGTCATGGCGCTGCAATCTTCCGTCGCCTCACGGAATTCGACCGCGTCCTGGTCTATCGCTTCATGGAAGACGGGACCGGCCGTGTCGTCGGCGAAAGCCGCAACGACGCCTTCCCGTCCCTGATGAACCACCATTTCCCGGCCAGCGACATCCCCGCGCAGGCCCGGGCCCTCTATCTGCGCAACCGTATCCGCGTCATCCCGGACATCACCTACGAGGCCGCCCCCATCCGGCCCCCGGAAGCCGGGCTTGCAGGGCTTGATCTCAGCGATGTCCAGCTCCGGAGCGTCTCGCCGATCCATCTCCAGTACATGGCCAATATGGGCGCGCGAGCCTCGGCCTCCGTCTCTCTGGTCGTGGATGGTGTGCTGTGGGGGCTGATCGCCTGCCACAATGCCACACCGCGCTGCCTGTCCGAAGACATCCGCGCCGCGTGCCGGACGCTGGCGGGTGTCATGTCACGGCAGTTGCGGAACAAGGAGGAGCTGGTCACCTATCAGGAGCGTCTGCGCCTGCGCAATGCGATGGAATTCGTCACGTCCCATTTCGACGTGCGACATCCCATCGAAAGCAACCTGCGCAGCTTCATGGGCGAACTACAGGCGCTGTTCCCGTGCAACGGCTTTGCCGTCATCAGTGACGAGACCATCACCGGCACCGGCGTACTGCCCGATGCGGACAACCTGCACCGGCTGCATGACTGGCTGAGACTGGGCACGAATGGTGGTATTTTCGTCAGCACCATGCTGGGCAAGGATTATCCGCCCGCAGCCGAGTGGCCCGAACGCTCGGCCGGTCTCCTGGCCATCACGCTCCCGTTCCGGACACCGACCTGCCTGATCTGGAGCCGTGTTGAAATCATTCAGACCATCGAATGGGCCGGAAACCCGCACAAGGACACGACTGAGGGCAGCGACGTCCTGCGTCCCCGTGCGTCCTTCAGGACCTGGGAACAGACGATCCGCGGTCACAGCACGCGCTGGACGAGCGAACAGAAACAGGCTGCCCGCCGCCTGCGCCGCGTCCTGATCGCGGACTACCAGACCCAACAGCTCCGCGAGCTGAACGCGACCCTCGCCGCCACGCTGGAAGAGCGCGAAAACCTGCTGCGACAGAAGGATTTCCTGATCCGGGAAGTCAATCACCGCGTGCAGAACTCCCTTCAGATGGTCGCCTCCTTCCTCAAGCTCCAGGCCCGCAGCGCCTCGAACGAGGAAACCACGACCGCCCTGACCGAAGCCCAGCACCGCATCGCCGCCATCGGCCTCGTGCATCGCCGCCTGTACCGGGACGAGCATTTCGGCATCGTGGATCTCGGCCGTTATCTTGAAGAACTGATGGAAGAGCTGTGCTCTTCACTGGGTGCGGACTGGCACGAGCAGCTCCACCTTTCCCTCTTCCCGATCATGATTTCCGCCGACCGCGCCATCAATATCGGTCTGGTCCTGACTGAACTGGTCATCAACGCCAGCAAATACGCCTATGACGGCAAGGCCGGTCCGCTGCATGTCGGCCTGACCCAGACCAGCGACCGTCTGGTGCTCACGGTCTCGGACCAGGGCGAATGCACGCCCCAGCTCAAAGGAACGGGTTTCGGGACACGCATGATGAATGCCGTCGTCAGCAGTCTCTCTGGCACACTGACCTACACCACGCTCAGCCCGGGCCTGGAAGCCGTCATGACTTTGCCACTGGACTCCATCCTGCCTTCGGAAGCGGATGCCAGCACTGAAGCAGCCCTGTCCCAGACCCCCTATCCGTACCCCTGAGCCTTCCCCGCATTCAGGCATAAAAAAAGCGCCAGACCTGCGGTCCGGCGCCTTTTTTGTGTTCTCCGGTTTTGTGTTCTCCGGGGAAAATCCGGTCTTACGCGACCAGCTTGCCTTCCTTGTCCACCAGTTCGATCGGGTAATCCCCGGTGAAGCATGCATCGCAGTAACGGCGCGCGCCCTCGGCCCGGTTGGCATGACCCAGCGCCCGGTAAAGCCCGTCGAAGCTGACAAAGGCCAGACTGTCCGCACCGATCGCCTGCGCCATTTCCTCAAGCGTATGCGTCGCCGCCATCAGCTTGCTCTCTTCGGGCGTATCAATCCCGTAGAAACACGCATGCTTCGTCGGCGGAGACGTAATGCGCATGTGCACTTCCGTCGCTCCGGCCGCACGCACCATGTCCACGATCTTGCGTGACGTCGTGCCCCGGACGATCGAATCATCCACCAGAATGACGCGCTTGCCCGCCAGGACCGGCCGGTTGGCGGAGTGCTTCATCTTCACACCAAGATTACGGATCTGGTCCGTCGGCTCGATAAAGGTCCGGCCCACATAATGGTTACGGATAATGCCAAGCTCGAACGGAATGCCGCTCTCCGCCGCATATCCGATCGCGGACGGCACACCGGAATCCGGCACCGGCACTACGACATCCGCCTCGACCGCGCTCTCCCGCGCGAGCTCGCAACCAATCTGCCGCCGCGCCTCATAGACCGGCTGTCCTTCAAGAACAGAATCAGGCCGCGCGAAGTAAATGTATTCAAAGACGCAGAACCGGCCGCCCTGATCCCCGAAAGGCCGCAGAGAGCGCAGTCCGTCATTATTGATGACGACGATCTCGCCGGGTTCGATGTCCCGGACATAGTCCGCACCAATGATATCCAGAGCACAGGTCTCGCTCGCCAGTACCCAGCCGCCATTGCCCTGCTCATAGCCCGGCATCCGGCCGAGAACGAGCGGACGCACACCGAGCGGATCGCGCATGCCGATCAGGCCGTCATCCGGCGTCAGCGTGATGAGCGAGTACGCACCCTTCACCTGTTTGACGGCATCGATGAAGCGATCGAGCACGGTCGTATAGAGCGATATGGCGATCAGGTGGATGAAGACTTCCGTATCCGTCGAGGAATGGAAGATGCATCCACGCTTGACCAGCGCCTGCTTGAGGGTCGCGGAATTGGTCAGGTTGCCGTTATGCGCCACGGCCAGACCGCCGAACTCATAATCGGCATAAAGCGGCTGCACATTGCGGACATGCGTCCCGCCCGTCGTGGCATAGCGGTTGTGACCGATGGCCACCGTGCCGGGCAGCGTCGCCATGACGCGGCTGTCCCCGAACACGTCGCCAACCAGCCCCAGACCTTTGTGCTGGTGGAACCGTTCGCCATCGAAACTGACGATACCGGCGGCTTCCTGGCCGCGATGCTGCAGGGCGTGCAAGCCCAGCGCCGTCAGGGCGGACGCATCAGGCACACCCCAGACGCCAAAAACCCCGCATTCTTCGTAGGGGCGGTTGAGACTGTCGGACTGGGTCATGCGGCGCGGCCTTTCCAGACGGGTTTCACAAGGACGCCTCATGGCCGCTTGTGACGGGAGACGCAAGATGCGGTTGCAGGAAATGAGGCAGATAACCTGTCAGATGGGTTGCCCCGACGGCAATGTAAGGGCCGATGAGGCTTCCCTGCATCACATAGGTCATCCACGAGCCGAAAAAAGAGCCCGCCAGCAGATAAAGCACGATCAGGGCCACATAACCCCGCACCACACCGAATACGGCCCCCAGAATACGATCCACGCCGCCCGACAGGACGCCCCGCGCCGCCGAACCGATCCGCGCGCCCACCATGGTGAAGACCAGCAGCACAACAACAAAAAGAATCGTCGTACTTGCACTCCCTGCCAGGGCCGCCTGATGCAGATAGGGCTCCAGATAAGGCTCGAGCATCCCATGAAACCGGTAGGTCAGGACAATCGCACCAACCCAGGCCAGAATCCCGGCCAGTTCAGTCGCAAAACCCCGGGTCAGTCCCCACAGCGCCGAGAGCCCCATGATGACCAGGGCTGCGATGTCGAGACGGGTCAGATCGTCAGGGTTGATGTGGGACAGGTCTGGCAGAGGCGGCATGTCACGGCAGCTTCGTCGAGCGGAAACGGCCCCCCTTGTAGGGACGGATCCCACTCGCACGCAACTCGTCCGCCAGACGGATCCGCTCGTCGATCTCCGACCAGACCAGACCCGCATCGACATCGCGCGCCTTCCAGATTCTTTCCAGAAGCACAATGAAAGCCGCGCTGTCCCGGACCAGGGCAGACCGGTCATTGATCATGACATCCAGTACACAGGAAGCTCCCGCAATTCCCATTCTTTGAGAAAGCTTCGTTACTTTCCGATTCTTACGGAAGGGAACCGATTTTTCCTGTGATATCATCACGACATGATGGTCGGAAGCCCGCTGACAGGCAACCCGTTCCGCCGTTTTTTCCTGACCCGATCATGCTCTGTTTCCTTCGAAAAACAGAAATCCCAGTCCTGCATCACATCCTGTGATGCAGCGGATGCACTGCACGCAAGCAACTGAAAAATAACACTTTAACGATTTGTCACCGACGTTTTCATTTTTAAAACCCGAATGATCTTGCACTTGAATTATCTAATAATTAACTCTTCGCGCAAGACAACGCGTCACAAGCCAGGCCCTGGAACCCACTCCCTCTTCTGCAGAGCGGCTCCCGGACCTCTCAGGACTCTAAAAAATGACAAACTACTGGACCGGTGGCGCAACCGGAAACTGGTTCGCTGCGACAAACTGGAGCGACGGCAACGTTCCACAGGACAAGGCCTGGGTTGATGTCCTGGCAGGCACACCCGATGGCAGCGCCGTCACCATCAATTTTGCGACGGCCAGCGCGACACAGCTTAACACGCTGACGGTTGCCGCCAACGCGACGCTCAATGTCACGGCGACTTCTTCGGATGCCGGAGCCACCGTCTTCAACGCCAACAGCATAACGATTGCCCAGGGTGGAACCCTGGACATCGATACGTCCAACCCGGTGTATCTGGGCAGCAGCCCCACCGTGAACGGGACCCTGCAGATCAGCGGCAATCCGACCGTCACGATCAACAGCAACAATGTCAGCGGCACGGGGACCCTGATCCTCGACGGAACGACACTCGGCAGCACGAATGCCCAGTTCATAATGGGCTCGTCCCTGACAACGGTCCTGCAAAACGGTGCGACGCTCTATGTCAACAATGCAAGCGCCGGCGGCAACATCGTCTTTGGTCGTGACGCGGTGGATGGCACGTCCAGCCAGCTCGTCTTTCCCGATTACGGCCAGACGGTGAACACGCCGATTACGGGTTACGACGCGGCTTCCGTCATCACCATTGGAAGCGGCAACACGGCTCCGATAAGCGCCACGTTCACGGACAATGGCAACGGAACCTACACGCTGAAGATTGCCCTTGATCAGTATGGCAACGGCATCACGCTGACAGATGTCTCCTTCGGTCCGAATTCCGGCCCGGGCACGCCGACGATCGTGCACAATGCCGATGGAACCTGGAGCGTCGTTGGCGGCGCAACCGGCTATAACGGGCAGATCTGCTACCTGGCCGGAACCATGATCCTGACGCCGAAAGGCGAACGCGCCATCGAGACCCTCGAAGCTGGTGATCAGGTCATGGTCTATGCCGATGGCACGACCAGCACGCAGACGATCCTGCGCGTTGGGCACGCCCATGCGACGACCGGAACGACGGGACATGCAGATGTGGACGCCGTTCCCGTGCGCGTACGCGCCGGAGCACTGGCCGACGGTATCCCCAGCCGCGATCTGCTGGTCACGCCCGAGCATTGCATGATGCTCGAAGGCAGATTCGTTCCGGTCCGGATGCTGGTCAACGGCATGAGCATTGCTTATGACCACTCCATCACGGACTACGACTACTACCATATCGAAACCGAACAGCATTCTGTTCTGGTGGCGAATGGTGCGCTGTCGGAAAGCTTCCTGGATGCAGGCCATCGCCCGGACACTCTCATGCAGGGCAGCCAGGTGACCCGTCTGCGCCCCCTGAGCTGGGAAAAGGACGCTGCCCTGCCGCTGGTCACGGATCGTGAGCATGTCGAGCCCCTGTTCGCCGCGATTGCCCTGCGCGCCGAGGCGCTGGGTTACGCCGCTCCGCAGGCGGCCCCGTCGGCAGATGTCACGAGCGAGACCCATCTCGTCCTGGCAGACGGCACGGCCCTGTACCCGATCCGCGCCAATGGTGAGCAGTTTGTCTTCATGCTTCCCGAAGGTTGCGAGAGCGTCCGCATCATCAGTCAGGCCGCCCGCCCGGCTGACCGGATCGGCCCCTTCGTTGACGATCGTCGCACGCTCGGCGTTCTCGTGGGCGAAGTCACGATCTGGAGCGGCGAGCGCACGCACCGTATCTCCACCCATCTTTCGGATCCCTATGCCGATGGATGGTGGGGCATCGAAACCAGCCATGCGCGCTGGACCGGTGGCAATGCCCGTCTGGATCTTGGCCAGACGCTGAAGATGTCCGGTGGCATCCTCAGCCTGCAGATCCTCTCCCACGGCGCCCAGGCCGAGGCACAAGCCGCAGCCTGATCCGCGTCTTCGGATGACCTGAAACAAAAAAGGCAGGCCCTGAAAAGGGTCTGCCTTTTTTCATGACACTTCCGGAAATGAACGGAGGGACGTTCGCCTGCGAACGCCCCCCGTTCCGTTTCAGGCCGCGGCGGACTTGGATGTCCTGAGTTGACGCTCCTGCCACAACGTTGCCAAAGCCTCGACCAGTTCGTCGATCATCTCGTTCGTATGCAGCGGCGTCGGCGTGATGCGCAGACGTTCCGTGCCACGCGGGACGGTCGGGAAGTTAATCGGCTGGATGTAGTTGCCAAAACGGTTCAGCAGCTCGTCCGACAGGCTGCGGCACAGTTCGGCCTCGCCCACCATGACGGGAACGATATGGCTCGGGTTCATGACATGCGGGATGCCGGCCTTGTCCAGCGCCTGACGCAGATAGGCGACCGCACGCTGCTGACCTTCACGCTCCGCACTGCTGCTGCGCAGGTAACGCACACTGGCGAGGGCACCGGCCGCAATCATCGGCGGAAGAGCCGTGGAGAAAATGAAGCCGGACCCGAAGGAACGGACGAAGTCGCAGAGCGCGGCAGAAGCAGCGATATAACCGCCCACAACGCCATAGCCTTTGCCCAGCGTTCCCTCGATGACCGTCAGGCGATGGGACAGACCAAGCTTCTCAGCCACGCCTGCGCCGTGATCACCATACATACCGACGGCATGGACCTCGTCGAGATAGGTCATGGCGCCGTATTTGTCGGCCAGATCACAGAAGGCTTCGATCGGGGCGATATCGCCATCCATCGAATAGACCGACTCGAAAGCGATGATCTTCGGAACATCCGCCGGAAGTTCTTTCAGACGACGTTCCAGATCCTCAATGTCATTATGACGGAAGATCTGCTTTTCGGCGCGGGAATGACGGATGCCCTCGATCATGGACGCATGATTGAGCTCATCGGACAGCACAACGCAGTTGCGCAGTCGTCCCGCGATGGTCCCGAGCGTCACCCAGTTCGACAGGTAACCGGAGTTGAAAAGCAGCGCGCTTTCCTTGCCGTGCAGGGAGGCGAGCTCTTTTTCCAGCTCCACATGATAGTGGTTGGTGCCGGAAATATTGCGGGTTCCGCCTGCTCCGGCGCCTGTTTCGTCCAGCGCTGTGTGCATGGCCGTCAGGACTTCAGGGTGCTGTCCCATGCCGAGATAGTCGTTGGAGCACCAGACCGTGACATCACGGCCCAGGCCATGATGGAAAGCCTTGGGGAAGTTACCAGCCCGGCGTTCCAGATCCGCAAAGTAACGGTAGCTGCCATCCGCATGCAGACCGTCAAGGGCGGACTGAAACATCGCATCATAGTTCATCGCGTTTTCTCCTGCCCGGCACTGTAATCCTGTGACACGATCTCGCCAAGCACTCTCTCCAGATAAGCCAGCAGAACCCGCAGTCTTGCCGACATCTGCGTCCGTGTGGCTCCGCAGCCCGTGATGATGAACCAGACGGACAGTTCGGCTCCTGTCCAGCCGGGCAGCACTTCCACAATCCGGCCGCTTTCCAGATCCGGCCTCAGCATGAAATCGGGCAGAAGCGCGATCCCCAGTCCGGCCCGGATGGCCGGCAGGAGCATGTCTCCGCTATTGGCACTCACCCGCCCCTTCAGCCGGACAGACGCCTGACGACCATCGGTGTGCCTGAGGCGCAGGAAATCCGGAACGGCCGCATTGGTGTAAAGAAGCCCCGGCTGCCCTGCCAGATCTTCGGGATTTCCCACCTCCCCCAATCGCGCACGAAACTGCTCCGAACACACAAGCCGCGTCACGGACCGGCACAGCAGAAACGCCTGTCCCGACACTGCCGGGCGCAGTAGGCCGGACGTGATCCGGACTGCTGCTTCAAACCTGCCGCCGAGCAGATCCACGACTCCGTCATCCAGATCCATCTCCAGCGTGATGTCCGGATACTGTTCCAGAAATCCGGGCAATGCCGGGCCGAGCACCTCGCGGCCAAACGTCATGGGCGCTGCCAGCCGGATCATGCCGCGTGGCGTCGCCGTTCCTTCACGAAGTTCGGTTTCCAGCCCCTCTCCTTCCGACAGGATGCGGCGCGCCCGATCCAGACATTCCGCACCCTCGGCCGTCAGGGAAAGATGGCGCGCACTGCGCTGGAACAGCGTCGCTCCCAGACGATGTTCCAGCCGCCCCATGATCTTGGACACCGTGGGGGCCGACAGCCCAAGGGAGCGCGCGGCAGCAGCAAAGGACCCGCTTTCCGCAACCCGCGCGAAAACGGCCCAGCCTTCGAAGTCGGGCAGACCGGTCATGCCGTTTTCAGAAACTTCACATTTCCATCCTTTCCGTTTTCTTCATCCTGTCCATACCCCATTATCTACGACAGGACATCAATTCAGGAGCATGATCCCATGCTGGACATCAGACCTTTCAAAAGCCTCGGTCATGCCAACCATGGCTGGCTCGACGCCCACTATCATTTTTCCTTCTCGGACTATCACGACCGCAACCGCATGCACTGGGGACGCCTGCGCGTCTGGAACGACGACCGCATCGCGCCCCATAACGGCTTTGGCGCGCATCCCCATCGCGACATGGAAATCATCACCTATGTCCGCACGGGCGCCATCACGCATGAAGACAGCCTCGGCAACCGTGGCCGCACCGAAGCAGGCGATGTGCAGGTCATGTCAGCAGGAAGCGGCATCATCCATTCCGAATTCAACCGGGATGACGAAGCCACGACGCTGTTCCAGATCTGGCTGATCCCGGATGAAACGGGCGGTACGCCGTCCTGGGGCACACGTCCTTTTCCCCGGCATGAGCGCAACGGGCGCTTCGTTCCCCTCGCATCCGGCTTTCCGGAAGACAAGGCACTACCGATCCGCACCCGCGGCCGGGTTCTCGGAGCGACGCTGAAAGCTGGAGAGACGCTGACTTACGAGACGGATCGCAGCATGTTTTCCTATTTCGTCCCCGCCACCGGCAGCGTGGAAATCGATGGCCGGACCGTCGGACACCGGGATGGCGCAGCAATTCATGACGTGGAGCGCTTCACGATCACTGCGCTGGAAGACGCGGAAATTGTTCTCGTGGAAAGCGCCTCGCTCCGCTGAAACGGCCAGGCGGCGGATTGTGACAACACCTGGATATTCTGTGACAGATCACACAGAAAGGTGTTGTCCCGGTCGCGCAGCCTTCAGTCCTGAAGGGCGTTGTGATCGCAGGGCCACCAGCCCGGCAAAGGCCCGTTTTCTCCTGAGATGAAGGAGCCTGACAATGACCGTTCAGAATACATTCACAACCAAGTCTCCGGTATTCGGCAAAGGCCAGACCGAAGCCCAGGCCACAACATCCGTGTTCACCCGTTTCGGTGACTGGCTGAGCGGCGCAAGCACGGATCGTTCCGGCCTGACGGAAGTCACCATCAAGATGATGAAGGAGGACTGCCAGTTCGCCACCACCATCAGTGAAATCCGGCTTCCGCCTTCAACGCCCTTGTCACCCGAACAGGTCGAGGACCTCATGGGGGAAAAGCGGCTGAACTCTATCTGTGACCAGACCGGCCAGTCGCCCGAAGCCGTTGAGACGGCACTGACCGAAGTGCTGCCGATGCTGGCCTCCATGCTTCGGGAAAATCCGGAACGTCTCTTCAGTTACCAGTGCAGGATCAACTGAACGATCCTCTCCCGTTCTGACAGGCGGTCCTGTTCCTTTCCGGCCAATATGGCGGGAGGTCTCCTCAGAGACCTTCCGCCGTTCTTGCCATGCGACGACGGCGCGGACGCCCCGCGGTTTCCTCGAACCGCTCGCTGATCTGTGCCGTCGTTTCCGGTGCAGCCAGCACGGTTCCGGAGGCTTCGACACATCCGACTTTCTGTACGAAAGCCAGAAGATCCGGGATATCCACGCCGATACTGCGGACTTTCAGGCCCAGTGCCTTCACGGTCTCCAGAGCTGCGCGGTAAAAGACCGTGGCGGATTCATCCAGCAGCGGAGCATCGCCGGACTGACGCCAGGTCATGCCGGAGGGTGCGAGCACGGACGCGTCGAACTGGACCCCGTCCAGCAATCCTCCCATCGCACGTTCCCGCAGAAGACTCAGACTGGAAGGTGCACTGCCAAACCCACCCAGAAAAATCTGGCATCCCTGATCGCGCAGCGCTGACAGTGTGTAACAGGTTTCCTTGTCGTCCTGCGCCAGACCGCTTTCCTGAAACACGAGATCAAGTCGGCTGACCGGAAAACCGCTGTCCTGAAGAACGGTATTCAGGCGGTTGTTGAAATCTCCATCCGGTGCCTGATCGTCTTCCAGCGAGACCATCAGCCGCATGCCCTCCGGCCAGGTCGCAGCCTGTGCACAGGCATTCCCCAGCAGATCCGAGTCAAATTCCCGCTGCTGCTGGCCCAAGCTCTTGCGCCGGCTCTTGCGCAGGGTCCGGCGCGGAACCGAAAGCCAGAGCTGGCTCATGTCCACCTGCGCCCCGATCACCTTGTCTGCTCCACTGCGTCCCACCACAAAGCGCGGCAGCCATCGCAGAGGGGGCAGCGCACTTTTCTGGCGTGCTCTCCGGCTCCTTAACGTCGTTGCGAACATCCCTGCGCTGGACGCAGTCATGGGTAAGGCGTGGCCGGTCTTGCCTTTCGGCAGTTCGGACAGTCCTTCTGTCATGACTGTCCGGCCGGCATGCAGGTCCTGAGGGGCGACCGGCACCGAAGTCGCTCCCTGTCCTAGATCATCCAATGCGGACACCTCCGTTCTTCATGTCGGGGACAATGCGGCTCAACAGCCTAATTTTTCCTTAATGGGATGGGTTTTTATGGCGCGATCCGGACACACGTCGCGCTCTCATACCCGCCCGGCCTATCCATTTTCTGGCGGCCCGAACTCTTCGTTCGATCAATCCGGACAAAGCTGTTACGGTTTCCCGCCCGGATGTTCTTCCGGGCCTGTGACACCCCTTCGGCACGGCTTCTCTCCGATGCCGGAACAGGACCCATTCTGCATGACGGATGCCACCACCCGCTCCGCCGTAACATCTTCTTCCCAAGGCTCCCTGAGGGCCCTCCTGCCCTACTGGCAGGTCACTTTTGCGTCTTTTCTGGGCTGGTTCCTGGACGCTTTCGACCAGACGACGCTCATGTTCACGCTGCCGGACATCGCCCATGATTTCGGGTGCACGATCGCCGATCTGGGGGCCGTTCTGATGGGGCAGTCCATCGGCCGGGCCGTCGGGAATACCGGCTGGGGATGGCTGGCCGACCGCTACGGTCGCAAGCCGGCCTTCATGCTTGGCGTGGTCTGGTTTGCGGTCTTTTCCGCCCTGACTGGCCTCTCCCATCACTTTTATGTGCTCATGGCCGTGCAGTTCATGTTCGGAATCGGCTTTGGCGGCGAATGGACCGCCTCGGCCGCGCTTCTGATGGAAAGCGTTCCCGCCTGGACCCGCCCCATGGCCTCCGCCCTCATGATGTCCGGATATGAAGTCGGCTATTTCGTCGCGGCCGGCGTGCAGGCTCTGGTCCTGCCGCATTACGGCTGGCGCGTTCTGTTCTTCATCGGTCTGGCACCCGCCGCGCTGGCGCTGTTCATCCGGATCGGCGTACCCGAAAGTCCGGTGTGGCTTCGCAACCGCGAAGCACGCCTGGCACAGGGACGAAAGGAGCACGCCCCACCCCAGCTGCGTCCGAAATTCCGTCTGACAGGCGCAGCCTTTCAGGCCATTGCGTTCATGAGCTTTCTCGAATTCCAGAAAGCCGCGATCTACACCTATTATCCGACGATTCTGCGTGGCAGTCATCACCTGACGCAGCAGGCGGTCTTCTGGCCGGTCACGCTCTACTGCATCGGATCGTTCGGCGGAAAGGTTTTCTGCGGCTGGCTGGCTGAGCGGTTCGGGGAAGTCCGCGTCATGCTCAGTGCGCTGGTTGTCGTAATGCTGACGATCTGGCCGTTCCTGAGCGCCCCATCCTGGAACATGCTGCTGATTGCCGCCTTCGTCATGGGTGGGGCCGCTTCGGGTATCTTCGCCCTTGTTCCGCATTATCTGGCGCAGCGCTTTCCATCCGACACCCGCAGCTTCGGCATGGGGCTGGGCTATGCGCTCGGCTCCATCGGACAGGGCATGGCGCAGAAATTCGTGCCCATGTTCGGCCCGACGGCCCTGACCCTGCCACTGTCAGCGGAAATCTTTGTGCTGGGCACCAGCCTTGTGACCGGCGCCATCGCCCTCATCCGCCCGAAAGAACTTCCGGGCGAGCACATGGAAGGCGACGAAACGGCCTCTTAAAGAGAGAGAGAGGCCGCCAGCCACTCCGCCGCGCGGATGCCATCAATCCCGGCGGACAGGATCCCACCCGCATATCCTGCGCCCTCACCGGCCGGAAACAGCCCGCGCAGTGTTGGGCTCTGTCCTTCACGGTCACGACGTAGCCGGATGGGAGAGGACGTCCGCGTTTCCACGCCGGTCATGACCGCATCTTCCATCGAAAATCCGCGCAGTTTGCGCTCGAACTGCGGCAGGGCCTCGCGGATGGCATCCGTCACGAAAGCCGGCAGACATTGCGTCAGATCCGTCGGTGTCACACCCGGCTGGTAGGACGGCACAACCGCACCGAGAGACGTGGACGGACGTTCTGCCAGAAAGTCCCCAACCCGCTGGGCCGGCGCGTTGTAGTTGCTGCCGCCCGCGACAAATGCCGCTTTTTCCCAATGCCGCTGGAAGGCCACGCCGCCCAGCACGTCATCCGGAAAATCCAGTTCCGGCTTCACCTCGACGACGATGCCGCTATTGGCATTGCGCTCGGCCCGCGAATACTGGCTCATTCCGTTGGTGACGACCTGCCCTTCCTCGGACGTCGCCGCCACGACCTGCCCTCCCGGGCACATGCAGAACGAATAGACCGCACGGCCATTCGACGCATGATGGACGAGTTTGTAATCCGCCGCCCCCAGCATTTCATGCCCGGCGCTGGCCCCGAAACGGACCACGTCGATCACTGACTGCGGATGTTCGATACGCACACCGATGGAGAACGGCTTGGCGTCCATTTCCACATGCGCTTCACGCAGCATTTCGAACGTGTCACGCGCCGAATGTCCGACAGCCAGAATGACGCGTTCCGCCGGCAGCGTTTCGCCAGTGGACAGACGCAGGCCGCGCAGACGACGCTCCGTGCCCGCGCCTTCCATCTCGAACCCTTCAACACGGGTCTCGAAACGGTACTCGCCGCCCAGCCGCTCGATCTCAGCGCGGATGAACATGACCATCGTGACCAGACGGAACGTGCCGATATGCGGCTTGGAAATGGTCAGGATTTCTTCCGGCGCTCCCGCCCGTACGAATTCTTCCAGAACATGCCGCCCCAGATGCCGCGGGTCCGAAACGCCGGAATAGAGCTTGCCGTCCGAGAACGTCCCCGCCCCACCTTCGCCGAACTGCACGTTGCTTTCAGGCGTCAGGACGGATTTGCGCCACAGGGCGAACGTATCAACTGTCCGCGCCTTCACATCCTTGCCGCGCTCGATGATGATGGGTTTCAGCCCGGCCTGCGCCAGCGTCAGCGCCGCCATGATCCCGCACGGTCCCGCGCCGATCACGACGGGTCGCGGCATGCCTTCAGGCAGCGTCGCTTCCGGCGGATGATAGGTCGTGTCCGGCGTCGGCCGCACATGCTGGTCGCCCTCATGCGCTGCCAGTACTGCGGCTTCGTCGGCAACATCGCAGTCCACATTATAGACCAGCACGATATGGCCGCGCTTGCGGGCATCGTATCCACGACGCGCAACGTGCAGGGACTTGAGGTCCTCGGCAGGAATGTTCAGACGCGCAAGCACGGCCTCACGCAGCGCCTCCTCCGGATGATCCAGCGGCAGGCGCAGTTCGGTAATGCGGATCATCAGTGGTGCCCGTCCCCTGCCGTTTTCGAGACAGTCGGCGCAGGGTCAGCGTGATGCGTGTCCGGCGAACCTTCCATGATCCGGTCCATAATGGCCATCAGCACACCGGAGACGACGAAGGCGAGATGGATGCCCACGCTCCATTCCAGAGCGCGCGTCGAGGTCTCGTCCACGCGGATGAAGTCCGCCAGCACATGGATCGCGGACATGGCCACGATCGAGGCCATGAGCTTGATCTTGATGTCCCCGAACGTGACATGCCCGATCCAGCTCGGATAATCTTCATGCGTGCGGATATCGAGACGGGAGACGAAGTTCTCGTAACCCGAGAACATGACGATCAGCAGAAGATTGGCCAGCAGAACCAGATCGATCAGGTCCAGGACGCCGACGAACACGTCGTCGAAATCCAGCCCTGAGGCTTTCAGCACCAGCCCGATCAGCTGCTGGAAGAACTTGAAGGCCACCAGAAGCAGACCGACCGTCAGGCCGAAATAGAGCGGCGCCGCAATCCAGCGTGTCGCGAAAAACGCGCGCTCCATGAGGCCTTCCGCACGGCCAAAACTGCCGGTGCGTCGTCTGGGCTGCTGATCGGGAGAAGGAGAGGAAGTCGTCATGCTCCCTCTCTACGATTTCAGGCCGCGTTTCGCCACAGTGTTGTGAACGCTGGGCGTGAATCCCTTACGGCGTGATCTGCGTACCCAGAACCTTGAGGAACTGCCCGATCCAGGCGGGATGCGCGGGCCAGGCCGGCCCCGTCACGAACTGCCCGTCCGTCACCGCACCATCCATCGGGACGGACTGGTATTCGGCACCAGCGAGCAGCACTTCTGCCCGGCAGGCCGGATAGGCCGAGATCTTCTTCCCCTTGATGACACCTGCTGCCGCCAGAAGCTGCGGGCCATGACAGACAGCCGCGACCGGCTTGCCACTCTCGACGAAAGCGCGGACCAGATCCAGGACGCTCTCATCGGTGCTGAGCTGTTCCGGCGCGCGACCACCCGGAATAACCAGCGCGTCATAGGCGTCGGCCGTCACGCCCGCATAGGTCGCATTCAGCGTGAAGTTATGGCCGCGCTTTTCGGTATAGGTCTGGTGCCCCTCGAAATCATGAATGGCCGTTGCGACCTGTTCTCCGGCTTTCTTGCCCGGCGAGACGACATCGACCTTGTGCCCGACCAGAAGCAGCATCTGGAACGGCACCATGATTTCATAGTCCTCGACGAAATCACCCGCGATCATGAGAATACGCTTTTCAGCCATCGTCTCTTTCTCCTTCTTCATGTGCGCATCCTGACGCATCAGGAGCGCTGCCGTTCATATCAGTCACGACACCATGCCATGCACGGTTCGGCAATAGATATGGGACGGCCGCCTCACATGCAGTAAGGTCGGCTTTCACTTCTCACAGCACTGGCCTCCATGACCCCGGATCCCCATCACGACTGCGCCTGCGATCACGATCATCATGGCACCACCCTTCCGCATGAGCATCACGCACATGATCATGCGGACCATGATCATGATGACCATCACCATGATCACGACCATTGCGACGGGCACAGTCACGGTTTCGGATTCGGACATGCCCATGTTCATGCCCCTGCGAGTTTCGGCACGGCCTTTGCCATCGGCATTCTTCTGAACACGGCCTATGTCGCGGGGGAGGCCCTGTGGGGCGTTTGGGCCCACTCCATGTCCCTGCTGGCCGATGCGGGACACAATCTGTCCGACGTGCTCGGTCTCGCCGGGGCCTGGCTGGCGCAGGTTCTGGCCACACGCCCGTCCAGTGCGCGTTTCACCTACGGCCTGCGCCGCTCGACGATCCTCTCGGCCCTCGCGAACGCCACGATCCTGCTGCTCGTCACGGGTGGCATCGTCTGGGAATCCGTCCTGCGACTGTTCTCGCACCAGAATGTCCAGGGCGAGGTCATCAGCTGGGTCGCGCTGGTGGGGATTGCGGTCAATGCCGTGACAGCCCTGCTTTTCATGAAAGGCGCCTCGAGCGATCTCAACGTGCGCGGCGCGTTCCTGCACATGGCGGCCGATGCGGTCATGGCCTTTTCGGTCGTCATCGCGGGACTGCTGATCGCGTTCACGGGCTATACGATCATCGACCCGATCATGAGCCTGATCGTATCGGTTTCGATCGTGATCGGGACGTGGTCGCTACTGCGGAGCTCGCTGGATCTGGCGCTTGATGCTGTCCCGGCGGGGATCGATCCTGATGCCGTGCAGGCCGCTCTCCTGTCGCTTGATGGCGTCTCCGGACTGCATCACCTGCACATCTGGGCCATGAGCACGACCGAGACTGCCCTGACCGTCCATCTCGTCTGCGATCCCACGAAACCCGTCAGCACGGATCTGGTCATCGCCCGCGCCGCAGAGCTTGTCCGGACGCGTTTTGACATTGCCCATCCCACTTTCCAGCTTGAAACCCAGCCCTCAGTCTGCGACACGCACCAGCCCTGCTGCTGAGGACCCGTCATGACATCCACCCGCATCAAGGTCGCCCGCGCCTCCATCGTGCTGAGTGTGGTGGTGCTGGCCATCAAATACGCGGCCTATGTGGTCTCGGGCTCGGAAGCCCTGCTTTCGGACGCGATCGAGACCATCCTGAATGTCGTCGCAGCCGTCGGCACGCTCTGGGCCATGTCCGTCGCGGCCCTGCCAGCCGACGACAACCATCCTTACGGCCACGGCAAGGCGGAATATCTATCCGCCGTCATCGAAGGCGTGCTGGTTGTCCTCACGGCCATCGGCATTCTGGTCATCGCCATTCATGACTGGCGCCACCCCGAGCCGGTCAACGCCCCCTTCTCCGGTGTGGCGCTCAATGCGCTGGCCGGTCTGGTCAATCTCGTCTGGGGCCGCACCCTGATCACGGTTGGCCGAAAGCAGTCCTCACAGGCCCTTCAGGCTGCGGGCGAGCATGTGGTCTCGGATGTCTGGGCCACGATCGCGCTCGTGATCGGTGTCTCGCTGATCCCGCTGCTCAAATGGGACCGTCTTGATGCCGTGCTGTCCGCACTGGTGGCGCTGAACGTCATGCGCGCGGGCTTCTCCATGATGAAGCACTCCCTGTCCGGGCTGATGGACGAAGCGCCGTCGCCCGAGCAGATGGATGCGGTCAAGGCCGTGATTTCCGAGAGCGCCACAGGGGCTCTCGAAGCCCATGACCTGCGCATCCGCAAGGTCGGCGCCCTGTCTTTCGTGGAGTTCCACCTCGTGGTCCCGAGCACGCTTACGGTCCACGACGCCCATGAGATCTGCGACCAGATCGAGGCCGCCATCCGTTCCGAGCTCGGCCGCGCCTCCATCCACATTCATGTCGAGCCCGAAGACAAGGCCAAGCATTCCGGCGCGCTCGTCCTGACCTGACCCACCGCGACTGCGGAGAATCCGCATCAGACTGTGCGGTTTATGACACAGCTCTCAACGGATTAAGTCCCCTGCACCCCATCGGGCAAGAACTCTTGACCCCTTTCCCGCGTTAATGGCACGTGCAGAACATCAGCGCACGGGCCTGAACCGGGCGTCTCTTCCACACCCTGCCCCTCCCTCCCGGACGTCCGAATATTGGCTGATACACCGCCTCCTTCACCCGTCGCCGCCGTCCCGCCCGAGCCTCCCATCCCGGAGGCCCGCTCCTCGCAGCATGCCATGCGCCGCAAGGACCGCATCCTGCATCTGCGACGCTCGGCGAAGGTCACGACGCACCAGTGGCGCCGCACGGCGGTCTACTGGGTGGGTGCGGTTCTGGTCGGCATCGTGGCGGTCCTGTTCGCCCGGCTGGGTGACTGGGCGGCAGGTGTGCGCCATCAGATTGTGGGCTGGCATCCCACCGCCATGCTGGTTGTCGCCCCCGCGGGCCTCGCCCTCATTACCTGGGCCACACGCACCATCTTCAAGGGCGCACAGGGTTCCGGCATCCCCCAGACGATCGCGACACTGCACATCGAGAACGTTGCCGTCGTGGACCGCGTCCTGTCCCTCAAGACGTCCCTCGGCAAGATCCTGCTGACGTCTTTCGGGCTGATCTGCGGTGCCTCCATCGGTCGTGAAGGCCCCAGCGTTCAGGTTGGCGCGTCCATCATGCACGCCTTCTCACGCCTGCTTGGACAGTCGAACATCACCGCACGGCGCAGCATGATCCTGGCCGGTGGTGCGGCCGGCATGGCCGCCGCCTTCAACACGCCGCTCGCAGGCATCATGTTCGCCATCGAAGAGCTGTCCCACTCCTTCGAGCAGAAGGCCTCGGGGCGTACCCTGACCGTCGTGGTCCTGTCCGGTGTCACCGCCATCGCGCTGATCGGGAACTACACTTATTTCGGCCATGCGGATGTGGACGTTCCGGTCGGCACGGCATGGATCGCGGTGCTGACCTGCGGCATTCTCGGCGGCCTCGCAGGGGGCAGCTTCTCGGCCATTCTCATCAAAGCCTCGCGCGGGATTCCAGGCCCGGTGGGACAGTTCGCCGCCAAACGCCCGATCACCTTTGCCGCAGCCTGCGGCTTCGTGCTGGCCCTGATCGGCCTTGTTTCCAAGGGCGCGACTTATGGCACGGGCTATGATCAGGCCCGCGCCATTTTCAATGGCACCGAGCACTACCCGGCCTCGTTCTTCATCCTCAAATATCTGGCGATGATCGTCTCGTACTGCTCCGGCATCCCGGGCGGCATGTTCGCGCCCTCGCTCGCCATCGGGGCGGGGATCGGCGGATGGGTGGAACAGTTCCTCCCCCACACCACGCCCGGCGCGGTCGTACTTCTCGGCACTGTGGCCTATTTCTGTGGCATGTCGCAGTCACCTCTGACCGCGACGATCATCGTTATGGAAATGTGCGACAACCAGCAGGTCACGCTAGCCCTGCTGGCCACCTCCTTCTTGGCGTTCGGCGTATCAAAAATGATCTGCCCGCATTCACTGTACAGCAGCCTGGCCGACCGCTTCATGGAAGCCAATGACCGAGCCGCTCACCGCAATCACCCGCCACCAGCAGACAGGAAACCAGTGCCCTGATCTCTCAGGGCACTGATCACGAACTTACGGTTCGCTGAGCAGGGAATGAATTGCTGCGTCATGCTCGACGGCACACGTCCCCGCTTCAGGAGCCGGGGCCGTTCCCTGCATGGCCAGCAGGTCCTGACGCGCTGCCGCCAGATCGTCCTGAAGTTCCGGCTGTGCCAGCAGCACGTCCATGAGCGAGGACGCATTCAGATATCCCGCCTGAACATCCGACTTCCAGTGCGCCCCGCAGACGATCCGGCTTTCCCCGAACACACGCCCGCGCTGGAGAATGGCCGAGGCATGTTCCGGCATTAGATGCGCCAGAAGCAGCGCCATCCCGTATCCCGCCGTCGTATGACCTGACGGATAGGACGAATTCAGCCCAAGCCCTTCAGGAGACGTGCAGATCGGCAGGTTCGTGCCCACGAACGGCCGCGTACGGTGCCAGTATTTCTTCACGTCCGATGTCCGGTGTCCGACAGCATGTCGGATCCGCTCCAGCACGCGGGCCAGATGCGGCGCCTTTGCCAGATCGATCTCGAAACCTGGCCGCACAGGAGAAGTCCCGGACCAGATGCGCAGGGTCCAGATCCGCATCGCTCTGCGCCAGTTTCCAGCGCGGCGTGTCCTTCAGCGCGCGTGTGAGATGAAACACCCGGTCGTCATCACTCTGCGCGGCACTCCCGGGCGCGGGCGGCGGAGCCAGCACGAGGCGCTCGTCGGGAACCACACTGTCCGGCAGGATGCCGCCCTGGGCGGTAGCGGACGTATGCGTCGCAGGCGCGCAGGCGGAAAGAACAGTCGCACACAAGAGCAGTGCAGCGGGCAGACGAAGGGCAGGACGCATAAGCAGGAAAATCCAGTCAGGAAAACGGAGTGAGGAACCAGTCCGTATCCTTAACGTTCAGGGCTGCGGGCGCGAAGGCTTTTACGTGTGAAACTCTTATGAGACTGTCTCGGGACAAACATCCCAAAGCCCCCACAGGATCTTCATGACACCTGCTTCACCCCGTGTTTCCATCCGCTACTGCACGCAGTGCAACTGGCTGCTCCGCTCGGGCTGGATGGCGCAGGAACTGCTCTCCACCTTTGGTCAGGCCCTGGGTGAAGTCGCGCTCATCCCCGATACGGGCGGCCGATTCGAAATCCATGTGAACGAAACGCTGATCTGGGAACGCAAGCGCGACGGCGGCTTTCCCGGCCCGAAAGAACTGAAACAGCGCGTCAGGGACATCATTGCTCCCGAACGCGACTTGGGCCACACGGACCGGACCTCGGATCCGCAGCCGGAACGCTGACCCGCGGCCTAATCAGGGCATCATCTCGAAAGCCTGCCTGACCCGGTCCAGACTGTAGGGCTTGGGAACGAACAAGCCGCGCACCGGCAACCGGACCTGATCCGCGGGCATGTCGGCGGAGGTCAGGATGATCTTCACGGGCGGCCAGCGCTTCCGGGCCGTGGCAGCCAGTTTCTGGCCGTCCTCACCGCCTGGCAGGTGAATATCCGCAAACAGGTAACGGATCGTCGGATCCGTTTCGAGAAGCACTATGGCTTCTGCCGTCGTACGCGCGCTCAGGGTCCTGAAACCGGCATTCGCGAAGTAGTCCTCCGTCATCATACGGATGAAGACAATGTCTTCGACGATGAGGATCGTGGGCCGTGTGTCAGGGTCCTCCGGCATGTAAAACGGGTCTCCGGTGTGTCTCAGACCGTCGCGAGCGACAGGATGGGGGCGGTCAGGTCTGCACATAAACCCGTCGGGGCGTAGTGAAGTTCCGTTTTCCCGTGCCGCCCCAGTCCGGCCTTCAGAAGACGCACGCCAAAGCCGGTCCGGGCGGGTGGCGTAACCTGCGGTCCACCGGCCTCACGCCACTGCAATGCCATGACGCCCCCCTCGCCTGTTCCCGTCATCGTCCAGTGCAGAAACACCGTCCCCTCCGGAATACTCAGCGCACCATATTTCATGGCGTTCGTCGCCAGTTCATGCAGCAGCATCGAAAAGGACGTCGCCGTATCCGGACCCAGCTTGAGAAACGGTCCCGAGACCTGAACCCTGTTCTCCACGCCCAGCGGCGTCAGTACCCCCTGCACCAGACTCGCCAGATCCGTGGACTGCCAGTTCCGACGCATCAGCAGATCATGCGCCGCACTCAACGCCACCAGACGGGACGTAAAGGTCGTGAGCGGCCCCTGGTCGTCCACGCTGCGGAACCCCTGATGCGCCAGGCTCTGCACAATGCTCAGCGTATTCTTCAGGCGGTGCAGGATTTCATGATTGACGATCTCCTGACGCGTCTCGGCATCCCATTCGTCCAGCGCCGCAAAAATCCGGTCCGCGGCAGTCCGGATGAAGGACGTCTCGTCCAGCGTCCATTCCCGTGGAAGCGCGCTGTGCACGAACAGACAGCCCGTCAGTTCGCCATGATCCATTTTCGGGACGACAATCTGCGCCTCGATCTGCACCGCGCGACAGGCCTCACGCTCCTCGCGCATCCAGGACGGGCTGGAGAGATCATCCAGAATGAGGACGGCTCCACTGCGCAGGAAATCCGACGTCCGGCGGAAGGCCCTGAAGGAGAACTCTCCCGAAACCACCGGCATCCCCAGAGCGCACCATCCCTGATCGACGGTAAAGAGTTCGTCGCGCACCGTAATGGCTGCGAACCCGACACGCTGCACCTCCAGCCGCTGCCCCAGAAGGCGGCAGGATTCCGTCAGCGCCTGACTGCGCGTCGTGGCCATCCGCAGGGCATCGCCCACCGCCAGAAGGGTTGTCAGACGGCTGGTCGCATTCCGCTCAGGGGTGATGTCCTGAATTGTTCCGATCAGGCGGACAGGACGCCCCGCCTCGTCACGATCCAGCACGCCCTGGCGCAGAACCCAGCGTTCCCGCTGGTCATCCGCCCGCACCACGCGATATTCGAGTTTCAGCGGCGCCGATCCGTCCAGAAGCTGCGACAGGACAGGCATCTGCGGTCTGTCGTCCTCATGCACCTGCGCGACCCACTGCCGCACCGTCAGGATATCCGTGACGGGCAGGCCGATGATGCGACAGACTTCCGGGGAAACGGCGATGTCCCCGCTGATCAGATCATATTCGTAGATCCCCACCCCACCGGCCGCGCCGGCCTCCTGCTGGAGGGCATATTTCTCCATGGCGTGACGGCGCTCCACA
This sequence comes from Gluconobacter sp. R75690, assembly GCF_015244525.1. Lineage (NCBI taxonomy): Bacteria > Pseudomonadati > Pseudomonadota > Alphaproteobacteria > Acetobacterales > Acetobacteraceae > Gluconobacter > Gluconobacter sp. R75690. Next base: position 130,028 of record NZ_JABCQB010000001.1, on the reverse strand, counting down.
TCCGCCTGCCTCGCCTGCCGGGTGGCCCTCTCCCGGCGGATCTGCTGCGCCGTCAGACGCCGTTCCTGCGCCACGGTTTCCCGACGCATCTCCATCAGCCGCATGGCCTGACGCGCCAGAGCCGCCAGACCGTTACTTTCCGCCTGCGAGAGACCCTGCGGACGTGTCTCAAGATCCACAACGCACAGCGTGCCGAAAACCTCCTCTTCTGCGGTAAACAGCGGATAGCCGGCATAAAAGCGCAGGCCCGGCGCCCCGCAGACAAGACCGTTTTTCCGCGTCTCGGGATCGGCCATCATATCGGGGATCACCACCGGCGCCCGGCGCGTGATGACAGGCGCACATCCCGAATTGGCCAGGGCCCCGGACGGCTGATCCGTACCGACCCGCGCGGAAAACCAGAGCTGGTCCCCGTCGAGAATACTGACCAACGCGATCGGCGTGCGACAGACGGCCGCCGCCGCGACTGCAATGTCATCAAGGTCGAGATCCGAAAATGCTTTCAGATCCCCGTACATATTCAGATCAGCAGGCCTCTCCGCCGGAAACGGCGGTGCGTCCGGCGAAACCACGGTCTTCACAGACGCTTTTGGGGCTGGGTCCATGCTGGGCATGAGCGAACATACCGTGTTTCAGGGGCAGCAACAATTCATCAGAAAAGTTGCCGCCCCTTTCAGGCTTCAGCCCGCACTGGACAGGTCGATCGCCGCCAGAACGCCCTCTTCGGTTCCGAACACCAGAGATCCGCCCTGCGGCGTGAACCCCAGCGACGTCACCTTGCCCCGCTTCGTGTCCTGTCCGGAGCACAGCGGCAGGACGCGCTGGTCGCCCCCTCCGATTTCCGCGAGCACGACCGTCCCCTCTTCATAGCCCGCCGCGATGATGTCTTCCTTCGGGTTCGGACAGACCGCACTGACGAACAGCCCTGGCAGACGCGCCAGTTCGGCCGGAGCTTTGCCCATTGGCCCGCCGCCAAAGAACGGCCACAGGATGATCGCATCCGCCCCGGCCGTCGCCAGCCAGCGGCCATTGCGCGTGAAGGCCAGCGATTTCACCTGCTTCGGATAGCCGCTCATGCGCATGTTGTGCCCATCCGACAGACGCCAGCCATGCAGGTCGTTCTCCTGCATGGACGTCACCAAGGCCTCGCCGCCCGGATGGATGGCAATCGCGATATGGCTGCCCTTCCATTCAAACGGTCGCACCGTATCGACCTTCGCCTGCACGAACCACATCGACGCCCCATTATAATGTGACGCCGCGATCCGCTTGCCCTTCGCATCGAACACGATGCCGGTCACGGTCGAAGGATGCTCCAGAACCTTGAGCGTTTCCCGCCCTTCCGTTGTCCGGACCTCGACCTGCTTGCCCGTCGAGAACGCCAGATGCCCCGTCGTGCTCGCCACACAGTCGATCCAGCGCCGGCCCTCATGCAGGGTCTCGCTCCGTCCGTCAGCAAAGGTCCGGACAAGCTTTCCGTCCTCGCCGCCCGACAGGAACGCATCCGGAGCGCAATCCTGTGCCAGACACAGCCCGCCATCATGCGCTGCCACAACGGTCCAGCTTTCCGGATCCCGCAGACGGGCACGGGGAATCAGCACAAGCTCCCCATCCGCCGTCAGGGCTGCAAAACCGTGCCCGTCCCGCGAGGAGACGACCTGGACAACCGGACTCTCGAACTGGCGCTCTCCGCCCCGGTCCGTCAGAAGATCACCCATCATTCCGCAATGCAGCTTTCAAAGCCGCGACGAAGCTGCGGACGGTTGAGATTGCGCCCGATGAACACCAGACGGGATTCCCGGCTCTCGCCCTCGCGGAACGGACCGATGAAGTCGCCATCCGCCATCATGTGCACGGCCTGGAACGCAAAGCGGTCCTTCTCGCCCTTGAAATGCAGAATGCCCTTGGCCCGCAGAATGTCCGCCCCCTGCTCCTGAAGGATCGCCCCGATCCAGGCCTGAAAACGACGCTGGTCGATCAGGTCCTTGATGCTCAGGGAAATGCTGGTGATGCCCTCTTCATGCGAGTGATGGTCGTTTTCCAGAAAATCCGGCATCGTCTTGAGCGCACGCGTCAGATCGAAGCCGCCCCGGTCAAGGATGTCCGTCAGCTTCACGCCGCCATGCTGCGCCTCATGGATCTGCGCCACCGCATTGATCTTGCGCAGACGGGCCACGATCTCCTTGCGGCGTTCTTCATCCGCAAGATCAACCTTGTTGAGCACGATCACATCCGCAAACGCGATCTGGTTCACGGCCTCGGGGCTTTCGTCCAGCGTTTCCATGACGTTGAACGCATCCACAACCGTCACGACCGCATCCAGACGGGCTTTCTCCCGCAGGTTCTCGTCCACGAAGAACGTCTGCGCGACCGGCGCCGGATCGGCCAGTCCGGTCGTCTCGACAATGATGCCGTCAAAGCGGTTCCGCCGACGCAGCAGACTGCCCAGAATGCGGATCAGATCCCCGCGCACCGTGCAGCAGATGCAGCCGTTGTTCATCTCGAACACTTCCTCGTCGGCATCCACCACGAGGTCATTGTCGATCCCGAGTTCGCCGAACTCGTTGACGACGACCGCATATTTGCGGCCATGTTCGGCCGTCAGGATATGATTGAGAAGCGTCGTCTTGCCGGCGCCGAGAAAGCCGGTCAGGACCGTCACGGGAACCGTTCCGGTCCGCGTCGGGGTCGCAGTAGTGTCAGGGGTGCTGGACATAAGGCCTCCGTAATCTGCCTTACGATATAGGCCGGTCCCTGTCCGCTTGAAACCCGTCCCCACCCCGGAATGTCCGATAGGCCAGCGCCAGCCCCAGAAGCAGGAAGCCCCATCCGCTCAGGGGCAGGTTCAGGAAGTCCGAAGACGATGCGATCGGCCATTCCTGAATGAACACGGCGGCAAACAGTCCGATCGAAATGGCCGCGCCATTCCGCCCCGGCCAGATCGCCTTCAGCCAGGTCGCGATCATCAGCACAAACAGGATAAGCCCCGGCACCCCCGCATTCACCAGCGCCTGAAGGTAGTGGTTGTGCGGATGCTGCACACAGAGGGATAGCCATCCCTGTTCCGGAATGGCATCAGACAGACCCGCGATCCCATGAAACGTGGATGGCGCGGCACAGTAATGCCGGTAGGCGTCATAACCCTGTCCAACCCAAGGATGCGCCTGCGCCATCACGACCGCATGGGTATAGATTTCCCCATAGGGCGACTGTCCGAAATGCGTGAGCTGCTGCCGCGCCAGCGTTACGAGATGGAAGAAGCTGCCCGGCGAAAACACCCGCGCCACCAGCACCAGAACCGGCAACATCGCCGCGGCCGCCAGTGCTGCCGGACGCATTGGCCGGTACAGCAGCGCGCACACCCCGATCCCCAGCAGGGACAGTGCAAGCGGCATCCGCTGCCCGGCCAGAACCATAATCCCGACCGCCAGAACCGTAGCCGCGCACAGTCCCAGCGTCCGCACCAGACGGCTGCGCGCCCCTTCCGCCGCCGCACACCCGACCATCAGCAGGGGCAAAATCAACCGGGACAGAGGTGCCGCAGCCCGCGGATGCGCATACGGCCCAGTCAGCGTTCCGTCATGAAAGCGTGGAATCCCGAACAGATTGCGCCCGAACACGGCCTGGATCAGCATCTGCAATGCAATATAGACCCCGCACGCACAGGTCAGCCACAGCACGCGACGGCGCCAGACTGCATCCTTCAGCACCCAACAGCCCAAAGCAGCGGCCGCGAGTGGAAAACGGATCGCCAGCAGGGACTGAACCAGCGCCCCATGCCCCGGCGACACCCACAATGTGCACAACACCTGCCAGCCCCACCAGCAGAATGTCGCCACGACCCAAGGCTCCCGGAACCAGTCCCATCCGCCCTCGCGCCGCCCGGTCAGGCCCGAATGCAGCAGAAGCAGCACGGCCAGAAGATCAAGATCGGCCTCACCCGCCACGCGCACATGCGTCAGGGCCAGAGGCAGGACCACGGCAGCCCAGCGGCCGATCCGGGTCAGGACAGAAGGAGAGAAACGCATCTGGCGTGGATGAAAGGTTTCCCGCTGCCATGCAACCACTTACAGTCCGAAGCGCTTTTTCGTTACCGTCCATTTCAAGTGGAGACACTCATGGCATCCGACACCATCCGCATCCCCGGCATCGACACGCCTCTCTCCCGCGTCGCCCTCGGCACCTGGGCCATCGGCGGCTGGATGTGGGGCGGCCCCGATGATGACAATGGCATCCGCACCATTCACGCGGCCCTCGATGAAGGCATCAATCTGATCGACACCGCGCCGGTCTACGGCTTCGGCCATTCCGAGGAAATCGTCGGCCGGGCGCTCGCTGAAAAGCCCAACAAGGCCCATGTCGCCACGAAACTCGGGCTGCACTGGGTTGGCGAAGACGAAAAGAACATGAAGGTCTTCCGGGATTCCCGCCCGGCCCGCATCCGCAAGGAAGTCGAGGACTCGTTGCGTCGTCTGCGTGTGGAGACGATCGACCTCGAACAGATCCACTGGCCCGACGACAAAACCCCGATCGACGAGAGCGCCCGCGAGCTTCAGAAGCTCCATCAGGAAGGCAAGATCCGAGCCCTCGGCGTGAGCAACTTCTCGCCGGAACAGATGGACATCTTCCGCGAAGTCGCCCCGCTCGCCACGATCCAGCCGCCGCTGAACCTTTTCGAACGCACCATCGAGAAGGACATCCTGCCCTACGCCGAGAAGCACAACGCCGTCGTTCTCGCTTACGGGGCCCTCTGCCGTGGCCTGCTAACCGGCAAGATGAACCGAGACACAACCTTCCCGAAGGATGATCTGCGTTCGAACGATCCGAAGTTCCAGAAGCCGAATTTCGAGAAGTATCTCGCAGCCGTGGACGAGTTCGAAAAGCTTGCCGAAAAGCGCGGCAAGTCGGTGATGGCCTTCGCCGTTCGCTGGGTTCTCGATCAAGGCCCGGTCATCGCCCTGTGGGGGGCCCGCAAGCCGGGTCAGGTCTCAGGCGTCAAGGACGTCTTCGGCTGGTCCCTGACCGACGAGGAAAAGAAAGCCGTGGACGACATTCTGGCCCGGCACGTCCCCAATCCCATCGACCCGACCTTCATGGCGCCCCCGGCACGGGACTGACCTCAAAGCTGCGGTGGGCGGCGCGCGAATGCAATCGCCGCCTGCCGCAGCTCTTCCTGCCGGACACGGGCAGCCGCAACATCGAACAGCGCTGCCCGCTCCCGCCCCCGTTCTCCCAACCGGGCTCTGAGACCCTCGTCGTCCATCAGACGGCTCAGAGCCTGTTCCAGCGCCCCGGCTTCGTCCGGCGCTGCGAGCAAAGCCGCATCTCCCACCAGATCAGGCAGCGCGCCCACAGGTGACGCAAGAACTGCCGCACCACATCCCATGGCTTCCAGCGCAGTCATACCAAAAGGCTCTTCCCAGCGACTGGGCACCACCACCACAGCCGCCGCCGCCATCGCCTCCAGTACATCATCATGAGGCCGGTATCCCGTCATCATGACCCCCGCAGCCGCGGCCACAGGCCGCAGCTTTTCCAGAAAAGGCGTTTCCGGTGAGTCGGGTCCAAAGCGGTCCGCCCCCATGATGACAGCCCTCCATCCCGGATACCGGGACCGGAGCGCACCCCAGGCCCGGACAAACGCGTCCACGCCCTTGTCCGCTACAACCCGCCCCGCGAACAGCACCACTTTCTGCCGCAGACCGGCCGTCGGCAATACGGACAGATCGATACAGTTGGGCTGCACCTCCGTCCGGACCGGCCCGCATCCTTCACAAAAACGCCCGGTCACCCAGTCCGAAACGCCGCAAACCAGAACATGCCGGGCAAGATCTTCCCTCTGCCGGACGGAACGCGCGCCGCGCATTGTGCAGGGATCGTTATGGAGAATCAGCCTGACGGGCCCGAACCGGGCCAGAAAACGCGCCAGATCAGGCCGATTGTGAATTTCCGTCAAAGCAGGGCGACAAAACCGCATCATCGCCACACAGGCGAAACGCAGACGCCACTTCCGTGAGAGCGGAACCCGGGGCAGGATTAACGGCCTGTATTGCCCGCCAGGCAGAGGCGTGCCGATCCGTCCCATTCCCGCCACAACATCCGAAAACCGCGCTTCCCGGCTGACAAGAAGGGAAATCGCCCCCGCATGCCCCGCCTCATAACGCTCCCGCGGTGGCAGAATGGTCAGGACGGGGTGCTGCATGATGTCCGGGTCCTCGTTCAGAAACATTTTGTTTCAGTTTGGACAGTTCATGACTGTCCGATATTTCCAGTTTCTTAACAAAAACCGCGCCATCTTCTTCGAAGACAGAGGATAAGAAATGATCGTGCATATTCCCCAGAGGACCAGCCAGGAAGGGACTCCACACCGCGTGGACGCCACCTTCCCGAAGACTGCGCCCCGGGGAAGGGTACCTGGCAGCACCTCACGAGAAAACATCACCGCGCTGTTTCCCATCCATCATCTCGCCGACGCCTCCAGCGAAGGACTGGCCATCCTCTATCAGGACCGGATCATCGAGGCCAACAGACCCCTTCTCTCCTGCATCGGAACCGATCTCCAGAACTTCCCCGCCATCCGCGATATCCTTCCCGGAGTCCGGAAAACCCCACCGGATAACAGTTACCATCCCGGTGTCCTCCGAACACTGGAAGGACGGAGCTTTCAGGTCGCGTTCCGGCTGACTCCGCTTCGACGCAATGACCTGGACTGCCTGGCCCTGGCCATCACGTTTCCCCCCTGCCTCTCTGCATCTCACAGCCTTCCTCCGGAGAGTGTTACAGGGCTGTGCGGGCGGGAAGAGTTCGAGAAAGGTATGAGCGCGTTTCTCGGCAACGGAACAACACGGCAGCCCGCAGGAATTCTTCTACACGCCAACATCAATCGTTTCCGCATCATTAACGAGCGCTATGGCACCCGCATCGCCGACAGCGTTCTCAATGAAATCGGGCAACGTCTTCGAGCGTTCCTGACCGAGGAGTGCATGGCCGCACGGCTGGGCGGCGACGATTTCGGCATTTTCTGCCCGTTCCCCTACGAACACCCGATCCAGGCAACCCGCTGGGCCCAGATCATCCGGGATATTTTCCATACCACCCTCTCGATAGACGGACACAGGATCCACCTGACAGCCAGCATCGGCTGCTGCCTCATCCCGTTCGACACCTACCATTTCGAAACGGCCTGTCATTACGCAGAACTGGCCCTGAAGGAGGCGCGCCGCCTTCAGTCGCCGGACTGGATCAGATTCACTCCCCTCATGCAGGCCGATGTCCATCATCGCTCGAAGCTGGAACATGATCTGCAACGCGCGCTCGAGACAAACCAGTTTTTCCTGGAATTCCAGCCCCTGATCTGCCTCAGGACGAACCGGATCGAATGCGTTGAAGCGCTCCTGCGCTGGCAGCACCCCACAAGAGGGGTCATTTCTCCCAACGAATTCATCCCCATAGCGGAAGAGAGCGGCCTGATCGTCCCGATCGGTCGATGGGTGCTGCTCGAAGCCTGCGCCCAGGTCAGCAGACTGCCCTCGCATGTCAGGGTCGCCGTCAATATTTCCGCAGTCCAGTTCCTTCATGATGACATGTACGCCGCCGTAATCCAGACCCTGTTCCAGACAGGTCTGGCGGCGGAACGCCTTGAACTCGAACTGACAGAAAGCATCTTTCTCGACGCCGTACAGCGCAATCTGGAAACCATGACCAAGATCCGCGCTCTTGGCGTCAAGATCGTCATGGACGATTTCGGTATCGGGTTTTCAAGCCTCAATTACCTGCGCAGTTTTCCCTTCGACAGGATCAAGATTGACCGCTCATTCATCCGGGACATGCTGAACGACCCGCAGGCCCAGAGCATCGTCAGCGCCATCATGACACTGGGGCACGCCATGTCGATGGAAGTCATCGCCGAAGGCGTCGAAACCGCAGCCCAACTCGAAATGCTGAGGCACACCTCCTGCAGCACAGCACAGGGCTTCCTGATGGGGCGCCCGGCTCCCCTCGCCAACCTGTCAGCCTATCCCGGAATGACCGATACTCCCGTCATATCCGGGAAGAACAGCGGAACCTCGGCGTCCGCGTCTTAACGCAGATCGGCTTTCCGCTCCCCGGCGAGACGTTCACGCCGAAGAACCCGCCGTGTCTCACGAAGCAGACGATACTTCTCAACAGCCGACAGCGCTGGCTTTCTCTCCCTTTCAGAAGAGTGACAGTCCTGTGATTCCGCAGGAATATGAAACGAAGCCCCCTCAGTTTTCCTGTAAGATGCCATCATCTTTCCATTCAAATACTTTGCTACAGCCTGTAACCGAAATAATCTTGAGTTGTCGAGAATTTACTGACACCTCCCATACCTCCCCAGGGTGAGCATATTTTCCATCCGCACAGACACCTCTTCGTGATTTGTGCAGGACAGTTTGTATTTCCGTTTCCGGATGTCCAGGCAGGACCCACACTCAGACATTGACCACTGTGATACGGAAGGTTAACCCCTGAAACCCTATAAGCCCATATGGTGGGCGCAGACTGTCATCAAGCCGGACTGGGAAAAGCATGCCTACAGCTCTCATTACAGGAATCACTGGCCAGGACGGTGCCTATCTCAGTCAACTTCTGCTTGGGAAAGGCTACCGGGTCGTAGGCCTCCTGCGTCGTTCGGCTTCCGCAGATGTTATCGGCGAGCGTCTCCGCTGGCTCGGCATTCTTGATGATGTCGAGCTGCTCGACGGCAATATGACGGACCTGTCCTCGCTCATTCGCATTGTGGAAACCGTCAAACCCGACGAGATCTACAATCTTGCTGCCCAGAGCTTCGTCGCCGCATCCTGGCAGCAGCCGCTGCTGACCGGAAACGTGACTGGCATGGGGACAGTCAACATGCTGGAAGCGGCCCGCATCGTCAAAAGCGATGCCCGTTTCTATCAGGCATCTTCCTCCGAAATGTATGGCCTGATCCAGGAGCCGGTGCAGAACGAAAAAACACCGTTCTATCCACGCTCTCCTTATGCCGCCGCCAAGCTTTACGCGCACTGGATGACCGTAAATTACCGCGAGAGCTTCGGCATGCATGCCTCCTCCGGCATCCTGTTCAATCATGAAAGCCCGCTGCGGGGCATCGAGTTCGTAACCCGCAAGGTTACGGACGGCGTCGCCCGCATCAAGCTCGGCCTGGCAAAAGAACTGGCCCTGGGTAATCTGGATGCCACCCGTGACTGGGGACATGCGCGGGATTATGTCCGTGCCATGTACCTGATGCTCCAGCAGGAAGTTCCGGACGACTACGTCATCGCAACAGGCCGCACCACAAGCATCCGCGACCTGTGCCGTATCGCTTTCTCTTCAGTTGGTCTGAATTACGAAGATCACGTTGTCACCAACCCGGCCTTCCTGCGACCGGCAGAAGTCGAAGTTCTTCTGGGCGATGCCAGCAAAGCGAAAAAAGCGCTTGGCTGGGAGCCGGAAACCACGCTGGAAGAGATGATCACCGAGATGGTGGAAGCTGATCTGGCCCGCCACCGCAAACGCAACGGCCTTTAAGCGGACGGACGTATGCGCCTTCTCATAACAGGGCTGAGGGGTTTTGTCGGGCAGCACCTGCAGCACCAGGTGCGGAGACGCTTCCCCGACTGCGAGATTGTGCCTGCCATCCCGGATATCCGGGATGCGCAGGCTGTTGAGAAGGTTATCGCTGCCGAAAAACCGGATCACTGCGTCCATCTCGCCGCCGTTTCGACCATTGGTGCAGCCCGGAAATCTCCGGACCACGCCTGGGACGTCAATCTGCACGGAACGCTCAATGTCGCACGCGCCATGCTGCGACATGTTTCACACAGCACCTTCCTCTTCGCATCCACAGCAGAAGCCTATGGCACCACGTTCCAGCGCGGGACAGCCCTGACCGAGGATGCCCCTCTCGCCCCGGGCAATACGTATGCCGCGACCAAGGCTGCTGCCGATCTAGCCCTGGGCGCAATGGCCAGAGAGGGCCTGCGGGTCATCCGCATGCGTCCGTTCAACCACACCGGCCCTGGCCAGTCTCCGGATTTCGTAGTCCCGGCCTTTGCGTCCCAGATCGCGCGCATTGCAAAAGGACTCCAGAAGCCGGAAATCAGCGTCGGCAATCTGGACGCCCAGCGCGACTTTCTCGATGTCCGCGATGTGTGCGACGCCTATCTTGACGTCCTCACAACGAAGAAGCCGCTGACGCCGGGCACGATCTTCAATGTGTGCTCCGGTGAGACGCGTTCCATTCGCTCCATTCTGGACGATCTTCTGACCATCAGCGGCATCAACGCCGAAATCGTCACGGATCCTGACAGGTTGCGCCCTTCGGATATCCCGGTTGCCCGAGGCGATGCGACACTCATCACCTCGACCCTGGGATGGAGACGACAGATCGCATGGGAAGACACCCTGCGCGATGTCTATGAAGACTGCCTGCGAAAGACGACGGCCTGATCCTCAAGGGACGCAGGAAGTCAGAAACCCTCCCTTGAAGCGATTAGTTCTGAGAGCGACGCAGGCCCCACGGTAACGCCTTCCATACCCGCCGCGCGAGCGGCAGTCATGTCGGAAGGCTGGTCGCCGAACATGAGGCAGCAGGAAGGACGTAGTTCCCACCGCCTCATCAAGTCGAGAAGCATTCCTGGTCCGGGTTTACGATCCATACTGGTCCCCCGGTATTTCTCAATAACCGCCTCAGGGTGCATAGGACAGTATCGCCAGTCATCAACATTTCCACCGTATTCCCGGATACTGTCGATCACCCAGTCCATGAGATGCTCAAGATCGCGCTCGGAATAAAAACCGCGCGCAATCCCGGACTGATTCGTGACGATAAAGATATGATATCCACGATCCGCAATACGGGCGATAGTTTCACGGACGTTGCTTTCCCATTCAAACCGCTCACGCGTTCCGACCCAGCCATGATCGCGATTGATGACACCATCCCGGTCGAGAAACACTGCCGGCCGAAGCAGGCTCCCAGACAAATCCAGAGCCTGGATTTCATGGTCGGCCATCTTCCCGATATCCCAGAACGCCCCCGAAAGCGGCACAGCTTTCAGGCTACGGTTTCGCGCGAGGGCCGGAAGAACATCCTTTTCCAGAGAAGAGTTTTCAGTCAGATGATCGAAAACAGAATGATCAAAAATATAAACGCCGCTGCTGGCAAATCCCGCCGTCCTGGAGCGATCAGGCTCAAAATATAAATCTTCCACATATTCGCCATCAGGCTGCAGGCGAACATTGCCGTACCGGCTCAAGCCGTCGACAGACCTGACCAGAACAGAGTTCCCTTCTCGCGCCTGTTGCAGAAAACGCGAAAGATTGCCCGAAAACAGCGCTTCTCCGTGACAGAGGAAGAAACGCTCCTGAAGCAAGGACTTTGAATACAGAAGGGCACCGCCCGTCCCCGAAGAAAAAGAACAGGTGCTCAGAATGATTTCAGATGGTTTTGGCAAAAAGGAACGGATCTGTTCGATCGCGTCTTCAAGCTGCGCAGAGCAGGAAGATACCAGAACAACAAATTCCTCGACCCCGAAGCGCTGCATTTCTCGCATCGACCAGGCCAGAAACGGCCTGTCACCACATGGAGCAAGTGCCTTGGGACGCGCGCTTTCTGCTGGAAAAGAACCCGATACGCCATCTTCAAGAACAATCACACACTGCCGAACGGTAATCCCTCCCACGAAATCATCCCACCTTATTCAAAATCCACCAGCATATTTCCATGGTTCAGAAATCATCATGGAAATACAGAATTCAATTCTTATATCCACCACCCGTACAAGCGTCGAAAATCCTTCTCGCCTTCATGCAGCATCAGCGCCGACCAATCAGGAGAGAAAGCGCCCTCTGATCCGTATTGATCCCCTCTTTTGCGGGAACAAACACCTTATCTGCCCGGATTGTCGTCCTGCTGTTCGCCGCGAGATCGATCACCGTCTTCTCTCCAGGCTGAAAGCCAATATGTCGTATAATATGGCCTGTAGAGACCGACACACCGGGTGAAGAAACGGCATAAGGCCGGCCAATTTCGAGCCGCACTGGCGCAACCCCCGTCTCGACCACGATCTGCTGTCCCATCCAGTTCACTTCAGCAGGACTGGGCCAATAGTCTCCCGAAATGTGAAAGAGCGGCAGCGTCTCGCGCGGCGGGACCCGCACGATAATCATGTCTCCATCCTGTTCAGCCGGCCAGTGCGTCTCGAGGATCGCCTGCCTCAATACGTCCTTTGTCCTGGGCCCGATGACAATGGCAGTCGCATGATGATCGACGCAGTAAAAACCCAGCTGCTCATCAAAATGCGGCGGTATGGCGTTATTCAGAAAGGCTGAAAGAACAGCGTCGTTATGTTCACTGGTCGGAGTATAGCCGAGATATCCGCCTGTCTGACGGAAGGCGTAGCCGGACTGGAGCTGCCACGCCATGGAATGCCCCAGATACCCGAACGGCAGGACAACCAGGACAGGATCGTCGCCGAAATGACGCTTTATACTGGCCTCGGTGAAAAACGGACTGGACGTCGTCGCTTCCCAGCCCTGCGCCGCCGGAGCGGGAAACAGGAACAGGAGCCCGCATAGAACAACGCCATAGCGGCCTACTGTCGCACGTTGCGCGAGAAACACCGCGCACAGGACAGCCAGAGCCAGACTGGTAAACATCGCAAATCTGACTGGAAGAACCGAGCTCACAACCGGCAGATGATCCACGAGATGCCATGGCAGGGGAACATGGACGACGGTCTTCCCGGAATGGAGAACACCTCCCAGCGAGAAAAGAACGGAAATCCAGAACACCAGCACACACCGCGTCACCAGAAGCGAACTCCGGAATGCGATGGTTGAAAAATAGACGGCCAGAAGAAAAAACGGCAACCCGATGTAAGCGTCCTGCTCACTGATATTCCCCGTAAACTGCCGGAATATCGAACTGAACAGCGCCCCACCAGGCAGCGTCACCGGCGTTGGAACCAGAAAATTGAGAATGTCAGCAGAATAGAAATCCGCATCATTCAGCTGCCCCGGCACGACCTTCATGCCCTTGACCAGATAGAATAAAAACGGCGATGCAAGAATAATCGTTACAATCCCTGCCAGCACGACATCACGTGCCAGCAGAAGATAAATGTGTCGTGCCTTGCCCGGCGCAGTCGCCACAAACACGCACCAGGTCACAACCCCCATTACGGCGGAAGTAAACAGGACCTCCGTGGAGATACCGAGCTGGAGCAGTGCAGTCATCGACAGCGCCGCAATAAAGCGGGGGCTTGTGATCGTCTGGTCGAGATACGCTTTGCACAAAAGCAGGCAGACCGGCACCAGAGCGACGCTCGTCAGATTGAGATGACCAAGCGACTGCCCCATCTCATACGGCGAAAACCCGAAAACCAGCCCCCCCAGAAACGCTGGCACCCAGCGTCCGGTCACGGACTGCAGCAACAAGAATGCCGCGAAAGCCGCACAGGCGGGGGCCAGTAGGATCACAAGATTGGTTGTCAGAACCGGCCCCCCCAGCCACGTCAGAGACGCAAGGAGAAGCCCGAATGTCGGCAATGCGGTTGCCCAGGTCAGGTTATAGCCCAGGCCATTCCACGCCAGATCCGTCACAAACGGATTGATGCCGTGCCCGATGGCCCAGGGCCACCAGTAAAGCATCCAGGCAAAGGACTCCACATCGGCCCCCACACCAATCAGGTGGTGACGCAGGGAAAACCCTTTGACAAGCAGTAAGGCAGAGAGTGCGAAATAGAGCGCGAACGCACTCATTCCTATCTTTGTGGTGGCTCTCACAAGGCAGCAATCATCGGCAAACGTCCGTCTCTTTTTCTAACCGTCTTTAAGGAATGGTCAGAAGAAAAACGAGCCTGCTTCGGAGGCGATCATGTTACTGCCGAACGAAACACAGGAGCTTCCAGGACCATGATTACGAGCCCCTGAAAAGTCAGCCCCCGCCACACTGTCCGGCAGGACCTTCGCAACAGAATACTTCAGGAAACACACCAGAATCCCGAATATGTTTCCAGAAAAAATAAAATATGTCGGAAACATGTCGCAAGTTTGATGAAATGTATCATGGCGAATATTCAGGGAAGATACTCACTCACCTGCGATGTTATGACCGCCCCTTGCCCATAAGGCGATAATTATTCTACAACACCGCGTTAACGATATTTGAAAGACCGATGATTTCGTCGGCAATAGCGAAGCCAGTCCGGACACATGACCAAAGAGTACACCATCTGGATCGATGTCGAAGATATCTTCCGGTATTTCGAAAACAATACCCGTCCCAGCGGCATCCAGCGTCTTGTCTTCGAAATACTCAGTGTCATCCGCCAGCAGGCTGCCGCGAAACCGGATATCGGCAGCATCGTCCTCACCCGTCGGAACACAGATGGAAACCCCGAGGCAGGCCCTCTCCTGTCTCCCGTCTCCTTTGACGCGCTGAACACGCTTTTCTCCGCCCATACAGACGAAGCAACTCCCCTTCATGCAGGAGGGGAGCGCAGCGCTGCCCATGCGCCGTCCCACTCCCTGATGCGCCGTCTGCGTCATGCCATTATCCGGCGGATTGAAAGCCTGCCGCCGGAACTGGCACGTCCGCTCCTGAACCTTGCCGTCAATCAGCTCAGAGCCCTTCAGCTTTTACGCCGTTACGCCCGCACGAAGTTCCAGCGGACCACCCCGTCGCACCACACAGCGCAGGCCCCCCTGTCCTCAGCCGCGCCCGCAGCCACCTCGGACGACGTTCCAAAACCCGGCGATATCTTTCTGATCCTCGGTGCGGCATGGTCGGAACCCGATTTCGGCGAACGCCTGGCCCAGATGCGCAGGACCTACGGCATTCAGCCCGTCCTGCTGCTTTACGATCTCATTCCCGCCGTCCGGCCGGAATGGTGCGCGATTTCCCTGATCCGGGATTTCCGGCACTGGCTCGACACCACCCTTCCCCAGTGCGGTCGCCTTCTGGCCATCAGCCATGCCACGGCCGAGACCGTAGAGGATTACGCCCGCAAACAGCGCCTGAAACTGCTGGCGCCCGTACAGACCATCCCGATCGGCAGCGGCTTCGGGCCGCCCCGCAGGATCGGAAACGAACGTCCCAGGGGCCTTCCCGCGAAGGGCAGCTATGTTCTGTTCGTGTCCACCCTTGAGGCCCGCAAGAACCACCTGCTGGCATTCCGCATCTGGCGCCGTCTCGTGACGGACCTGCCGCGGGATCAGGTTCCGACCCTCGTCTTTGCGGGCCGGGTTGGCTGGCTCGTTTCCGACCTCATGCAGCAGCTTGAAAATACCGAATGGCTGCGAGGAAAAATCCGTCTTCTCCGTGACCCGTCGGATGAGGAACTGGCCCATCTGTACGATGGCTGCATGTTCACGATTTTCCCGTCCCTTTATGAAGGCTGGGGATTGCCCGTGACCGAGAGCCTCGTCAACGGACGTCCCTGCATCGCGTCGAACACGACCTCCATCCCCGAAGCAGGCGGCCCGCTGACGCGGTACTTCAACCCCGAAGACCTCGACGAAGCCTATCGTGTTGTCCGGGAGACAATCGAGGACAGGCCCGGCCTGAAAAAATGGCAGGACGAGGTCCGCGAGCAGTTCAGACCTGTCCCCTGGGAATGCAGTGCAGATGCGATCCTCGACGCCTGCCATTCCGCCCATCTGATGGGCCGTATGAACGGACAGACATCATGACCCTGTGGATCGACATCGACGATCTGCTGCATCACCTGCTGCATCACAGCCGGCCAAGCGGCATCCAGCGCGTCGTGTTCGAAATCGGATCGGCCCTGCGCAACCTCGCCGGCCATAACGTCCAGTTCGTGCGCCGTGGCCCAGGTGCCACGGATGCCCGTGATTTCAGGACCGTCGACTGGACCATGGTCGAAACCGTGTTTCGCGAGGCCACAAACAGCAGCATCAAACCCGGCTCGTCTTCGGTCAATGCTCCGCCCCTGACATTCCAGGCGCTCGAACAGGTTGCGCCGGAAGACACGCTCTCCGCGTTCCTGCGGACGGAAAGCCGGATCCTGAAAGGTCTTGCCAGCCTCCCCCGCACATTCGCCCGGCTTGGTCTGAAATCCCTCCAGACCCGCCTCGACGCGCGTCGTTCCCGGCGGCCGGAACTGCCAACCTTCTCGGAAGGCACACAGCTCGCAGATGTCGCCCGCCCCGGCGATGTCTTCCTGACCCTTGGCTCCCCCTGGCACCACGCCAGTTACAGCCAGACCGTCAGATGGCTGCGCGACGACCTGCGGCTGTCCTACGCGCTGCTCATGTACGACCTGGTCCCCATCCGCTGTCCGGAGTGGTGCAACCGCGGCATCATCACGACGTTCCGCGCCTGGCATCAGGACATCCTGCCTCTCGCCGATACGCTTTTCGCCATCAGCCATGCCACGGCAAAAGACGTGCGGGCTTATCTCGCGGAACAGGACATCGGGACGGATATTCCTGTCCATCCCATTCCCCTGGGGACCGGGTTTGGTCTGGCCGATGGGCGCATGAGTGCGGAAGCGCTGGTGCGTGAGCCTTATGTGCTGTTTGTTTCGACCATTGAGGCCCGCAAGAACCATGCCCTGCTCTTCCGGGTCTGGCGGCGGATGCTGGAAGAAATGCCGGCTGAGCGGGTGCCGACCCTTGTTTTTGCAGGGCGGGAGGGCTGGCTGGTTTCCGATTTCATGCAGCAGCTTGAAAATGCGGACTGGCTGAATGGCAAGATCCGGTTCATCCGCAATCCGACGGACGAGGAGCTTCGCCGCCTTTACGCCGATTGCAGCTTCACCGTTTTCCCGTCTTTCTTTGAAGGCTGGGGTCTGCCGGTGACGGAAAGCCTTTCCATGGGGCGCCCGTGCGTGGTGTCCAACACGACCTCCATTCCCGAGGCTGGCGGGCCGCTCGGGCGATATTTCAGCCCCTACAGCCTTGATGATGCCTATACGGTGATCCGCGAGACGATCGAGGATCCCGAGGG
This sequence comes from Gluconobacter sp. R75690, assembly GCF_015244525.1. Classification (NCBI taxonomy): domain Bacteria; kingdom Pseudomonadati; phylum Pseudomonadota; class Alphaproteobacteria; order Acetobacterales; family Acetobacteraceae; genus Gluconobacter; species Gluconobacter sp. R75690. The sequence goes on along the minus strand of NZ_JABCQB010000001.1, from coordinate 113,047 downwards.
GCTGGCGGCGTGGACAGCGAAGGTCCGGGCTGAATTCCAGCCTGTTCCCTGGGAAGACAGCGCCAGAGCCATTCTCGACAGGGTTCTCTGAACCTCGGGCGTGAAAGTTTCACGCGAAGGGTCTTGAGTTAGGACGGCGGATCACGCACATGCAGGAACCTCTGGTCCAGCATGTCGCGGGCCGCGCGGGCCCCTGTTTTTGCGGGCCGGTCAGCGACCCACCCTCCTTTTCCGTCCGCAAGGAGCGTTCCCTTGAAAATCAACGGCATTTCCTATCGCAGTCTCTGGCGCCCTTCCGATGATGCGAGCAGCATCCGGATTTTCGATCAGACCCGCTTTCCCTGGAACGTGGAGATCCTGGAGCTTCGGGATGTGGGCGCCGTCGCTGACGCCATCACCAGCATGCAGGTGCGTGGCGCGCCGCTGATCGGGGCCGTTGCGGCCTATGGGCTGGTTTTCGCGCTTCAGGACGATGCATCAGACGAGGCTCTGGAGAAGGCCGCAACCTTTCTGGTGGCCACACGCCCGACGGCCATCAATCTGCGGTGGGCCATCGAGCGGATGGTTGCGCGCCTCAAAGCCGTCCCGCCGACGGAGCGCGTTGCGGCGGGTTATGTCGAGGCCGATGCGATCTGCGATGAGGACGTGCAGGTCAATGAGGCCATCGGCCGCCATGGGCTGGAACTGATCCGCGAAATCTGGGAGCGCAAGGGCAAACAGGGACAGGTGAACTTGCTGACGCATTGCAATGCCGGCTGGATCGCGACCGTGGACTGGGGCACGGCCCTCGCCCCGATTTACATGGCGCATGACGAGGGCATCCCCGTGCATGTCTGGGTGGACGAGACCCGTCCGCGCAATCAGGGCAGCCTCCTGACCGCATGGGAACTTGGCAGCCATGGCGTGCCGCATACCGTCATCGCCGACAATGCCGGCGGGCATTACATGCAGGCCGGTCGTGTGGACATGGTCATCGTCGGCACCGACCGTGTGACTGCTCAGGGCGATGTCGCCAACAAGATCGGCACGTATCTCAAGGCGCTCGCGGCCCATGACAACAATGTCCCGTTCTGGGTGGCACTGCCGTCCTCGACGATCGACTGGCGCGTCCGCGACGGCGTGAAGGACATCCCGATCGAGGAGCGCAGCGCCGACGAAGTCCTGTTCATGACGGGACTCGACAGCAACGGGGAAGCTGGCCGCGTCCGGATCGCTCCGCTCAACAGCCCGGCAGCCAACCCTGCCTTTGACGTCACGCCCGCGCGCCTCGTGACGGGTCTCATCACCGAGCGGGGCCGCTGTGGTGCATCCGAGGCCGGGCTGCAGTCCCTCTTTCCGGAGCAGACGAAAGCCCACTGAGGCGTGTCCTCCTGCCAGGAGCTGGACTGCGCAATGCCATCTCCTGTTCCGGTCTCCGTGGAACCACCTGCGGCCCTTCTTCCGCTGTGGTTCCGCATCATACGGGGTTTCCTGATGGCCAACGTTATTGCCGGAATGGTCGCGAGCGTTTTTCTTCCCGGTAGGGCTCGGCACTGGCATGGCCCTGTCCAGCCCCGACAACGAGCCGCTTTTCGGATGGTGCCTGCTTTTCTATCTCCTGCTCCTGCCGGTCATCTGCATCGTGACAGCCACCCTTCTCTTCAGGGCGGCGTTCCCGTCTCCGATGCGGATGATCATGAACACGCTGGTTTCGACAGTTCTGCTCGGCATCTGGTTCCTTCCCACGGGCGTGCCACTGCTTGAGAAAGCCTGTACGAAAATCATGGCGGCCCATGCGGCCAGCCATGCCCCTCTGAGCGCCCGTCCTTGACGCCCCGGTCGTCTTGGCCCTTCATTCAGCCTAGGAAACAGATCCCCCAACGAGGATAACAGTGCCAGATTCGCATATTTTCAGGCGAGCAGCTGCTACGGCCGCCCTGCTCGCACTGGCTGCATGTTCCAGCCAGCAGAGTGTCCGCCCGTACCCGGCCCGCACGCCGAACGCCCAGTATGCGAACGGAACCACTGGTCCGGCTGGCTATGACAGCCACGTCCCGGATTTCGCCACCCGCAATTTCGAACCGTTCAACCGTCAGGACGTCGCCGCCATCGCCCTGCGCGAATGGCGGATGTTCGGCTCACCTGTCTCGGATGATGATCCCGAAGACCGTCCCGAACCTACCGATGCCGCACTGAAGCCCGAACGCCTGCCCGGCCTGTGGCAGCGTGTTGGCGAGTACTGGTGGATCGGGCAGGACCCGTATGAAACGGAAGTCGGCTGGACGGGCAAGACGGACTCCCAGGGCACACGCTTCGAGATCGAGCATGACGGCCATTACGCGTGGTCCGCAGCTTTCATTTCCTATGTGATGCGGGTCGCCGGAGCCAATGACCGCTTCCCGTATTCGCCCAATCACTCGACCTACATCAACGCCGCCGCCAGCGGGCAGTCCAGCGGTGTTACGGCGCATGATCCGGGCACTTATGCCCCGAAGATCGGCGACCTGATCTGCGTCGGCCGCGGGCGCAGCAAGACCGTCACCTTCTCCATGCTGCCCACGAGCTACGGCTTTCCGGCCCATTGCGGCATCGTGTCCGCGACGAACCAGAATGCCCAGCCCTTCGGGCATGAGCTGAGCATCGTCGGCGGTAACGTGGATGATGCCGTGGCCCTCACCCATGTTCCCACGGACGCCAACGGCATGATCGCCGATGGCTCAGGGCACAGCTATGACAGCCGTTATCCGTGGTGCGCCGTGCTGGAAGTCCATTACGATGCGGATCAGGAACCCGACAGCGGCATGTAAGAGGACGGCAGGCCGCTGGAGCGCCAGCCTTTGCCGGGGCCGTGCTGGTCCTCGAATCCGTCCACGATATTGCTGACATCCGCATAACCGGCGTTTTCCGCCAGAAGTGCGGCATGATGCGAGCGCACCCCCGACCGGCACAGGAACAGCAGCGGCGTCTGCTGGTCGGGGACGGCTTCGAGCAGCGCTTCCACGAACTCCTGCTGGCGGTCCGGCTGCCAGGTGATGCACAGGAGCGGCGCGGTCATCGCGTCGGCGTCCGGCAGGCCCACATGCATCCATTCCGGCGGTGTGCGGACATCCACCAGAATGGGACGCGGCGCGCCTTCATCGGCATTGCCGGTGGCGTTTTCAGGGTCTTTTTCAAGCATTTCCCATGCCTGTCTTGCCGTCAGGACCTTCATGCTCTTCCTCATCCTTCCAAAACGCGTTCTATAATTCACCCAGCACAGGAGTGAACTATGACTGACATCTCCCCGAACCGCCAAACCATCCCCCAGCCCCCCACGACGGGATGGCAGACCATCTCTCCGGGCATGACCGCCGCGATCGGGGGCACCCCCCTCATCCGCCTCAGACGCGCCTCGGAGGAAACGGGCTGTGACATCTACGGTAAGGCCGAGTTCATGAACCCCGGCGGCTCCGTCAAGGATCGTGCAGCCCTGGCGATCATCGAGGACGCGCTGAAAAGCGGAGCGCTGAAGCCCGGCGGGACGGTCGTGGAGGGAACGGCCGGCAATACGGGAATCGGCCTCACACTGGTCGCCCATGCCGTCGGCTGCAAGGCCGTGATCGTCGTGCCGGAAACACAGAGCCGTGAGAAGCTGGACTTCCTGCGCATGATCGGCGCCGATCTCCGCCTCGTTCCAGCCAAGCCGTATCGCGATCCGGGCAACTATGTTCACGTCTCGCGCCGCCTGGCCGAAGAGATCGGCGGGTTCTGGGCCAACCAGTTCGACAACACCGCCAACCGCGAAGGCCATCGCGCCACCACGGCGCGCGAGATCTGGGAGCAGACGGGCGGGAAGGTCGATGCCTTCACCTGCGCCTGCGGCACCGGCGGCACGCTGGCGGGCATCGCACTCGGGCTGCGCGATCAGGCTCAGGCTGCCGGAAAGGCGGCCCCGCGTATCGTCCTCGCCGATCCGGAAGGTTCCGCGCTTTATGGCTGGGTCAAATCCAATGACCTCACCATCACGGGCGGCTCCATCACCGAGGGCATCGGACAGGGCCGTGTGACGGCCAATCTCGAAGGTTCTCATCCCGATGACGCCGAACGCATCCCCGATGCCGAAGCGCTGGAGCAGATCTTTTCCCTGACTTACGAAGAAGGTCTGTCGGTAGGTGGCTCGTCCGGAATCAATGTTGCTGCGGCAATACGGACGGCACGCAGACTTGGTCCCGGACATACGATTGTTACAATTCTGTGCGACGGTGGTGCCCGATATCAGTCCAAGCTGTTCAATCCGGAGTTCCTGCGTGCGAAAAACCTGCCTGTTCCGCCCTGGCTGGCCTAACATCGCTTCCCTGTCTGTCCCGGCCGGAAATGCCGTTTTCCGGTCGGGCGGCATCAGCAGTCTGAACGCGGTTACAGCATTCCCGAAAGGCCTCTGGTCATGAGCACGGAAACCCTGCCCCATCTTCTGGTCGTGGATGATGACCGCGAGATCCGCGAACTGCTGAGCCAGTTCCTTGAGCGCAACCATTTCCGCGTCACGGCGGCCCGCGATGCACGGGAAGCCCGCAAAGCCTGGGCCAACGGGCATTATCAGCTCGTGGTGCTGGACCTGATGCTGCCCGGCGAGAGCGGCCTGGAAGTCGCGCGCTGGCTGCGCTCGCAGGACAACATCCCCATCATCATGCTCACCGCGATGAGCGACGAAACGGACCGGATCATCGGCCTCGAATTCGGCGCGGACGATTACGTCGCCAAGCCGTTCAATCCGCGCGAACTGCTCGCCCGTATCCGCGCCGTCCTGCGCCGGACGGTCGATGTCGAGGACAAACGTCAGGCGTCCGATACCCGCAAGATCCATTTCGCCGGCTGGTGCCTCGACCCCGTGCGCCGCCGCCTGCTGAACCCGGACGGAGCGGAAGTCTCCCTCACGGGCGGCGAATACGATCTGCTCATGGCCCTGCTCGAGCGCGCCAACCGCGTCCTGACGCGTGACACGCTGCTCGAACTGCTCCGTGGCCGTCAGGCCGGCCCGTTCGACCGCGCCATCGACGTCGCCATCAGCCGCCTGCGCCGCAAGCTTGAGGATGACGGCCGCAACGCACAGGTCATCAAAACGGTCCGTGGCGGTGGCTACGTGCTCGCAGCGGAAGTGGAGCGTCTCTGAACCCGATGCACATCCTGCCACGGTCTCTCGTCGCCCGGACCAGCCTTCTGCTGATCGTGGGCCTTGCGGTCGTGGAAGCGGCGGGGCTCGGAATCTACGCGCTGGACCGCTTCGATCTGGAAGAGCGCAGTCAGGTCCATGAAGAACAGGTTCAGGTCTTTTCGATCTATCGCACGGTCGCGGAAGCCAAACCCGCCGACCGACACGATGCGATCGACGACCTGCATATCCCCTCCAACGTCACGGTCCTGCTGATCAAGGAGCCGGACCCGCTGATCGAGGGGCATGAAATCCCGTTCCCGGCGATGGCATCGCCGTCTTTCCTGCACCGCCTGCATGATGATCCATCGGGCCATGAGGGCTTTCCGCCTCCCGGCCCGATGGATCCGGGCATGCCGCATCCCGGCCCCGATATGGGAGGCCCGGGCTTCCCCGGCCCGATGGGATCGCCTGGAGGACCACTGGGCGGGCCACCGGGCGGACCGGAGTTCCATTTTCCTCCCGAACACCCCGATGGCGAACATCCGGACGCCGAGCATCTGAACGGAGAGCCACGCTTTCCCGGCACCATACGCCGCCGCGACATGCCACCCTTCATGCGCTGGGCGCTCCTGCCGTCCTCGCTCTATCCGCGCAAGGTCCTGATCGGGCAGAAAATGCGCACGCATTCGACCTCGATCCTCCTGCCGGACCGGGACTGCTGGCTCGTGGTGCGTTTCGTCACCCCTCTGCCCAATCCGTTCGGCTCCCCGACTTTCATGATCGCTTTCCTTGTCATGTCGATTGCCGGGAGTGCGATGATCGTCTGGGCCACGCAGCGCCTGATCGCGCCTGTCAGAACGCTGGCCAATGCCGCCGAAGCCTTGGGCCGGGATGTTCATACAGCTGCCCTGCCCGAGAACGGCCCCTCCGAAATCCGCCGCGCCGCCATCGCCTTCAACACGATGGCCCTGCGTATCCGCCGTTTCGTGACGGACCGCACACTCATGCTGACCGCCATCGGCCATGACCTGCGCACGCCCATCACACGCCTGAAACTCCGCGCCGAATTCATTGACGACGAGGAACTGCGCAACAAGGTTCTGGCCGATCTCGATGAAATGGAAGCCATGGTTTCGGCTACTCTGGCCTTCGGGCGGGACAGCGCGTCCGCCGAACCCATCGTCTCGCTCGACCTGCGCGCTTTGCTCCAGACCATCATGGACGAGGCAGCCGAAAGCCTACCAGACAAAGCCGACGACCTGTTCTACGAGCCGCCCAATGTTCCCGTCCGGATCAAGGCCCGCTCGGTAGCGCTCAAACGTGCCCTGAACAACCTGATCCTCAATGCCCTGAAATATGGTGGCAACGCGCATGTCACGCTCATCCCCGCCACCCATCCGGGCGAGAAGGGCAACGTAGTCAAGATCCTGATCGAGGATAACGGCCCCGGCCTGCCCGAAAGCGAACTGGACCGCGTGTTCGAGCCCTTCGTCCGCATCGAGAGCAGCCGCAATCGCGAAACCGGCGGCAGTGGTCTGGGCCTCTCGATCGCCCGGACGATCCTGCACGGTCAGGGCGGCAATGTCCGCCTCGAAAACCGACCGAGCGGCGGTCTGCGCGTCATCGTGACACTGGCCCCGTAACCTCGGCCCGGACAGGCCCGCACCTTGATCAATGGTGCCGGACCTTCCATGCTGGGGGCTTCCCCCATTTTCTGATCAGGTCTTTTCCATGAAACAGTGTGAACTTGGCCGCACCGGCATTGCCGTCAGCGAAATCTGCCTCGGCACCATGACCTTCGGTCAGCAGAACACCGAAGCCGAAGGCCACGCCCAGCTCGACATGGCGCTGGACCACGGCATCAACTTCATCGACACAGCCGAACTCTATTCCATCCCGCCCCGCGCCGAGACACAGGGCTCAACGGAAACCATCATCGGAAGCTGGCTGAAAGCCCGCGGTAGCCGTGACCGCCTCGTCATCGCCAGCAAGGTTGTCGGACGCACCGCCATGCCGTGGTTCCGGCCCGATGGCGAGGAAGCCCGCCTGACCCCGCGCCAGATCCGCTATGCGCTCGAAGGCTCCCTGCGACGCCTCGGCACGGACTACATCGACCTCTACCAGCTTCACTGGCCGGACCGGAAAATCGGCCTGTTCGGCGCAGGCGGCACGACGTTCCGCGACCTGCCGGAAGAAACATCCGTTCCCATCGAAGAAACGCTCGGTGTCCTCGGCGATCTCGTGAATGAAGGCAAGATCCGCCATGTCGGCCTCTCCAACGAGACGGCCTGGGGTGTGTCGAAGTTTCTGGAAGCCTCCCGCACCGGCCTGCCTCGCGTGGCCTCCATCCAGAACGCCTACAACCTGATCAACCGGACGTTCGAGATCGGACTGGCGGAAATGGCACTTCAGGAAAAGGTTGGCCTGCTGGCCTATTCCCCGCTGGCTCAGGGCTATCTGACCGGGAAATATCTCAACGGCGCCCGTCCCGCCGGCGCACGCACCACATTGTTCGATCGTGGCCAGCGTTACCAGAAGCCCGGCGTTGATGAGGCCGTCACGGCCTATCACGCCCTCGCCCGCGAGGAAGGGATCGACCCCGTCCAGCTCGCCATTGCCTTCGTGACCTCACGGCCCTTCGTGACGTCCAATATCATCGGCGCCACCAGCCTCGACCAGCTCCGCACCATCCTCGGCGCGGAAAACGTGACCATCACGCCCGAACTGGAAGAGAAGATCAACGCCATCCATCAGGTCCACTCCAACCCGGCCCCCTGAGGCGGAGCATCCGGCATCGGGGCTTATGCAACCCTGATGCCGGGCGACATCAGACCTTGATCAGACGCGCGGCGAAGAAGCCATCCATGCCGCCGAGTTCGCTCCACAGGCCCGGATGGGTACGGAACATCCCGTCCCAAGTCCGCGCGACGGCCATATCCGCCAGTTCGGCTTCCGAGAACGGATCGAACTTCCAGCCGCCACGCGCAATCGCGGCCTTGATCCGCTCCGGACCTTCCTCGTCCTGCAGCGAGCATACGGCGTAAAGCAGGATGCCACCCGGTTTGAGCATCTCATGCGCTGCGTCGATCAGCGCATCCTGCCCTTCCGCCAGTGCCGTCACATCCCGCGGCCGCTTGATCCACAGCACATCCGGATGGCGCCGCAGTGTCCCTGTCGCGGAACACGGCGCATCCAGCAGGACCATGTCCACCGGCGCATCCGGACGCCATGTCGCAGCATCCGCCACGACCGTCTTGGCCGAGAGCTTCAGACGCGCAATGTTTTCCTCAAGCCGCTTCGCCCGCGCTTCCTCACGCTCGACCGCCACGACATGCGCGCCCGCCGTCGCAAGCTGCGCCGTCTTGCCGCCGGGTGCCGCGCAGAGATCCACGACGGACTTGCCCGCCACGTCTCCCATGAGCTTCACCGGTATCGTCGCCGCCACGTCCTGCGCCCAGAACGCGCCGTCCTCAAACCCTTCCAGAGCCGTAATCCGCGTCCCGGCCGGATAACGGACGGAGCCGGTCGGCAGCACCTCGCCGCCCTCCGGTGCAACAGCCCCCGGACGCAGCGTCAGATCCAGCGGCGCCTCACGATGCAGACCACGCGAAATCGCCCGCGCCCGCTTGCCCCACGCACTCCACAGCCAGGGCGGCACATCCAGCCGGTCCTCGTCCAGACCGTCCAGAAGCTCCTGCCCCTCACGCGCGACACGCCGGAGAACGGCGTTGGCCAGCCCCGCGAACGGTGCCAGACCGCGACGGCGAAGCAGGTCCACGATCGTACCCACGGCGGCATGAGGCGGCGTTTCCAGATGCAGCAGCTGTGCCACCCCCATGAGCAGCGCACAGCGCACCGGCTCGGGCGGTTCGCGCCGCAGCAGGGGCTGGAGCAGCTCGGTCATGCTGCCGAGATGACGCAGGGTCGTTGCCGCCAGACGGTGCGCGGACGCACGGTCGCGTGCGTCCATCGCGCCAGCACGGTCCAGCGTCGTCTCCAGCATCCGGCGATGTTCGACCACGCCACAGACGATATCAAAGGCCAGATCGCGCGTCGGGTCCGGCGCGGGACGGCGCTGCGGCGTGCGGCCTCCCTGGGGGCGGCGTGGTCCGCCGTTCCGGGTTTTGGAGGCCGGATTGCGGGGCGACGTGTTGGAAGGGGTCTGGGTCATGACAGGCTATCGATCTCTCGCATCCTGCCGAAATCGCATCTTGCGGCCACGGACGCAATGGCGTCTTCTCCAGACATGTCCGATCTTACTGCCCAGAACCCTATCCGCGAGAACCTTGCCGCCATCCGCAGCCGCATTGCCCGGGCCTGCGAACAGGCCGGACGCCCGGCAGGGGATGTCTCCCTCGTCGCCGTCAGCAAGTTCCATCCGATCGAGAGCGTGGAAGCCGCCCTGAACGCCGGCCAGCGCCTGTTCGGCGAAAACCGCGTGCAGGAAGCCGCCTCGAAATTCCCCGAACTGCGCCAGACCTTCCCGGATCTGCGACTGCACATCATCGGCGGACTTCAGACCAACAAGGCGGCCGAAGCCTGCCAGATCGCCGACATGATCGAGAGCCTCGACCGCCTGTCCCTGTCCGATGCCATCGAGAAAGGCGCGCAGAAGGCCGGGCGTCTTCCGGAGCTTCTCGTGCAGGTCAACACCGGCGACGAGCCGCAGAAATCCGGCGTGCCACGCGAAGAGGCCGATGTTTTCATCGAAGCCTCGCTCGAAAGATTCGGTCCGAAAATCCGTGGCCTGATGTGCATCCCCCCCGAAGGCGAGGACCCCACCCCGCATTTCCGTCTCCTGCGCCAGATGGGCGGGCGTCACGGGCTACCGGTGCTGTCAATGGGCATGTCGGCGGATTTTGAGAAGGCCATTGCCGAAAATGCAACGCTGGTCCGGGTCGGGACAGCCATTTTCGGAAGCCGTCCCGCGCCACAATCCTGACACGCGGCTTGCGTCCGTCGCAGAAATCTTGTCATGAGGGACAGTTGCCGTGATGCGGAGCCGCGCTTGAAGGGTGCTGCGACAGTAGACAACGGCATTCTATTGACGCCCGTAAATGGAACCAGCAATGCCTGAACATGACGGTGACCACGCCTCCAACCCTCCTCATGGCGTAGGAATTCCCAACGACTCCGCCGGAATCGTGCAGACGATCGAGCAGGCCCGCTCGGAGGGACACACCCACGAAATCGGCGGTGGAGAAGAGGGCTCCGGCCATGAGCGTCCCGCCGGCATGGGCGCCCTGCTCGCGGTTCTGGGTGTGGTCTATGGCGATATCGGCACAAGCCCGCTCTACGCTTTGCAATCCTCGGTCAGCATCGTCAGTTCGCCGAAGGCGCCGGCCCAGCCCTGGGAAATCATGGGGCTTGCCAGCCTGACCTTCTGGGCGCTGATGCTCATCGTCACCATCAAATACGTCATCCTCATCATGAGGGCCGACCATGATGGCGAGGGCGGCATCATCGCGCTGATGTCCCTGGCCCAGCGCGTCTGCAAGTCACAGCATTTCCGATGGCTCTTCGGCCTCGTCGGCATTGCCGGTACCTGTCTGTTCTTTGGCGACAGCATCATCACCCCGGCCATTTCGGTGCTTTCGGCCGTGGAAGGTATCGAAACTTCCGTCCCCTCGGCCAGCCACATCATCATCCCCCTGGCGATGGTCGTGCTGGTGGGGCTGTTCTCGGTGCAGGTTCTGGGAACCGGCAAGATCGGCAAGGCGTTCGGACCCATCATGGTGGCCTGGTTCGCGGTGCTCGCCATTCTCGGCATCAAGGGGATCTTCCTCTACCCGCACATCCTGCTTGCCCTCTCCCCGACGTTCGCGCTCGAATTCATCATCATGCACGGCTATCTGTCGTTCATCGCGCTGGGTTCGGTCGTGCTTTCCGTGACAGGTGCGGAAGCGCTTTACGCCGATATGGGCCATTTCGGCCGTGCGCCGATCCGCAAGGCATGGCTGTTCTTCGTCCTGCCGTCGCTCACGCTGAACTATTTCGGACAGGCCGCCCTGCTGATCCGCGATCCGCACGCCCTGTCCAACCCTTTCTATCTTCTGGTGCCGCACTGGGCTCAGATCCCGATGCTGGTCCTTGCGACGTTTGCGACCGTAATCGCCTCGCAGGCCGGCATCTCGGGCAGCTTCTCCCTGTGCCGCCAGCTCATCCAGCTCGGCTATCTGCCGCGCACCCGCATCATGCACACCAATGCCTCCGAGGAAGCGCAGATCTACCTGCCCTCTCTCAACTGGATCCTGGCCTCCGGCGCGCTGGTTCTGGTGCTGGCGTTCCGCACGTCCTCGGCCCTCGCCGCAGCTTACGGTATCGCCGTGACGGGCACGTTCCTGTGCACCTGCGTGCTGGCGATGGTCGTGTTCCGCCGCGTCTTCAAATGGAAATCCGCAACGGTTGCGATCGTCTTCGGTTTCTTCTTCATCGTGGACAGCATTTTCTTCTCGGCGAACGTGCTCAAGATCCCCGATGGTGGCTGGGTCCCGCTGGCGATCGGCATCATCAGCACCATCATCATGACCACCTGGAAGCGCGGACGCAGCCTCATTGCAGCCCGGCAGCAGGCGGATTCCATGCCGATGGGTTCCTTCCTCGCCCGACTGCCGCAGTCCCGCACGATCCGCGTTCCCGGTCTGGCCGTTTTCCTGACCGCCAACCCGGACATCGTGCCGAATTCGCTGCTGCATAATCTCAAACACAACAAGGTTCTTCACGATCACATCCTGTTCGTGACGGTCGAGAACCTCGACCAGCCGGAAGCCGAACGCGGGCATCGCACCATCGTTCAGGAACTGGCACCCAACATCCACCGTGTCATCGTCCGCTATGGCTTCATGGAGATGCCGAACCTCCCCCGCGCCCTGCTGGAACTGAACGCGCTTGGCGTGGCATTCGACGCCATCCAGGCCTCCTACTTCACCTCGCATGAGCTGGTCGTCCGCTCACGCGTACCGAAGATGCAGCTCTGGCGGATGTGGATCTTCCTTCTGCTCCTGCGCAATGCCGCCTCCACAACCGAGTTCCTGCGCATCCCGCCTGACCGCGTTGTGGAGTTCGGTGTCCGGATCGCCATTTGACAACCACATCACAACCCGGGCCTCTTTCCCTCTACATCCACTGGCCGTTCTGTCTGGCGAAGTGCCCTTACTGCGATTTCAACTCCCATGTCCGGGAGGTGATCCCGCAGCAGCGCTTCGCCGCGGCCCTGCGCCGCGAACTGGCTCATGACGCCGCCCGCCTGACCCGCGACGGCGTCAAACGCCCCCTGCGCTCGATCTTCTTTGGTGGGGGAACGCCCTCACTCATGGCGCCCGAAACCGTCGCTGCCCTGATCGAGGACGCGCATCGCCTGTTCGATGCGGAAGATGATCTGGAAATTACGCTCGAAGCGAACCCAACCAGCGTCGAGGCCGGGAAATTCGCCGCCTTCCGTCAGGCCGGCGTCAACCGCGTCTCGCTCGGCGTGCAGAGCCTGCGGGACGATGCACTGCACAAGCTGGGCCGCGAACACTCCGCTACACAGGCCATCCGCGCGCTCGAAACCGCACGCACCCTGTTCCCCCGGATTTCCTTCGATCTGATCTACGCCCGGCCCGGCCAGAGCGATGCCGACTGGACGGACGAACTCAACACGGCGCTCGAGCTCGTGGCCGATCACCTGTCGCTCTATCAGCTCACCATCGAGCCCGGCACAAAGTTCGAAGCCATGCACCGGCGCGGCGAACTCACCCTGCCCGACGAAGACACCGCCGCGCGCCTTTATGACCTGACCGGCGAAATCGCCGCCCGTCACGGCCTGCTGCCCTACGAAGTCTCGAACTACGCCCGCCCCGGTGCCGAGAGCCGCCATAACCTGACCTACTGGCGCTATGCGGATTATATCGGCATAGGCCCCGGCGCTCATGGCCGGCTCACACTGGACGGAGAGCTTTACGCCACCCGTCGCCATCGTGCGCCGGAGCCCTGGGCCGAGCGCGTCGAAAAGACAGGCTCCGGCAGCACGGAGGAAACGCTCCTCACTCCGGAAGAAAAAGGCCGCGAAGCCCTTCTGATGGGCCTGCGCCTGTCCGAAGGGATCGACGAAGCCCGCTTTGCTGCCCGCACGGGACGAGCGCTCATGGACTGTGTGGACCCGGACCTGCTCGAAGCCTGCATCGAGGAAAACTACCTTGAGCGGGACAACGGCATCCTGCGCGCGACGGGTGAAGGGCGGCTCCGGCTTGAAGCAATACTGGCGCGACTGGTCACTTGAAGGCATGATCCCGTCTTAATCCATCTGGAAGAGACCATGCGCCGATCCATTCTCTCTGCCCTTCTGGCCACCTGCACCGTTCTGGCCCCGTTTGCCGCTGCGAACGCTGCCCCTGCTCCGAGCCCCGCCCCGAACTATGTCGTGCTCGACAATGACTTCCTTGGCCCGGGCGGCTCCAACATCCAGTCCATCATTCCACTGCTCAACCGTCCCGGCGTGACGCTGCTGGGCCTGACCTCCGTCATCGGCGATGACTGGGAAAACGCAGGCACGGCGCATGCTCTCCGCTTTTTGGAAATTGCCCGCCAGACCCAGATCCCCGTGGCTGACGGCGCCACCACGCCGCTGGTCAACACGGTGGCCGAGACGAAGCTGCGCGAACAGCAGTTCGGCATCATTCCCTGGAAGGGCGCCTGGGGCGGTCTCGGCTCCATCGAACACGTTCCGGCCACGCAGCCCCCCGTCGGCAAACTGCCGGAAGGTGCACCGCATACCGCCGCCGATCCGCTCCCGGCCGCCATGTTCCTGATCCGCGAGGTTCATGCCCATCCGCATCAGGTCACGGTCATCGCCGCAGGGCCACTGACGAATCTTGCGCTCGCCATCCGCATCGACCCGACCTTTGCCGCGACTGCGAAGCAGCTTGTCTTCATGGGTGGTCTGCTTGATGCTAGCATGATGTCCGTCACCGGCAATGCTGATTTCGCGTCCGACTTCAACATGATCATGGACCCCGAAGCCGCCCGCATCACTCTGACCGCACCCTGGGCCTCCATCACCTGCGTCGGCAACGTCTCGAACGACATCATGATGACGCCTGAGCTTGCCAGCCGCATCGACGAAAAGCACAACGCCGTCACGGATTATCTGAAAAAGTATCAGGCTCCCCTGCCGCTGTGGGATGAACTGACCTCCGCCATCGCCGTTAATCCCACACTGGTTACAAAATCCGTCACGGCCGTCATGGACATCAACATCGAACACGGCATGGATTACGGCCACACCCATATCTGGCCGGATTCCACGGCCCCGAAAACCATGGGCCTGCGCAAGGTGAAGATCGTGCAGTCCATCGACAAGACGCGCTTCATCAACGAGTTCGTCTCGCAGTCCCAGAACGCCCTGGGCACGCACTGAATACAGGAGGGCAACCGACACACATGCTGAACATCATCAAGCTGGCCGTCGGCTGCCCGAGCCTTGAAGTCCTGCGCGAGCGTATGGCCCATCCCCGTATCAACGGACACGGCGCCGTCCCCACCCGGACGATGCCACGCCGTGCGGACGAAGTTCTGGACGGTGGCTCCCTGTACCGCGTGATGGATGGCATGATCCTGTGCCGCCAGCCCATCATCGGGCTGGAGTCCTGCCAGCGCTCGGATGGGAGCACGGGCACGCTGATCGTCGTGTCAGACGAGATCATCCCGGTCCAGCCGCGCCCCATGCGCCCCTTTCAGGGCTGGCGCTATCTGGACCCCAAAGACGCCCCGCCGGATCTCGGCAACGGCCTGACGCAGGACGGAATCGCCGATCTTCCGCCCCAGCTCCGGCGTGAACTGGCCGAGCTGGCCCTGATCTGAGCTTTCCCAACACGGCCCTGCCACATTTTTGCTGCATTCCGGGAACGGAATGGGACATGAAACGTCATGCCCCTATTCCGGGGAACCACAGGATGTCCCCTCTCCGCCCCACCTGGCGCCCACAGGCGCTGCGTGCGGGCCAGAACAGAAGGAGTGCCGCCTTGCCGCCCTTTCCCCGTCCTTCCCGAGCAGGTACGGCTGCCGTCACGCTGTCAGCGGCTCTTTCCATCGGGCTTGGCCTGACAGCCCCGCTTTCCGGCGCCCATGCGCAGACGACTGCCCCGGCTCCCGCCACCGAGGCCAGCATTCTGCCCGGCAAGATCGTCTATGCCCAGCTCACGACTCCCGATCTCGCCAAGGCCAAGGCATTCTACGGCGGCCTTCTGGGGTGGACCTTTCAGGACCGTCCCGTCTCGCGCGGGCATTATGCCGAAGCGCTTGTGAACGGGCATGTGGTGGCTGGTCTGGTCGAGCGCCCCCTGCCAGACAGCGACAACCCGCCCCATCCGCTCTGGCTTCCCTTCATTTCAGCGCCGGACGTCCCGGCACTGGCGAAGTCGTCGCGCCAGTGGGGCGCCAAGGTGCTGTTCCGCCCGACCATGATCCAGGGCCGGGGCGAACAGGCCATCATCGCCGATCCGCAGGGAGCCCTGTTTGCGAGCCTTCATGCCCCGCATGGCGATCCGAACGATACGGATCCTACGGTGCAGGGCGACTGGATCTGGAATGCGCTCCTGACCTCCACGCCGTCGGCCAGTGCGGGGTTCTACCAGAAACTCTTCGGCTATCAGGTCGAGGCCGCGCCGGCGCCTGACACCAACCAGCGTTACATCCTTGAGTCGCAGTCCGTGGCCCGTGCGACGGTCAATCCACTCCCGCCGCGTCTGCCGCCGAACGCGCGGGCCCGCTGGCTCAGCTTCGTGCAGGTGGACAGTGTGGGCAGCGCGGCTGAAAAAGCCGTGCAGCTTGGCGGGCGCGTTCTGGTCGAGCCACATCTCGATCACCAGAACAGCATGATCGCCGTTCTCGCCGATCCGGCAGGTGCCGCCTTCGGCGTCATGGAACTGCATGACACCGGCCTGACAGGAGACGCGAAATGATCCGTCGGACAACAAAGACCTTCGCCCGCATCGGCGGTGCGCTCTGCCTGCTTGGCATGCTGTCTGGCTGCGTCGGCTATGACGGATATGGCTATGACGGTTACGGCGGCTATGGTGGCGGTGGCTATTATGGCGGCTACGATACCGGCTGGGGCGGTGGCTGGGGTAGCGGCTGGGGCTCGGGCTATGGCGTCGGCCCCTATCGCGGGCGTGGCCCTGGCGGTGGACGCGGATCCGGCGGACGTGGTCCCGGCGGTGGCGGCCCAGGTGGCGGAGGCCATGGCGGCGGCAATATGGGCGGCGGCAGTCATGGTGGTGGCCCTGGCGGCTCAGGTGGCGGGGGTGGCCATGGTGGCGGTCCCGGCGGCGGAGGCGGCCACGGGGGGGGCGGTGGTCATGGCGGCGGGGGTGGCCGTCACTGACATCCGCGCCTCTTTCGGAACATGATGCAAGAACGGGGGAAAACGGAGTTCCGTCTTCCCCCGTCCTGTTTTCAGGAAATGGCGCGATCCCCGCGCCCGGCCCGTTCCAGAGCGGCGATCTCGGCCATGATTTCCCCGTTCTGGATCTTCAGGGCGACATCCGCCAGCGGGGCACCCACTTCAAGAGCTGCCGCCGTAGCACTCCACCGCTCACCGGCCTGCGCATCGCCTTCACACAGCCCGGCAGAGATATCGAAACGCAGCAGGGTCGCCTCGCCGCTCAGCCGGCGCAGCGCCCGCAGAAGAGCATGGGCCTGCGTCGCGCGTTCTCCGACGGCGGATACACCCCCCAGAACGGGCAGCGAGCCCCGGGCGAACTCCGCCCGCGTCGTATCAATCCCGGCCTGACGCTGGATGCGGTCCGTCATGACGGGATCTTCCCGTTTCAGAACAGCCGCCAGATAGCGCAGATTGCCCACGACAGCCTTCTGCAACAGACCGTCCATGTCCTGGCCCCGACGCTGCGGGCAGACCATGAAGGCGCAGAGCAGCCCGATCACGCTGCCGAGCGTGTTGTCGAGCATCCGCATCCACGCCACGCCCTGCGACGGCATGATCATTTCCGTCACGACGATGAACTGCGCGCTGATGAAAACCACGAGCATGGTATAATTCACCGCACGCATGGCGATGGCGCCGATCACGAAGACCGCCACCGCCGCCAGCATCTGGGCCGAACCCGGCAGGAACGGCGTCAGCAGCAGCGCCAGCACGCCACCGCCCACGGTCCCGAGCACACGCTCCAGCGCCCGCACCAGCGTCGTCTGTCCGGAAGGCTGGATGACCAGCAGCACCGCCACCAGCGCCCAGAACCCATAATCAAGTCCCAGCCACCAGCTTGTCATATAGGTCGCCAGCAGGCCGACCACGAGACGCAGCGTATGCTGCCAGATCGCGGGGGTCAGCCGGGCGACATGCCGGGGCAGTTCGGCATCGAATGGCAGGCGCTCCTTCTGCGCGAGCCCTTCGGCCAGCGTCCCCAGAGTCCGCGCACTGGTCGCGACCAGTTCCCCGATCGGACCCGCCGTCGCGGGAATGTTCCCCGCAAGCGCGAGCCCCTCAGAGGCCAGATGGCCAAGATCCGGTGCGGGGTCGAGTGCGGCGTCACTGGCATGCTGGCAAAGCGCGGAAAACGCCGCCAGCGTCCCCCGCGCCTCGAAATCCAGACCGCGCGTCTCGACGAGATGCTCGACGGCCAGCATGGCGGTGAACAGGCGCTCCGCCCCGGCCAGGGATGCGATCAGACGCCCGCGCATGCCGTAACTTGCATGTCCGGCGTCAATCTGAAGCGCCATCCCGCGCGCTCGCTCGATCGCCGCCCGCACGTTCTGCCGGTGCACGGTTTCCTGAAGCCGTCCCGCCGCGATCTCGCCCGCCATGACCGACAGCAGCCGGTAACAGCCTCCCACGGCCCGCCGCGCGGGCGCATAGGGATGCAGCGGCCAGATAGCGAGGCATAGAAGGATGGCCCACAATCCACCACCCCCGAATGCCACGGCGATGACGAGAGCATCCTGAAGCCCATGGGCCGGGAACCCCGTCCCCGCGAGCATGACGCAGCCGAGAAGCGCGCAGAGCAGCGCCATGGACGGCGTCAGCGCGCGAGCCATACCAACCAGCAGGCCCGTCAGAACCAGCCAGGGCAGCACGCCCCAGAGCGGAGACACCGCGATGAGGGACGTCATGCCCCCCAGGATCGCGCCGGCTACCGTAAAGAGTCCGAGAATGCGGAGCTGTTCGCGGGCCGTTCCGCCCGGCTCGATCAGGCAGCTCCAGAATGCCGCAAACGCGGCCCAGGCCAGCACGGCCTGATGTTCATAAATTGCGGGGAGAAGCGCCACGACAGTGGCGACCGCGGCCCGGCTCCCCTCAGCCGGAGCGATCTGCTCTGGACTGACGGGAACCGAGTGGCGCGCCAGAAACTGCGTCAGAAAGTCGAACGGCCTGCCCCGATTGAGGGCAGGCCGGGACGACGGACCAGAGGAGAGAGGGTCGCGGACCATGTCTCAGCGACCGGTCAGAATACGCTCCACGAGCTGGCCAACCGTCGGGACAAAGCCGTTCGCGTAGAACGGATCCGTTCCGAAGCGCCACGCATTCGTGCCGCCGAACATGAGGTTGTGGTCCGTAATCACATCCTCATCCGCTCCGGGCGGAATGTGGGAAATGGTCTGGAGCGTCTTCTGGATGCAGAAGGAACGCGGGTCAGCCTTCTGGCCCGTCGTGTACGGTTCTTTCTGCATCCAGTTGGAGAAGCGGCACTGCGACAGGCAGCCCATGCACGCCGTCTGGTCCGCAAGAATCTCGCGCGAGCTTTCCGGCGTCACGAAAACCAGCGTGTCATCCGGGGTGCGCAGCGCCTCGGTGAAGCCGGCGGCTTCCCATTCGGCAATGCGAGGACGATCGGCCGCCGGCACGAAAACCTCGCGCTTGCGGGCACCAACGCCGTAAGACGCCTCATATCCGTCACCGGATTCCTGACTGTACGGCACCTGACGCTCGGAGCGCTCGCGCAGGTCCCGGAGGAAGCTGTTCTTGACGGCTGAGGAATAGAACCCGGTCGGGGAAAAGCGGTTGAGATACACATCCCCCTTCCTCAGCGTCAGGAGACGGCGCTTCCAGGCATTGGGAATCGGGCTTTCCTGCGTCAGGAGCGGACGGGTTCCGAACTGGAACGCGATCGGCCCCAGTTCCGGATTGCCAATCCAGTCCTGCCATTCCTCAAGATGCCAGACGCCACCGGCCATGATGATCGGCGTTTCGCCCAGACCGTAATTGCGCATGACGCGGCGCAGCTCGAGAACGCGCGGATAGGGATCTTCCGGAGAGAGCGGATTTTCCGTGTTGGACAGGCCGTTATGACCGCCCGCACGCCACGGGTCCTCGTAAACCACGCCACCCAGCAGTTCGGGCGCCTTGCTGTAGGCACGGCGCCACAGGGCATTGAACGCGCGTCCCGAAGAGACGATCGGGTAATATGGGAGCCCAAAACGCACTGCGATGTCGGACAGGCGATACGGCATGCCCGCACCACAGGTCACGCCATGTACCAGTCCGGGAGCCCCTTCGAGGATCCCGATGATGACTTCCTCGGCCCCGCCCATTTCCCACAGGATATTGACGTTGATCCGGCCCTTGCCGCCCGAGATGTCGTGGGCAATCTTCGCCTGGGCGATACCGCCATCGATCGCGTAGCGGATCAGCTCCTGCTGGCGCTCACGGCGCGTACGGCCGTGATAGATCTGCGGAACGGGATTGCCGTCCTGATCGTAACTATCCGCATTGACGGCCGAGATGGTTCCGATCCCGCCGGCGGCAGCCCAGTGTCCGGCCGAGACGCCCGTGGAGACGGAAACACCTTTGCCCCCTTCGATCAGAGGCAGCACATCCTGACCACCAAAACGGAGGGTATCAATAGATTTCATGGGGACTGGCTGTCTCCGAAACTCAGAAAAAAAAGGCGGGGCCTTGCGAGCCCCGCCCCAACACTCATTCGGCGTCGCGACGGGGCGGACGGCCAGGCTTGGCCCCCACACTCTCCGTAATATCGGCGCCCGTGGCCTGGTCGACAACCCTCATGGAGAGCTTGACCTTGCCGCGGTCATCGAAACCGATGACCTTGACCTTCACGGCATCACCCTGCTTGACGACGTCGGACGTCTTCGCAACGCGGCCTTCAGCCAGTTCGGAAATGTGAACCAGGCCGTCACGCGGGCCGAGGAAGTTCACGAACGCACCGAAATCAGCAGCCTTGACGACCTTGCCGTCATAGATGCGACCGATTTCCGGCTCGGCAACGATGCCTTCGATCCGGGAGATGGCCTTCTGGGCCTGCTCGTCGTTCGAAGCAGCGATCGTCACAGTGCCATCGTCACCGATATCGACCTTCGCACCCGAATATTCGACGATCTCACGGATCACCTTGCCGCCGGAGCCGATCACATCACGGATCTTTTCCTTCGGCACGGAGATCGTGGTGATCTTCGGAGCATTGCCCGAAACATCCGAACGGCCTTCCGTCAGGGCCTTGGCCATTTCGCCGAGGATGTGGATACGGCCTTCGCGGGCCTGCTCCAGGGCGATCTTCATGATTTCCGGCGTGATGGACGTGATCTTGATGTCCATCTGCAGCGCGGTCACGCCGTCAGCCGTACCGGCCACCTTGAAGTCCATGTCGCCGAGGTGATCTTCATCACCCAGGATGTCGGACAGCACGGCGTAGCCACGGTCTTCCTTGATCAGACCCATGGCAATGCCGGCAACCGGACGCGGCAGCGGAACGCCGGCATCCATCAGCGCGAGCGAGGAGCCGCAGACGGTTGCCATGGAAGACGAACCGTTGCTTTCCGTGATCTCGGAAACCACACGCATCGTGTACGGGAAGGCTTCCTTGGTCGGCAGCAGCGGATGGATAGCGCGCCATGCCAGCTTGCCGTGACCGATTTCACGACGGCCCGGGGAACCCATGCGGCCACACTCACCCACCGAATACGGCGGGAAGTTGTAGTGCAGCATGAAGTTGGAACGGTATTCACCTTCCAGCGCATCGATGATCTGCTCGTCCTGGCCCGTGCCGAGCGTTGCAACCACGAGGGCCTGCGTCTCGCCACGCGTGAACAGGGACGACCCATGGGCGCGCGGCAGGATGCCGACTTCGGCAAGGATCGGGCGGACCGTCTTCAGGTCACGGCCATCAATCCGGATGCCGGTCTTGAGGATGGAACCGCGAACGACCTGTGCCTCAAGCTCCTTGAGCATCGGCTTGGCCAGTTCGACGTCCAGACCTTCCTCGGCCAGGATCTCGTTGATCCGGTCCTTGGCTTCGGCGACCTTCTTGTAACGAGCCTGCTTCTGACGCTCCTTGTAGGCGTCCGCCATCAGCTTGTTGCCGACCTTCTCGACGCGCTTGCGAAGGGCGATTTCTTCCTTCGTCAGCGACGGCAGATCCCACGGTGCCTTCGCAGCGTGCTCGGCGAGCGCGATGATGGCGTCGATGACCGGCTGAAAGGACGTGTGACCCAGCGTGACGGCTTCGAGCATCGTCTCTTCCGAAAGCTCGCTGGCTTCGGATTCAACCATCAGCACGCCTTCGGCCGTACCGGCGACCATCAGGTCGAGCGTGCTGTCCTTGATCTCGTCATGAGTCGGGTTCACGACCAGCTTGCCGTCGATACGGCCGATGCGCGCGCAGGCGACCGGGCCGAAGAACGGAATACCGGAGAGCGTCAGCGCAGCCGAGCAGCCGATCAGCGACACGAGGGCCGGATCGTTCTCGTTGTCGTAGCTCAGGACCGTTGCGGTGATCTGGACTTCGTTGCGGAAGTTTTCCGGGAACAGCGGACGGATCGGACGGTCGATCAGACGGGCGTTCAGAACTTCGGCTTCGGACGGACGACCTTCACGCTTGAAGAACCCACCCGGGATCTTGCCGGCGGCGTAAGCCTTTTCCTGGTAGTTGACCGTCAGCGGGAAGAAGTCCTGTCCCGGCTTGACGCTCTTGGCGCCAACGGCGGTGCAGAGCACAACCGTGTCGCCATAAGTGATCATGACCGCGCCGTCTGCCTGGCGTGCGACCTTGCCGGTCTCCAGGATCAGGGGGCGTCCGGCCCATTCGATTTCCTTGCGGAAATAATCAAACATGCATGTTTTCCCAAATTAAGGATGAAACCATCCCCGGGCGTCCGGCAGGTGGCGGAGCAGCGTTTCGGACGGCATGGCGGTGATGACGGGAAGCCCCCGACATGACACCATGTGGCCTGAAACGCCGGTCGCGCACCCGCACCGCCGGACAGGCGATGGCGGGGGTGTCCGGGAGTAGGCTCCCGGACAGATCTAGCTCAGCGACGCAGGCCGAGACGCTCGATCAGGCTCTGGTAACGGGCCTGGTCCTTGCGCTTCAGATAGTCCAGCAGGCTACGACGCTGACCGACCATCATCAGAAGACCACGACGGGAGTGGAAGTCCTTCTTGTGGGTCTTCAGGTGCTCGGTCAGGTTGACGATACGCTCGGACAGGATTGCAACCTGCACTTCCGGCGAACCCGTATCCGTCTCGCTCTGCTTGTACTCAGAAATCAGTGCCGTGCGGCGTTCTGCGGTAATCGACATCGTGTTCTCCAAAAAACTCGTGGTTTTCCAGCATACGCGCTGCCCTGAGCCGCCCATGACGGACATGACACAGACCCAGCACGTGCTCTCCGATCATCGCGCGCCACAGGTGGTCTTCCCCCTGCGACGATGCCGGCAGAGGATGCACGAGGTCCGCGGGGTCTATCGACTGCCCCCAGACAAGCATCCTTCCCTCCGCATCGGTGACGGCCAGCGCCGGGATGTCGACCAGCGCGGTCGCCGCATCCAGCAGAGGAGCCGGAAGAGCATCGGCGTTGTCCACAGTTTGAGTCGATTTGTCCAGTGATATCTGATCGATCGTCAGTGCGTGGCTCAGATCGAACGGCCCGCACTTCGTCCGCCGCAGCACCGAAATATGCCCGACCGTTCCACAGGCCAGCGCGATGTCACGCGCGAGCGAGCGCATATAGACGCCCTTGCCAGACTGCACGTCGAAGACGGCCGTATCCGCGTCCGGACGTTCCACCAGCGTTATCGAATCGATCCGCGCCGGACGTGGCGGAAGTTCAGGCGGACGGCCGGCCCGCGCCATGTCATAGGCCCGCTCGCCCCCGACCCGAAGCGCCGAAAAGACGGGCGGCACCTGCATGACGTTTCCAGTGAGCGCAGGCAGGACGGCACGGATCTGGTCATCGGTCGGGCGGTTCGGGGATGTCGCCAGAACCTCGCCTTCAAGATCATCCGTCGTCCGGCTTTCCCCAAAAGTCAGGGTGAAGCGGTAACGCTTTGTCGCGTCCATGATGTAGGGAATGGTCCGGGTGGCTTTGCCGAACGCAATCGGCAGCACGCCGGAAGCCAGCGGATCGAGCGTCCCGCCATGTCCGGCCTTTTTCGCATCAAAAGCCCATCGCAGCTTGTTGACCATATCCGTGGAGGTCGGCCCCAGTGGCTTGTCGAGAATCAGCCACCCGTCGATATCGCGTCCACGCTTCCTGCCCATACATCCCGTCCTTGCTTGTGAAGGCCGCTGATAGACCAGCAGGGGGCCGGAATGCAAAAAAAAGCCCCTCACAGGAAGTGAGGGACTTTTTTAAAAACTACTCCGGATCTTTTTCCAGATCCCGCCGAACCTCCGGAGATCGCATGAGCTCGTCGAGCTCCATGGCGTTATCCAGCGCCGTATCGGGCTGAAAGTGGATCTCCGGCACCGTCCGGAGATTGAGAGCCTTGGAGAGGCCCGTTCTTAAGAAGGGTGCCACCCGCTTCAGGGCGGGCAGGAGAACCTCTACATCGCTCCGTCCCAGACGCGTCACGAAAGCCGTGGCATGTCTGAAATCCGGAGAGATGCGGACTTCCGTCACCGTAATCCGCACATCCAGCAGTTCCGGATCGCGAAATTCGGTCCGGGCGAACAGCTCCGCCAGAACCCGACGGACCTCTTCGGCCACCCGGAGCTGGCGGGTGCTGGGCCCGTGAGCGGAGACGCCCGCGGGACCTTTCACGTCATGTCTGGAACGGGAGCTCAAGCCGGGATCACTTCCATTTCATAGCACTCGACCATGTCGCCTTCGCGCAGGTCGTTGTAACCCGCAAACGACAGACCACACTCATAACCACGGGCCACTTCCTTGACGTCATCCTTGAAGCGCTTGAGCTGGCTCAGCTCGCCTTCATGAATGACCACGTTGTCACGCAACAGGCGCACGCCACAACCGCGCTTGACGAGACCTTCGGTGACATAGCAGCCCGCGACCTTACCGGTCTTGGTGATGTTGAACACCTGACGGACCTCTGCGTAGCCGAGGAACTTCTCGCGATGCTTCGGCGCAACCTTGCCCTTGACCAGCTGCTCCACGTCATCCGCCACCTGGTAGATGATCGAGTAGTAGCGGATGTCCACACCCTCGCGCTGGGCCAGTTCACGGGCCTGCGTGGTGGCACGGACATTGAAGGCCACGATGATGGCGTCGGAAGCCTTGGCAAGCTGGATGTCGCTTTCCGTGATCTGGCCGACACTGGCGTTCAGGACGCGGATAGCCACTTCCTCATGGGCCAGCTTCTGCACGGTCGTGGAAATAGCTTCCGCCGAACCCTGCACGTCAGCCTTGATGAGAAGGGCAACTTCCTTCTGCACACCGGCCTGAATCCGGGCCAGCATCTGATCAAGGGTACCACGGGCCGCAACCTGCGAGGCTGCTTCCTTCTCCTTGATCTTCCGCTGACGGAACTCGCTGATCTCACGGGCCCGCGCATCGTTTTCGACAACCACGAACGGTTCACCCGCACCCGGCACACCCGTCAGGCCGAGCACCTCGACCGGCATGGACGGACCGGCTTCCTTGACCTGACGGCCACGGTCATCGAGCACCGCACGGACACGGCCCCATTCGGCACCGGCCACCACGATGTCACCGCGACGCAGCGTGCCCTTCTGGACGAGAACGGCGGCAACAGGGCCACGTCCACGATCCAGACGGCTTTCGATCACCACACCTTCGGCCACGCGATCCGGATTGGCCTTCAGATCCAGCATTTCAGACTGGAGCAGGATGCACTCTTCGAGCTTGTCCAGACCGATGCGCTTCAGAGCCGAAACCTCGACGTCCTGGGTGTCGCCACCCATTTCCTCGACCACGATCTCGTGGTTCAGCAGTTCCTGACGCACACGGTTCGGGTTGGCGCCCGGCTTGTCGATCTTGTTGATCGCCACGATGATCGGAGCATTGGCCGCCTTGGCGTGCTTGATGGCTTCGATCGTCTGCGGCATCACGCCGTCATCGGCAGCCACCACCAGCACCACGATATCCGTTACGGATGCACCGCGGGCACGCATGGAGGTGAAGGCCTCATGACCCGGCGTATCGATGAAGGTGATCTTCTTCCCCGACGGCGCCGTGATCTGATACGCGCCGATATGCTGCGTGATGCCACCGGCTTCACTTGCAGCCACATCCGTGGTGCGCAGCGCATCGAGCAGGGAGGTCTTGCCGTGATCGACATGACCCATGACCGTGACGACCGGAGCACGGGGCTTCAGATCGTCAGCGTTGTCTTCAACACCCTCGATACCGATTTCAACATCGCTTTCGGAAACGCGCTTGATGCGGTGGCCGAATTCCTCGACCACGAGTTCGGCGGTATCGCCATCGATGCTCTGCGCGGCCGTCGCCATGACGCCCATCTTCATGAGCGCCTTGATGACTTCACCCTGACGGGCCGCCATACGGTTGGCCAGCTCGGCGACCGTGATGGTCTCCGGCACGATGACGTCACGGACGACGCGGACCTGATCGGAGCGCAGACGCTCCAGCTCGGCCTGACGACGCTCGCGGTCACGCTGGCGACGGACCGAAGCCAGCGAACGCGTCTTGTCGTCATCACCTTCGATCGCGGCGCGGACGTCGATGCGACCCGAACGGCGATCGCTGCCGCCACCCTTGCGGGACGGAGCGGACGGACGGCGCGGCGGGGCCGGCGGTGCGCCGGGACCGCTGCGGCGCGGCGCGGGACGACGCTCGTCGTCGCCACCGGCGGCAGCGCCGGAACGCAGATGCAGCGTCTCGTTGTTACGGGCCGGCGCGGCTGCTGCCGGACGGGACGGCTGAACCGGGCGCGGCGGCATGATGGCACGTTCGGCCAGAGGACGCAGACGCTGGACTGGCGCGGCAAGCTGCACGCCGCCGGTCGAATGGCTGCGCGGATCAAGCGGAGCAGAGCGCTCGGCTTCCTCGGCCTCGCGTGCTGCTGCTTCGGCAGCGGCCTGCTCGGCAGCACGTGCCGCAGCTTCAGCCGCAGCCTGTTCGCGGGCAGCCTGCTGTTCGCTTTCCTTCAGAGCCGCGATTTCCGCAGCCTTCTGTTCGCTGATCAGACGCTCTTCCTCGGCAGCGCGACGCGCAGCCTC
The DNA here is from genome assembly GCF_015244525.1 of Gluconobacter sp. R75690. Lineage (NCBI taxonomy): Bacteria > Pseudomonadati > Pseudomonadota > Alphaproteobacteria > Acetobacterales > Acetobacteraceae > Gluconobacter > Gluconobacter sp. R75690. The sequence goes on along the minus strand of NZ_JABCQB010000001.1, from coordinate 86,546 downwards.
GGCGGCAGACATGATCTGGATCTTTTCTTCCTCACGCCGTGCAGCCTCTTCGGCAGCAGCCTTGCGCTGCCCCTCAAGGGCGCGCTGGCGGGCAGCCAGTTCGGCTGCCGTCAGGGCACGACCACCCGCACGGCCACCACGGGCCGCCGCACCAGCACCCGGGCCAGCCGCATTGCGCTTGGGCTTGCGGACCTCAACCTGCACGACCTTGGAACGGCCATGGCTGAAGCTCTGACGCACGGAGCCGGCATCCACAGTACGCCCGACCTCCTGGCGTCCAGCAGGGCGAAGCGACAGGCGGCTGCTTCTGGTCTGTTCGCCGCCCTGTGATGGGGTGTTGTTTCCGTCCTGGTTGCGCTCGTTGCCGTCGCTCATAGTTCCGCCTGTTCCTTACTGACCCCTGCGGGGTCTGGGAGCGGACGTCCTGCCACTCCCGAAAATCTCTCATGTTCGGCGATCAGGCGCTGTGCCAGCGCTCCTGGCGCCATCACCGCATAGACCGCCCGGTCCCGGCTGAACGCCGATTCCAGGACCCGATCGGGAACTGTCACCACCGGCAGAGAACGCCGGCCCGACACCAGTCTGGAGAACTCGTCCGGGCTTGCACTTTCCGAACGGATCACCACCCCTACCCTGCCTGAAGTGAGCCACTCCCGGCATTTCTGAAACCCGCAGACCGTCTGACCCGCCCTGCGAGCCAGGCTGACTGCGTCCAGCATCCGCTGCACCAGCGCGGCCTCGACCAGATCGGCCAGGCCGTCCGGTACGATCACCTGGGCTTTGGCCGCTCTGGCAAAAGCCTGTCGTGTGCGGGCGCTATCTAACACATCCCGGCTGGCACTCAACCACATTCCCCGACCCGGAAGTTTTCCGGCGAGGTCGGGAACAACCCGGTTATCCGGGCTGACCACGAAACGGATCATACCTTCAGGCGGCTTCTGCTCTCGCGTAACGATGCATCGCCGCTCCGAGCCGCGACGCCCTAGAGCACCACGAACGGGACCATTATCAGTATCAGAAATATCAGACGTCGGTCGACTCCCCGTCACCATTCTCGGGCTTTGCCGAGTCGGCTTCTTCACCATCGAACCAGTGCGCACGCGCTGCCATGATGATCTCGTTGGCGGCATCTTCGTCGATGGCCTCCTCGCCGAGAATCTCCACCAGCTCGTCACCGGCCAGATCCGCCAGATCGTCGAGCGTTTTCACGCCCTTCTCACCCAGCGTCACCAGCATTTGGTTCGTGAACGTTCCCAGCTCGGCCACGTCATCCGTGACACCCAGCGCCTTGCGCTGGTCGTCCAGAGCCTGTTCCTTGCTGGCGAGATAGTCGTTGGCGCGATGCATGAGCTCTTCAGCCACGCTCTCGTCAAAGCCTTCGATATCGTTCAGTTCGCCCGGATCGGTGTAGGCCAGTTCCTCGATCGTGTGGAAGCCTTCCGTCACCAGCAGGCCCGCGATCACGTCATCGACGTCCAGCGCCTCGACGAACTGCGAGGAGCGCTTGCGGAACTCTTCCTGACGACGCTCCGATTCCTCGGCCTCCGTCAGAATATCGATGTCCCAACGCGTCAGCTGGCTGGCCAGACGCACGTTCTGGCCACGCCGGCCGATGGCGAGCGAAAGCTGCTCGTCCGGCACCACGACTTCGACGCGACCTGCTTCCTCATCCATCACCACCTTGCTGACTTCAGCCGGGGCCAGCGCATTGACGACGAACGTCGCGGCCTGCGGGCTCCAGGGGATGATGTCGATCTTCTCGCCCTGCAGCTCAGCCACGACAGCCTGAACGCGGGAACCGCGCATACCAACGCACGCACCGACCGGGTCGATTGCCGCATCGCGGGAAATCACGGCCATCTTGGCGCGCGATCCCGGATCACGGGACACGGCCTTGATCTCGATGATACCGTCGTAGATTTCCGGAACTTCCTGCGCGAACAGCTTGGCCAGGAAGGCCGGATGCGTGCGGGAGAGGAAGATCTGCGGGCCACGTGGCTCGTCACGCACATCATAGATGTAAGCGCGGACGCGATCGGAATTGCGGAAGGATTCGCGGGGGATCAGCTCGTCGCGACGCAGCAGGGCTTCCGTATGGCCGATCTCGACCATGAGATTGCCATACTCGGTCCGCTTGACGGTGCCGTTGACGATCTCGCCCACACGGTCCTTGAACTCGTTGTACTGGCGCTTGCGCTCGTATTCACGCACGCGCTGCACGATGACCTGCTTGGCCGTCTGCGCTGCAATACGACCGAAATCGATCGGCGGCAGCGGATCGACCAGATGCTCGCCGGCCTGGATTTCCGGCTGGAACTTGCGGGCGATGTGCAGCGGGATCTGGGTGTCCTCGTTCTCCACATGCTCGACCGCTTCGGTCCAGCGGCTCAGGCGGACTTCGCCCGTCTTGCGGTCGATCGTCGCACGGATGTCCTTTTCATGCCCGTACTTCGCGCGGCCAGCCTTCTGGATGGCCTGCTCCATGGCTTCGAGCACTTCCTCGCGGTCGATGTTCTTCTCGCGGGATACTGCATCGGCAACCAGCAGCAGTTCGGGACGTGTAACAGACGTGTCCATCAGATCGGACCTCCAGCCAGCATGAGACGGGTCATCACTTTTTCCCCGGCTTCTTCGGATTCAGTTTGGGCGCCTGGCGCGCTTCCCCGCCATCTTCCCCTTCGGAGCTGACCCCGGCAAGGGCAGCGCTCGCTTCGATCAGCGCATCGGTCAGGACCAGACGGGCCTTGCGGATGTCCACCAGCGGCAGGACAGCCTCGGTCCCGTCATCCAGACGGATGATGGCATTGCCGTCCCGTGCGCCCATGACGGTGCCGGAGAAACGGCGACGGCCATTGAGCGGCACGTCCAGCTCGGCCTTCGCCAGATGGCCGGCGAATCGCTCCCAGTCCTTGGCGCGCGTCAGCGGACGGTCGATCCCTGCGGACGAAACTTCCAGCATCCACGCACCGGGGATCGGATCGTCAACGTCCAGGATGGCGCCGGCGGCGTGGCTGATCTGCTCGCAGTCTTCCACCGAGATCAGGGAGCCGTTCGCACGGTCCGCCATGATCTGGATCGTCGGGGTGTCGCGTCCCAGCACGGACAGACGCACGAGCTCGTAGCCCAGATCGGCCAGCGTCGGTGCGATCCGCTCCGCAATGCGGGCTTCCAGCCCCGTGAGATGGGGCAGTTCGATGTCGGAAGAGGCGTTCTGCTGAGACAAGACAAAAAAGGCGGCCCGTCAGGGCCACCCCCCAAATGAGCGGAAGATGAATGGAATGTGCCTTATGTAAGTCACCTCCCCGCAGGACGCAAGAGGAACGCAAATCCCATTGTTCCTGAAGCTCTTATCCATTGGGCGAGTCGAAAGATTTGTTTACATTCCCATATCTCGAAAGCCCTTGTCTTCGGACGCCGTCGGGAGTGAGATGGTTCTGAAATGACTTCCCAGTACGAGCCCCGTCCAGAACCGCGCGCCCAGCCGCTGCCCTCCGAACCGGCATCCCGCAGCCGGGCGCTGTGGGGCGGAGGCGGGCTGATCGCGGCCCTGACGGTCGGGGCCGGCGCTTTTTTCTACACGCATAATACAGCCGCGCCCCCCGTCTCTGCGGTCGCACCGCCGTCCCAGAGCACGCCCGCCGTGCCGGCCGCCCAGACCGCCGCGGTCCAGCTTTCCATGCTTCCCCCAGCGAAGGCTCCGGCCGCCCTCGCAAAAAGCGGCTTCAGCCCTGCCGACCGCGCCCGCATTCTCGCGGCGGTGAAGGATGGCAAAATGCGGCTCGTGGAAATGCCGGTGCTGGATGCATCGGGCGCAGTCGGCCAGACCATTGACGTCACGGTCTCGGGTCTGACACAGCGCGTTGTCCTGACGGGCAAGTTCCAGCATCTGGTCATTCCCATTGTCGAAGCCGGGCAAATCCTCATCGCGCCCGTCAGTATGCCGCATGCGCCAGCTTTGATCGTCGGAGCACTGACAGCCCTCGGTCCCGAAGCCCTGCCCGCCCTGATGACGCTCGACCAGCGCGTCCTGCTCAACGTGATCGTCCAGTAAGGAACCGCCCCGGTGTTCAAGTCCCTCGTTCCCATGCTCAACCGGGCCATGCCGCTGATGATGGCGGCCTTCCTTATTCTGGCAGTGATTCAGGTCGCGGTCATGCTACACCTGTCGCTGAACGGGCTATGGGCTGCCATCGAATGGGGACGGCGTTTCTATCTTCCGCTGGCAGGCATCAGTGCCCTTCTGGCAGTCACGGGACTGGCGTATGAAACGTCAGCCGAAAAACTGGCGCGTCGCGGACTGCGCCGCAGGAAAGGTCTCATCATGGATGTTCTCAGCCGTCTGACAAACCGCGGAGCCCTTGAAGAGCTCATGGCCCGCGAACAGCGCGAAACCGTCATCGACGCCGACGAACTGGCCGCCTCGCTGCGCGCCCGCGTCATCGGACAGGACCAGGTCTGCGAAGACATCGCCCAGCAGATGCGCCGCCGCCTGGCGCTTCAGGTCCGCGGCAAACCCGTCGGCATCTTCCTGCTCGCTGGCCCTCCGGGCACCGGCAAGACCTATCTGGCCAAGCAGATGGCCAAGCAGATGGAACGCCCCCTGCTGCATTTCGACATGACGCAGATGTCCAGCGCCCATGCCGCGACCCAGCTTTTCGGCTCGCCCAAGGGCTATGTGGGTTCGGACACTTTCGGCAAGCTGACCGGCGGCCTCAAGGATCATCCGGATGCCGTGGTGCTGCTCGACGAGATCGAGAAGGCCCATCCGGACGTCTTCAAGAAGTTCCTCACCGCCTGGAACGACGGCCATGTCACGGAAGCCTCCACGGGCGAGCAGGTCTCCACGACCCGCGCGATCTTCATGCTGACGTCCAACGTCGCCACCGAGGCCCTGACCGAAATCGCCGACCGTCTCGCCAACGAGCCTGAAAAGATGCGCGCCGAGTCGGTGGAGGCCCTGCGCAAGTCTGGCTTCGCGCCAGAGGTCCTCAACCGTCTGGACCGTATTTTCATTTTCCGGGCCCTGCGCGGGCTGGATCTGGCCCGCGTCGCGGCTCTCGAGATCGAGGCCATGATCGAAGGCTATGGCCTGCATGTGGAAACCGGCGGCATCGATGCCGGAGTCCTGTTCCAGGTCATGGTCAAGCAGAAGAACCTCGGCACCGGCGCGAGCGCGCGCGATCTTGTCCGTTCCATCGAGGACATGGTCAGCGAAAGCCTCATCGTCGCCCGTCAGCAGGGCGCCAAGCGCGTCCGTCTTGTCACGCAGGAGGACGGCACGGTCGTCACCGAAATCGCCAGCGACACCGAAACCCAGCTTGGCCGGGTGAGCCACTGATCCATGACGGCATTCGGACGGCTCTGGCGACGCGCGCCGCTCTGGCGCACGAGCGTGATCGTAACGGTAGGCGCGCTCGGCATGGCCGCCTTCTACCCCACCCCGGCGCTCAAAAAGGCCATGCCGTGGCTTCCGGGGCACCTGCCCGGGGCGACACCGTATAATGCAGGGTCCGGCGCGTCACAGCCGGATGGACAACAGGGCGCCCAGCCCGGTGGCGCTCCGGGTCTGGGAGACCAGATCGGCGTACCCGATCCCGGCATTACCCAACATGGTAGCATCACCATCGCCGGACGCACCCTTCCGCTTCCCGCCGGTGACTGGCATCCAATCCTGACAGCCCGGAGCGGCGCGCATGGTGAGCTGTCCCAGCAGGTTCTGGCCCGCACTGATCGCGGTGTCGTCTCCGGCGTCATCGTGGTCCGCGCCACGCAGCAGCCCGTTCCGGCCGATCTGGCAGAGCAGCTCGAAACGCCATGTCACGACGACCGCGACTATGCGGCCCATATTTCCGATAAGGCCGGCGTGTCGCAGGAATGCAGCTATACCAGCAATGCCGTGCTCGAAAACCAGAGTGTCAGCACGGATCCGTTCATCACGGCGGCATTTTCGCGGATGCGCACCCTGGGCTTTCCGATCCCGAGCCTGATGATCAATGTCGGCTGGTATTATGCCGCAGCGGCTGGCAAGGGCACCGCTCATATCGAAACGGTAGAGACGCTCGTCGCCCCCATCGAACATGGATCACGCCAGCTTCTGGCCCCGCCCCAGTACTGGAACAAGGCGTCGGTTCACAAAAACCCGGACGCCGCCCAGTTCATCGATGCTCTGGACCGCTGGATGATCGGCTGGTCCCGCGTCCTGCGTCAGGGATTTGACGGCACGCTGGATACCGGAACGCTTGTCCCGCCGCTCATCAACGATCCGTCCGCACCACGCCCGGCCTGAACCGGGCAGAACAGGACAAACCGGGCCCCTATTCAGTGGTGCCCGGTTCCTGAAAACCCACGGCCCAGCCGCCGCTCCGCCATCCGCGCCAGCCGCACAAACGGCAGTCCGAGCAGCAGATAGGCCAGACCGACCATGATCCCCGTTCCGAAATAATCGTAATAGGTTGAGGACAGCCGCACATAGGTCTGGCTCAGTTCCGTCAGCGTGATGACGGAGACAAGTGAACTGTCCTTGAGCAGCGAAATGAAATCGTTGGTCATGACCGGCACAACTGTCCGGAACGCCTGCGGCACGATCACCAGCCGCAGCGCCTGCCAGTGCGTCATGTTCAGCGCAATCGCCGCTTCCATCTGCCCCCGAGGCACGGAGAGCAGACCGGCGCGGTAGTTTTCCGCCTCATAGGCCGCGTAGTTCAGGCCCAGTGACAGCACACCCGCCATGAACGGCGACAGACGAATGCCGAAAGCTGGCAGTCCATAGAAAATGAACAGCACCTGAATCAGCAACGGCGTTCCGCGCACCACTTCGACATAGACGCCCGCCACAAAGCGCAGTGGAGCCGCACCGTAATGCCGGGCCAGCGCCAGCAGAAGCCCGAGTGCCACGGCCAGAACCATGGCGAGTGCCGACACCGCCAGCGTCATGAGCGCCGCCTGTCCGATCAGCGGCAGGAAACTCACATAACGCCGGACCAGAACATGCCAGCCGCTGCCGGTCGTATTCGCCATGGCCTGTCGATAGTGGTCCCATTCGGTTGGCGCGATATCCGGCTGGCTGTTGTCGCCCGTGTAGTTCGCCATCAGCGGCGTCCACAGGTTCCAGCGCGCCAGAATGCGGTGCAGCGTCCCATCCTGAATGATCTCGCCCAGCGCCGCATCCACCTGATCACGCAGCGCGCGGTTCTCGGGCGAGAAGGCGATCCCATATTCCATGCTCCCGATCGGCTCGCCCACGAGCTTCATGTCCGGCGAGATGCTGCCATAATAAAGGGCAATCGGCGCATCGAGCAGGATCGCATCCAGCCGTCCGTTCCGCAGATCCGAGAACGCATTCGTCTCTTCTTCATAAGAACGCACGTTCGAACCGCCCTGCCGACGCAGCATCCGCTCGGCCGTGGTGTCCTTGATCGTCCCGATGGTATGGCCCTTGAGGGCGTCCATCGTATCCAGACCGTTCTGATCGTGCCGAACAATGATGCGCTCGCTCGTCACATAATAGGGCCGCGAGAACAGGACAGCCGCCTTGTGCTCCGGCGTCATTTCGATGCCGTCCAGAACCATTCCGTACAGCCCGCGGGACAGGCCGGGGATCAGGCCATCCCAGTCATTCTGGATGAACTGCGCCTTCCGGTGCATCCGCGCGGCGATCTCGTTGACCAGTTCGTACTCGAAGCCGGTCATCCGGGACTCATGGGCCGGGTCGTGGAAGACGTAAGGCACATTCGCCTCACCGTCCGACGCCCAGAGCAGTTCCTGTGAGGCGGCAGGTGCATCCGCTAGCGCGACGGAAACGGGGCTGATGGCAAGCGCCAGCAGGAGTGCGAAAAGTTTTTTCATCACAGCAGCGTCCGCAGGAACCGGCGTGTCCGTCCCTCCTGGGGGGTGGCGAACATCAGGTCCGGATCACCGCTCTCGACGATTTCCCCGCCCTCGACAAACAGAACACGGTCCGAGGCCGCACGCGCGAACCGCATGTCATGAGTCACCACAAGCTGCGTCATGCCCTCGTCATCCAGCGCCCGCATGACGGACAGGACTTCCTCGGACAGTTCGGGATCCAACGCAGATGTCGGCTCGTCATACAGCATCACGGACGGCTTCATCGCCAGAGCGCGCGCGATAGCCGCGCGCTGCTTCTGACCGCCCGAAAGACTGTCCGGATAGCGGTCCTTCACACCCGCCAGCCCGACCTTCGCCAGGAGTTCGCAGGCGATGGACTGCGCCTCGTCGCGCGACATCTTCTTGACCTGGATCGGCGCCATCATGACGTTATCCAGCACAGTGCGATGGGGAAACAGGTTGAAGGCCTGAAACACCATGCCGACATGCGAGCGCAGCTTATGGGCCTCGGCCTCATTGGCGCGGCTCCAGTGCTTTCCCGTGCACGCGACCGTCACATCCTCGATCCGGACAGAGCCCGCATCCGGATGTTCCAGAAAATTGAGGCAGCGCAGGAACGTGGACTTGCCACATCCCGAAGGCCCGATCATCGAGATCAGTTCGCCGCGCTCCACGTCGAGCGACAGGCCCTTCAGAACCTCGTTCTCACCAAAGGACTTGGCGATACCACTCGCCTGCAGCACCAGATCAGCCAGTTCCGGAAACCCTCGACAAAAGAAACGCACGATCACATGACCGCGCAGCCCTCATAACGGACCTGCGCCAGTGTATCGAGACCTTAATACAGTGCGCGGCACAATTCATACGATCATCATATTCGCCCAACCTCGCCCCCGGCCCTTGCGAAGCACGTCCGCAGGGTCTCTAAAACAGAAAGACACACACCGGGACAGAACCGAACCCCGCATGAGACCCTTCGATGACCAGCCCGTCTGACTTCCCCACGCCCCCCGTCCCCGGACGTCTGCTCGATGTCGAGGACGTCACGGTGTTCCGTGGTGACCGGCTGGTGCTCGATGGCGTGTCGCTGACGCTGGATGCCGGGGACGCCATGATTCTGACGGGACCAAATGGTGCGGGGAAATCCACGCTCCTCCGCACGATTTCCGGTCTGCGTCGCCCCGATTCAGGGGAAGTCATCCGTTATGGCGATCTCGCCTGGCTCGGCCATCAGGATGCGCTCAAACCCGGACTGACGCTGGCGCAGAACCTGGCTCTGGCTGAAAAGCTTGGCACGAACAGTCTGCCCGATGCACTTGAGGCGCTGGACCTCACCCATCTGACCGATCTTCCGGCCCGCCTGCTGTCCTCGGGGCAGAAGCGCCGCGCCGCTTTCGCCCGCGTCATGCTCTCAGGCGCGCCGCTCTGGCTGCTTGATGAACCGACGGTCGGGCTGGATGTCGCCAGCATCGAACGTCTCGGCGCCGTCATGGCCGCCCATCGCGCCAAGGGAGGCGCCATGATCGTCACGACGCATGTGCCCCTTCCCCTCGACAATACCCGCTCCCACGAGCTGCCCTCGCTCGCGCATGTGGAATCCTTCTGGCTGTCATGACCGCTTTTCTTGCCCTGATCGACCGTGACCTCCGTCTGGCCTTCCGCTTCGGCGCCGACACGCTGGCCTCTCTGCTGTTCTTCATCCTCTGTGGCAGCCTGTTTCCCCTTGCGCTCGGCCCCTCACCGGATCTGCTGCGGCACATGGGGCCGGGGATCATCTGGGTCTGCGCCCTGCTCGCCTGCCTGTTGCCGCTGGACCGGCTGTTCGGAGCTGAACTTGAGGATGGTTCCCTTGACCTGCTGATGCTGACCGGCCCGGCCCCGGCCGCCGTGGCCTTCGCCAAGATGGCGGCTCACTGGCTGACGACCGGCCTGCCACTGCTGATCGCCAGTATTCCGCTCGGCATCATGCTCGGCGTCAAAGGCTCGGAACTTCCGCTCCTGCTGCTCGGCCTTGCGATGGGTACGATGTCTCTCTCGCTCCTCGGCGGCATGGCGGCTTCGATCGTGCTTGGCGCGCGGCGGGGCGGCGTGCTGCTGCCGCTTCTGGTCCTGCCACTCGCAACGCCAGTCCTGATCTTCGGCGCAGCCTCCTCCTATGCCGGACAGCTTGCCACGTCGCCTACCGCCAGTCTGGATCTGCTGGGAGCCTGCCTGTTCGCGTGCCTGCCCCTGTGCCCCCTCGCCGCCGGACAGGGTCTGAAGGCAGCCGTGGGCTGAAGGACATATTATACCTTACCAGGATGTCATCCGCAGGCCTTTGACGACATGACTCCTTTATGAAACGACTGGACCATATTCGTTTCAGATCGAGATCATCGTCATGCCCCAACGCCCGTCGCTCAGAAGCTCCCTTTTGTCCTGTGCAGCCCTGATGGGGCTGGGTCTCGGCATCGCTCAGGCCGAGCCGGGCTATCTGCGTGAACCCTCGATTTCCGGCCAGACCGTCCTGTTCAATGCCGAGCAGTCCGTCTGGAGCGTCCCCCTCGCCGGCGGGCAGGCCCAGCGCCTGACGACCATGCCGCAGGGGGCCAACGCCATTGATCCGCACCCCGTCATTTCCCCGGACGGCACCCAGATCGCGTTTGCCGCCAATTTCGACGGCCCGACCGAAATCTATGTTATGCCCCGCAGTGGCGGCACGCCCCGACGCCTGACCTTCGAGAACGTCGCGCGGCTGAAAATCATCGGCTGGGACGCCCATGCCGGCATTCTCTACGCCGCCCCCGCCGCCACGGGGCCGTATTACACCCAGACCGTCACCGCCATTGATCCGAAGACCAGCGCAAAGCATGTCTTCCCGCTCTCCGGCGTCAATGATGCCGCTCTCAGCCCGGACGGACGCTGGCTCTATGCCGTCCGCTTCGGCTTGGCTACGACCGGCGACCACATGCGCGCCTATCGCGGCGGCGCATTGTCCCAACTCTGGCGCTTCGATCTTCAGAACGGCAAGGAAGCCGAGCGCATCGGCACGCATGACGCCAATCTCATCCGCCCGATGCCCTGGCGCGACCGGCTGATCGTCATTTCCGACGAGAACGGCCGCTACAATCTGTGGAGCCTCGCCACCGACGGCTCGGACGCGAAACAGCTCACCCATTTCACGGATTACAGCGTCCTCGAAGCCTCCATTTCCGGCGACCATATCGTGATGCGCAAAGGCGCGGACCTGTTCGATTTCAATCTGGCGAGCGGCGAGACCACACCCGTCAAGGTGGACCTGACCTCCGACAACCTGCCCCGCAGCCCGTACTGGCTGGAGAAGCCCACGCGTTTCCTGACCGCATCGGCCATTTCCCCCAAAGGTGAGACCGCGGCCTTCACCATGCGCGGCCATGTCGTCGTCGCAGGCGCTTCGCCGCGGCGCGTCGTCGTCCTCGCAACCCCTGACAATGTGCGTCTGCGCCTCGCCCAGATCACATCGGACGGCAAATCCGTCATCGCCTTCAGCGACGTCAACGGCGATTCCGCTCTGTGGCGCTTTGCAGCAGACGGCAGCGGCAAGGGCGAGGCCATCAGCCAGCCGTCACCGACTGAACCCGTGATCCTCTCGCTTTCGCCGGACGGAAAATACGCCGCCCATACCGATCTTCTGGGGCGGCTGTGGCTGACGGATCTGTCCACGAAGGCCGACAAGCTCGTCGATAACGCCATGCAGGACGGCACCAACGTCTTCGACTCCCTGTCATGGTCGTCGGATGGTCATGTTCTGGCCTTCGTGCGTACCCGTGGTGCAAACCTGCGTCGTCAGATCGCGCTCTACGTTCCCGCCACCGGCCAGACGAACTGGGTCACGGACGGGCGCTACGAATCCTATACGCCGAGCTTCTCTCCGGACGGGAAATGGCTGTGGTTCCTTTCGGACCGCACCTTCTCGCTGTCCAATGGTTCGCCCTGGGGTGACCGCAATATCGGCCCGGCCTTCCCGAAACGGACCGGCATTTATGCTCTGGCCCTTCAGGCCGGAGAACGCTTCCCGTTCCAGCCCGCCACCGAGCTGGACCCGGCGGACAAAAAGCCCGATGCCGACAAAAAGGATGCCAAGAAGAAAGACGCCGACAAGAAAAAGCCTCTCCCCGCCATCGAATGGGCTGGCCTTGCGACACGTCTGTATCAGGCGCCTGTCCCGGCCGGGGACTATAGTGGTCTCGGCGTTTCTGACGAGTATCTGTTCACCATCGACAGCTCCGGCTCAGGCGATGGTCCGGGCGATCTGAAGTCGATCCATATCGACAATAACGAACACAAGATCGAAACCTACGCCGCCAAGATTTCGGTTTTCGACATCACGCCCGACGGCAAGACCCTGCTGACCCTCAGCCGCAAGGGGAAGAACGCTCCCGACCTGCTCCTGACGCCTGCGGGCGAAAAACAGCCCAAGGAACTGGCCGGCAAAAAAATCGAACTCGACCATCTGCGCCTGCGGATCGACCCCGGACAGGAGTGGTCGGACGAGTTCGTGGATGCCTGGCGTCTGCACCGCGACCATTACTATGACCGCGACCTGCAAGGCGTGGACTGGAAAGCCGTGCGCGCCCATTTCGCCCCCTTCGTGGACCGCCTCGGGGACCGCGCGGATCTCGACGATCTGCTCGGCCAGATGGTGGCGGAAATCGGGGCCATGCACTCGCAGCTCCACGCGCCCACGACCGTCGATCAGCCCGCGTCCAGCCTCATTGCAGGCCTTGGCGCGCATCTGACGCATGAGGACAACGGCTTCCGCATCGATCACATTTATCAGGGCGACCGCGACCTCCCGGACCAGCAGTCCCCGCTGGCGGCTCCCGGTGTGGATGCCCGTGACGGAGACCTTATCGTCGCCGTCAACGGACAGCCCACGGCGGGGCAGCCCGATCTGGGCTCGCTGCTTGCCGATCAGGCCGGAAAACAGGTTCTCCTGACGCTCTCGCGCGCCGGAAAGGAACACAAGGTCATCGTGACGCCCGTTCCTTATATGAAGGAGCGTGACCTGCGTGCGCGGGACTGGGAAGTCGGCCGGGCGGATGTCGTCGATCGCGCCAGCCACGGCCGCATCGGCTATCTGCATCTGCAGTCCATGGTCGGTGACGACATGGAAGCCTTCGCTCGCGAGTTCTATGCCAATATCGACAAGGACGGCCTGATCGTGGACGTCCGTGGCAATACGGGCGGCAATATCGACAGCTGGGTCCTGACGCAGCTCATGCGTCGCCCGTGGATGTTCTGGGGCCGCTACGGCAATGCGCCTTCGGTGGATATGCAGCAGTCCTTTCAGGGCCGTCTGATCGTCCTGTCCGATGAGATGACCTATTCGGACGGCGAGACCTTCTCGCAGGGCATCAAGTCCCTGCATATCGCCCCGCTGCTTGGTGAGCGTACGGCAGGTGCTGGCGTCTGGCTGTCTGACGGGGATCGCCTGATCGACAACGGCAACGCCCGCACGGCCGAGAACCCGTATTTCGACCTGAACGGACATTGGCTGGTCGAGAACAAAGGTGTCTCTCCGGATATCGAGGTTGAGAACATGCCGGTCGCCACCTTCAACGGGCAGGACCAGCAGCTCGACGCCGCCATCGCCTGGCTCCGCAAGGACATGGCCGACCATCCGCGCCCGGTCCTCAAGCCCGAGGCCTTTCCGGTGCAGCAGCCCGCTGCCCCTCGTTAATCCTGAAAGGTTCTGATGGATCGGCAGAGTGCTGATCCATCAGGGTACAACGACATGCCGGCTGTCAGAGCAGTCATCAGATCTGTTGATGGATCAATGAAATCAGGTCAGACCCGATGATGGAATTTTCGTTAGCGGTTCTGGCTGCGGTTTCAGTTCTTCTATTTGTGTATATTATATTCAATCATAGAAATATCTTCATTTATAAAAGTATATTTGCCAATATAATTCTATTATTTCTTATAATTCTTCTGTTTCTAATCATATTTTATGCTTTTTATATAATTTATCTTCTTATTTCATAATCCAATAGAACACGGCAAATAACAGCACACTATATGAACCAGGATTCAGAGCATCCGGTCCATGATGCTGTCCTTGCGACCATAGCGATGAAGCAGCGCCGCGATCACATGCCCGGCGATCAGCATCCCCAGAACCCATGACGAGAACTGGTGCAGCACATTCACCAGCGGCACGAAAACCGGTGCCTTGTGCGCCAGAGGCGGCAGATTGACGACCCACATCATCGGGATCGGCAGGCCATGAACCGAACTCCGCACCCATCCCGTCAGCGGCACGACCAGCATCATCGCATACAGTCCGAAATGCCCGACCTGAACCGCCAGACGCTCCTCTTCAGGGATCTCCGCCGACATGGCGGGAGGACGATGCGTCGCCCGCCAGACAAGCCGCAGGACCGTGAGGACGATGATGAACGGTCCAATCTCCTTGTGGATCAGCAGCAGGAGCGCCTTCTGGGGCGTCGCCGCATGCGGCATGATCCGCCCCACATAAAACCCGAGCAGCCACAGCGGAATGATGATCGCCGCCATGCTCCAGTGAAATATCCTGGCCACAAGGGAATAACGCTGGATCGGCGGAAGGGTCTTGTCCATGAAACGGCAGCACTCCGGAAGAACGGTTCCGCTTTCTATAACCCGTTCCCTGGCCGGAACACACGTTGCGCCGGGTTACGGATTTTCAAGCGGAAGCAGGACGGCTAGGACACCTGCACACTCTCACAGGAACACCCGACCGCCATGCTGACACTGCTGTACACGCGCATTACCGAACTCGCCGCGTCTCCGCGCGCCGTATGGTGGCTGGTCATTGTCGCGATGGCGGAAGCTTCGGTCTTTCCGCTACCGGTGGACCTGATGCTCGTGCCCATGCTGCTTGCCAATCGCGAACGGGCCTGGTTTCTGGCTCTGGTCTGCACACTCGCCAGCGTCGCGGGCGGGCTGATCGGCTGGGTCCTCGGCGCGTTCCTCATGGAACATATCGGCATGCCGATCGCGCATTTCTATCATGCCGATCAGCGCATCCTGAACCTTGAGGCCATGTTCCGCCATTACGGCGTGTGGATCATTCTCGCCAAGGGCCTGACCCCGCTCCCCTACAAGTTCGTCACGCTGGCGGCCGGTGCCGCCCATTTCTCCCTGCTGCCCTTCATCGCCGCCAGTATCGTCACCCGCGGCGCCCGCTTCTTCCTCGAAGCCGCGCTGCTCCGCACGTTCGGCGAACCCATCCGCGACTTCATTGAAAAGCGTCTGGCCCTCGTCCTCTTCGCAGTCCTGCTCCTGATCGCAGCTGGTATCATTCTGATCGAGATTTTTTAAAAAATAATTTATTAAATAAGCTCTCCGGGCCCTCGACACCCTTTGGAAAGGGGGTCGCAAATAGCGAAAATATTGCAATTCACAATAGTACTACAGCCTTAAGTTAATTTTTTACAATCAAAATATTTCTTGCATAATCCCAGACAAATAGCGGAACCCCGCAAATGCCCCCCGAAAAAACGGTGCGCAGCCCCTAAAATCCGTATTGAGAATACATCTCATAAACCACGGAAGACATATTTTGTTTGTGAAATACAATCAATTTTTGTCTAAATAAAGTAGCGATAAAGTAACCTATATTTGAGTTAATTTTTTGTTGAGCAGAATCGAAAAATTGTGAGAGTTATATAAGTCTTGTTTTTATATCGCTAACAAAATGCAGGATAAAATCAGGACGGATGTTAGTGCAATCCTAACACAAAAGGGGAAGTATCATGACTTCATATCCCGGTACCAACACCACTTATACCGTTACTCAGTCTGACCTTCTGGGCTTATTGCAGAATGTCACCATTAAAGACAGTTCTGGCACTACCATCACCACACTGTCCAATGTTCCAACAGGTAATATCGTCACTGGGTCCGATTCTGTTGTCGTTCTGGCCAGCCTTCTGAGTGGAACCTATGTCAGTGTTCCCGGATCAACCGGCGATATTGATATTCTTCTCAATGCACTCAGTGCCGTGAATTTCTATATTGGCGGCGACACGACTGTCACTCTAGGCGTCAGCGCTGTATCAGGACTGACACTGAATGTCGTTGGTGGAGAACTGACCTTCTCAAGCGGCCTTATTGCCAGCGCGCTTCAGGGCTCCACCATCAACATCAGTGAGGGCGGTTCCTACGTTTCCGGGTCAAATCTCGCCAGCGTCCTGACCGGCTCCACAATCAATTTCGGTACCGGCGGCGGAACCCTGATCCTCAATGGCGGCGGTACGCTCATTAACCTGAGCGGCACATCGATCACCAACTACAACCCGGCCAAGGACACGATCGAACTTCAGAATACGGTTACCGAAATTACCGGATATACAATAGCCGGGAGCGGTTCCTCACGCACGATCACGCTCTATGGCGGGAATGGCAATACCGAAATCGCCACCTATACTGTCACGCTGGCCAGCGGCACCACACTCGCAACCGGCACCTACAATGCCCTGAGCACAGACAATAACCCGCTCAGCATCACCTATTCCGACGGTAACACCTATATTGGCGTCTGCTTCCTTGCTGACTCCATGATCCGCACGCCGTCCGGCGAAACCCCGATCCAGGACATCCGCACGGGCGACGAGATCCTCGTATGGCACGAGGGCACACCCGTTGTCCGCGAAGTCATCTGGACCGGCTGGCGACAGGCCACCACCAACCCGTTCCTGCCGGATGACCAGGCGGGTTATCCCATCCGCATCCTCGCCAACGCCATTTCGGAAAATGTCCCTTACAAGGACATGCTGATCACAGCGGAACACTGCCTGTTCATGGACGGCCGCTTTGTCCCCGCCCGAATGCTCGTAAACGGCAGTTCCATCTTCTACGACCGGTCCCTGACCTCCTACGAATACTTCCACCTCGAGACCAGGGAGCATTCCGTCATCATGGCTGACGGCATGCTGACCGAAAGCTATCTCGATACAGGCAACCGTCACACCTTCCGGCAGGACGGAAAAATCCTTGCCATCGGTGGCCAGCATAAAAGCTGGGACGATGCCGCTGCCCCTCTGGAAGTTAGCCGGGCTTTTGTCGAACCCCTCTATCGGCAGATCGAAACCCGCGCTCTCACCCACTGCCAGCTGGACAGATCAATGGCAAACAGGGTCCACGCCCCGCAGACCACAGAAGATCCCGACCTGCATCTCCTCGCGTCAGACGGTCAGATCATCTATCCGATGCGACAGACAAAAGACCGAACCCTGTTCATGATCCCGCCGGGAATCAGCTCGGTCAAGCTCATGTCCCGCGTGTCGCGCCCGTGTGACACGGTCGGCCCCTTTGTTGATGACCGCCGCGCCCTTGGCGTTCTCGTGGGCGATATCGTGTTTTTCGATTCAGGAAACACCACCGACCTCGAAGCTCATCTGGAGCATCAGCCCCTCGACGGATGGGCAGGCCCGGAAAATGCACGCTGCCGCTGGACGACCGGTAACGGTCTCATCCCGCTCGGTGAGCGTGCCCCCCTTCATTTCGGCGTCCTTTCCATCACCATCCTGGCGACGAATACCTATTTTACGGATACTGCCCTTCCTGAGGAACAGACCGCTCGGCGGGCCTGAAGGTATAAGAAAACCATTCCGGGATCTTCTCACGGCTCCATCTGCGACCGTGAGAAGATCTACGGTCCTTCATACGGACCCACAGCAACGGAACAAAAAAAGCCCCGGTCCAGGCCGGGGCTTTTTTTGTTCCGTATCTTTTAGTTCAGGGCCATTCGCTCATGCGCCATGGCCTGTTCTTCCCCGAAGGACGGCCATTCAGACCGCGTCAGTGCCTTCAGCGAGGGAGAGGGCAGCCCCATGCGGTGCGCATAAAGCCACGTGTAGGTCAGGGCGCGATGGACATAGTCCCGCGTTTCCCCGTTGGGGAGCGTTTCCATAAAGAACAGTGGATCGTGCATGTCCGCCTTCTGCGCGCCTTCCCAGCGGGCAATGGCCCCCGGGCCGGCATTATAGGAGGCCAGAACCCGGACCAGATCACCGCCTTCGGGAGGCGTAACGGTTGCGACCCGGCTGGACTGGTTCGCCAGATACAGCACGTAGAGCTGCCCGATTTCCAGATTGGAGGACGGGTTATGCAGACGACTGACCATATCCGGCGCAACCGGGATCACCGCCACGCCATGCGAGTCATACGTCATATGCGACGCGGTGACGAAGCTGGCCGTTACGGGACGGATCTGCATGAGGCCATGCGCTCCGGCACCTGACGTCGCCGAGGGGTCAAAGTTGGATTCAACCCGCGTCAGCGCATAAACCAGCGCCGGGTTCATCCTGAAGCCATGGCTGGGCTTCAGGGACGGCAGGGGAAGCGGCGTCGGCTTCGTTACCTGCGCTTCCTGATGCATGATGAGAGAGGCGAGCTGTTCGGACAGATCTTCATAACCCGCCGCCTGCGCCACGAGCTGAAGCGAGCGGGACCGCGCGCTGTCATCCGCAACATCGATCCACATCCGCCGGATCAGGTTCTCAGCCCGCATCCGCTCGCCGACCTGCAGCAGAGCGAAGAGCTGACGCCCCTGCGGAAGGGCCCCGACTGCCTCGACGTCGATTTCCGCAAGAACGGGCACCGGATCGTGCAGCGTGATCTCCACGCCGCCATCCGGCAGGCGCGCATGACCGTGCCGTCCAAGCTCAAGCGTCTGGGACGCCAGAATACCGTAGAAGGTCTCGTGGTGAATGGCGGCGCGATGGAGCCATTTCACATAGCCGACCATGTCATGACGCCGCCCTTCGGCACGTGCGGCCCAGAAGGCAGCGGCCGCGCGGAGTTCCACCGTCGTGACAGGCGCGTTGGCTGCGGACTGGAACAGGTCGTAGGCCGCCTCGATATGGCCTTCACGCCAGGCCGCCAGACCCGCAACATAAGCGGGCAGGCCCACCTGACTGTTGCCACGGCCAAATCCCGCGCTGCCCTGCCGCAGGGCCAGCAGGGTTTCGCCCTGGGACAGCAGTCCAAGAGCCACCTCCCCATAAAGCTGGGCGGCATAGGGCGCCGTCATGCCCGGCGTGATATCCACAAGATGAAGCGCGCTTTCCGCCCCCCGCACACCGGAGAGCACCCGTTCCTGAACCGTCCGGTCCAGAAGCGGATTACGCACAAAAGCATGGAGCAGGGGATCAACCGGAGCAGATATGCCCTTCACGTCTTCAGCCCGCGCATCAGCGGCGAGCGGACGGACAAAGGACTGGGGCTGCACCGTTCCCGGAAGCGCGATTTTCAGGAGCAGGGCCTGAATACTGGCGGCATCGGGCTGGGAGGCATAGTCATGCAGCCATTCCCGAAGCTGTTCGACGGCCGGATGGGCGCCTGGCGCCAGATAGCGCTCGGCCAGCACATCCGGCAGCAGGACATGATCCGTCACAAGGCGCATCTGGTCCTGAACGATCCGGACATTGCCTTCCCGCTGGGCCTGGAAGATCAGCCGGTAGCGGCTGGCCATTGTCGCGGTGAGCGGATGGGGAAGCGAGACGATACCATCCCCGCCCAGAGACGGGCGGGCTTCGGCAAAAGCGGTCTCATCCCCCACCGGCTCCGGCTGGGGGGGAAGGTTTCGTGTGCTTTCCGCACGCGCCGGGGACAGTGAGCCACCAGCCAGAATCAGCACGCTGACGAGCAAAGCCCGTGCGTTACTGCCAGAAATGAAAGGGGTTGTCCTTCGCATAGCAGCGGGTTGCTACCCGCTTTGCATGCCGTTGGCAAGAACTTGTTAAGATTGATGCAGCCTTGGACTGGGCAATGATATAACCCAACCTCAAAACAATCCAGTGGCAAACGCCTGTCCTGGCGCGTTTTTTTACGTTTTCCCGAAGTTTTTTGACGATGCCATTTGTACCGGTTCGGTCCTCATCCCTCCGGAGCCAGTTTCTCCATCAGAATCAGCAGATCCTGCCACGCATTCCGCCGCGCAGCCGCACTGGCCCGCAGTTGAAGCGGGTGCCGCATCGGCAGAAGTGGAACCGGAGTCGCAAGCCCCGGAACCGGAACCTCCGTCCACTTCCCGCGCAACCGTCCAACAGCCGCATCCGGCCCCAGCAGCATCTTCAGGGGCGTCACGCCCATCGTCACCAGAAAGCGGGGCCGACACAGGGCAATCGTCCGCAGCAGGAGCGGATGGCAGGCCTGCATCTCCGTATCGCTGGGAGTCCGGCCGCCCGGCGGTCGCCACGGCAGAGCCGGCGCCATGGAGATCTGCCCCCGCTCCAGCCCGGCTGACCGCAGCATCTTCTCCAGAAGCGATCCCGCCTCTCCCGCAAAAAGCGTGCCGGACCGGTCCTCGTCTGCATCGGGCGCCTCGCCGATCAGCATGAAGGGGGCGTCTTCCACAAAGACCGGTTCCAGCCGGTGCGTGGCAGTCCGGGCCAGAAACAGGTCGTCCGGTGCCTCTGTCAGCCGCATCAGGGTCGGAAGATCAGGCGCCTTCTCCAGCGCCTGCAGGGAGAGGCTCCCCGTTGCCGCTCCGGTAACCTTTGCGCCGGCCGGACGCGTACCATCCCACATTTCCGGCGAAGGCCGCGCAGCCGTCCGCTGTCCCTCGCCCTCACGCTGCGGCATGGAAGCGGGCAGCCGCGGGGCCGCCTCGGAGAGACGGTCCACGGGCAGTTCGCACAGAGCCTCGTCGGCTCCCCATTCATACTGAAGCTGGAGCGCGGCCAGAAGTTCGGCCCGGCTCACAACCGGCTGGGGCGTCATGATCTATCCGTTCTGGTTGCCTCCGGGCCGGCAGCCCTGCCCTCACGGAAAAGGAGGAGCAGTTGGCGTCAGGCCTCAAGAGGGCTAGAGTTTCGTCCATTATGCAGATCACACGCGGCTGGCCCAGATCATTCGAGGATTTTTCCCGTCCGCTCCGTCTGGCGCTTCCTGCTCTTGTGCTGGGTGGCTGCCTCACGGAGGCTGCCGCGGCCGCCGTTCCTCCCGCCATGCTGCCGACCGTCAATCCCGAAAAATCCCTGACCGGCTGGATGATGGCCGCGACCGTCATGATGGAACGCGGAGACGTTTCCGCCGCCAATCTGGCGCTTTCGCATGCCCTGCCCCTCGCACCGCACAACCTCCAGTTGCAGCACGATGCCCTGCGTTACGCCGCGATGGCCGGGAAGCAGACCGAGGCCATCAGACTCGCCAACGCACTGCCCGATCATGACGTCGGCAGCGATATCGGGACCCTCATTCTCGCGCAGGATGCCTTTGCCCGTCAGGACTGGGCCGAAATGCGCCGTATCCTGACCCGCAGCCCCCATCACGGTCCGCTCGTCGCCATTGCTGCCCCCACTCTCATGGCCTGGAGCCTTGCGGCCGAGGGACATGCCGACAAGGCCCTGAATCTGCTGGGAGAAGCGGCAGCCCAACCCGCGACCCGCAGACTGTATCTTCTGCATGCAGCCATGATCGCGGAATCCCTTCCCAACCCGCAGCTGGCGGGACAGCTTTATCACCGGACGGGAAATGCTTCCGGCGACCCGCTGACACTCCAGATCCTCTATGCACAGCTCTATGGGAGCTGGCTCGAACGCCATGGCCGTCACAAGGAGGCCAGCGACGCCATCGCAGCCCTTGGCGTGACATCTCCTCTGGCCTCTCTCGTCATCGGCCCGATCCAGCAGAGCCTTCCGCATCTGAAGAGCCCGAGCCCGGCCCTTGGCGGCGCGGTTCTCAACCTGCAGATCGCCCTCATGATCACGGATGTCATCCAGCAGGACGGCATTCCGCGGGACCCGGCCATCATTGCCCTGCAACAGGCCATTTTCCTTGATCCTGGCCTGACAATCGCGCGCATCTTTCTGGCCGACACCTTTCGGGAAGCCAACCAGATCTCCAGCGGACTGGCTGAACTGGATGGCATCCCGCCTTCCGATCCTCTCGCCGCCCTGGCTGCACAGGAGCGCATCAACCTGGCCCTGCGCTCGGGCGACCTCGAGCAGGAAGCGGATGCCCTGCATCGCGCCCTCGCCCTGCGTCCCGACAATCCCGAATTCCTGATCCAGCTTGCGGAAGTCGAAGACCAGCGCGGCAACCATACGCAGGCCATTGATCTCTATACCCGCGCCCTCAAAGCGTCCCCGCCCCGCAAGGAGATCCTGTGGCCCATCCTGCTCGGTCGCGCGATGGCTGCGGAAGAAAGCGGCAACTGGCCGATGGTCCAGGATGATATGAAGCATGCGCTGGAACTCGCGCCCGACCAGCCCGAAGTGCTCAATTTCGTGGGCTATGCCAATATCGAGCATGATGCCGATCAGGCTCAGGCCCTCGCCATGCTGAGAAAGGCCGTCGATCTCCAGCCGACTGATGCCTCCATTCAGGACAGCTATGCCTGGGCCCTGCTCAAATATCGCGCGGATATCAAAACCGCGCTCCCCATCCTCGTGCAGGCTGCGGAACATGCGCCCAGCGATGCTGAAATCGGCTACCATCTCGGCGTTGCCTACTGGTATCTCGGACGGCATACCGAAGCACAGGACCAGTGGAACCAGTCCCTGGACGACAATCCCCAGCCGCAGGATCGCGCCCTTCTGATGCAGGCGCTCCAGAACGGCGGCCCCCATCTCGCAGCTTTCGAACAGAAACAATGACCTTTCCAGACACGACTTCTTCCGCCGCTCCTCAGGCCACCGCGCACGCCAAGATCAACCTGTTCCTGCACATCACCGGCCGCCGCGATGATGGCTATCACCTGCTCGACAGTCTTGCCGTATTCGCAGGCGCAGCAGACCGCGTTGCCCTTACTGCTCCAAGCGACGCCATGTCGCTGACGATCGACGGACCGTTCGGTAAGGGCCTTGAAGCGGACGACCAGAATCTCGTGCTCCGTGCCGCCCGCGCCCTTCAGGCCCAGGCCGGCACCACGATTGGCGGGCTGACTGAATCCTTTCATCTGGAACTGCAAAAGAACCTGCCCGTCTCATCCGGTATTGGTGGCGGGTCGGCTGATGCCGCCGCCACGCTGCGTCTGCTGGCGCGGGAATGGAATGTCGATCAGGCAGCCCTCTTTCCGATCGCCGAAACACTGGGGGCGGATGTTCCCGTCTGCGTTGCCCAGCGCCCGACACGGATGCAGGGCATCGGGGAAATCCTCGCCCCCGCTCCGGTCCTGCCAGATGCAGGTCTCCTGCTGGTCAATCCAGGCGTCGGTGTCTCGACACCGGACGTTTTCCGGGCCTTCGCAGCAGGAGGCGGTATTGTTGAGCGTCCCGAGCCGTTTCTGCCTGACCGCTGGAACACGGCGCAGGACATGGTGGCCGATCTGAACGCCACCACGAACGATCTCCAAGCCCCGGCCCTCTCACAATGCACTGTCATCGGCACAGTTCTGGCCTCGATCGAGAGCCTGCCAGGCTGCCTGCTCAGCCGCATGAGCGGTTCGGGTGCCACCTGTTTCGGCATTTTCGCCAGCCCCGAAAGCGCTGTTGCCGCCGCCCACGTCCTGAATGCACAGAGCGCACGTCTGGGTTGGTGGACATGGGCCGGCGGCTTCCACCACACTGCGGCTTCCACCTGATCACAACGCAACCGGGCAGAAAGGCGACGGACGTCATGACAGCACCACGCATGCAAGTCACACGTTCAGAGGACGGCAAGACCATCATCCTGTCTTTCCTGGAAGGCAGCGGCGTTTCAGGCAGCATTGCCCTGGACGAGAAGCAGCTCTCCCAGTTGATCACCAGTCTCGGGCTGGCACATGCGAGCCTCATTGAAAAACAGCCGCCGGCACCTATTGCCGGTGCGCGCTTTACGCCGGTCTACACAACGAACTGGGCCTTGCAGATCGATGCCCTGACCGAAGGCTCCATGCTGGCTTTCCAGCACCCGGCTTATGGTCCGGTGGGGATCGTCTTCGGTCCGCAGGACGTCGAGCAGATCATTCGCGGCCTGCAGAAACAGCGGACCATGATCCGCTCCAACCCCGATGACGCGAGCAAACCGAGCTGACAAAATCCTTCCGGGATTTCAGAAAAGTTCCATCTCCCCCGCCTCGGGGGAAACCTGAACGGTACCTGCCAGCAGACGCTGCCGAACCTCTGAGAGAGTCAGGCGATCCACTATGGAGCGCTGAACCTTCACCTCCCTCACTCCGCTTTCATGACTTAACTGCTCACAACACTGCGCCAGTTGGCCCAGAACCTGCGTGATCCTGTCAAAATCCTGCAGATGCGTGGCACTCTCGCCCGCACACGCCTTCAGACAGGTGTCCTCCAGCCGGTGCAGGTCCTGAAGGCTTGAAGACAGCTGCGCGCCCACGCCTTCCAGAATTTGCGGCAATGCCAGCTTCCCCGACGCCTCAGACACTGCAGATCGGTCCAAAAACGGCTTCGATACGGGATTTGAGCGAACTTGCCGTAAAGGGCTTGGCCAGGAAATTGTTCACCCCTTCCGCAATGGCCTGCTGAACCAGATCCTTGCTGGCCTGACCCGTCAGCATGATGAAGCCCGTTTTCGCAGTCCGTGCATTACTTCTGACCGCTTTCAGAAGCTCAAGCCCGTCCATATCCGGCATGTTGAAATCCGAAATAATCAGATGAACCTGATTGCTTTTGAGATGTTCGAGCGCTTCCAGTCCATTCCGGACACCGGCAATCTGTACGAACCCGATCTGGCTCAGCGTATTACGCAGGATAGAGCGGATGGATGTCTGATCGTCGACAAGAAGGACGGACATGGAGGAGGCTGAAATCATGGATATGTCTCCAGAGAGCGACGTTCACAAAGATTGAGAATGGCTGGGCCAATGGCGGAAAGTGGAAGCTGCGTCTCGACAGCGCCCAGTTCGTATGCGGCCCGGGGCATGCCATAGATGACGGAACTCGCCCGGTCCTGACCGATTGTGGAGGCACCGGCATGACGCATCGCCAGCAGGCCCTGCGCCCCGTCGCATTCCATTCCGGTCAGAATGACCCCCACAGCATTTTTACCGACTGTGGTGGCGAGGGAATAAAACAGTTCATCCACCGAAGGGCGATGTCCGTTAACGGGTGGGGCCGCAACCAGCTGGCAGACATATTCTCCAGATCGCGCACCACAGCGGACGCGCAGATGGCGCTCTCCACCAGACGCGACATATACCGTGCCGGGTTTCAGCATATCGCCCTCTTCCGCAAGCCTGACCTCCGGCTTCACAATCCGGTCCAGACGACGTGCGAAGCTTTCTGAAAACTGCCGCGGCATGTGCTGCACGATAACCGTTGGCGGACAGGCCACGGGGAAATGCCCCAGAACATCCGTTAAGGCTTCCACGCCCCCTGTCGATGCGCCAATCCCGACCACAGTTCCTATTTTTGGAACAGTCCTGTTTGCAGAATCTGTAGCAACCGGCACAGGAGCCTGCCGCTTCATGGCTGCGGCCCGGACAATCGCATCTCCAAGCCCTGCAAAGGGATCCTCGCCGTTAGCCGTGGTCGTTTTCGAATACCACTCCGCAGCTCCCATCCGGAGCGACTGCTCAACCAGTCCCCGATGACTGGAAAGATGACCCGACACCATCACGACGGGCATCGGCCGCAGCCTCATGATCTTTTCAAGAAACTGCAGACCATTCATGGACGGCATCTCGAAATCGAGCGTCAGCACATCGGGATTTAGCCGCACGATAAGATCACGCGCTTCAAAGGGCGTTCCGGCAGTCCCCACGATCTTTACTCTGGGATCCCGCCGGAGTGCGGCCGCAATCAGGGCGCGGGTCGTCAGGGAATCATCGACGACCACGACAGTCAGGGGTTTTGCGCCACTCAAGAGCCCCTCCTGCCAGACGAAACCTTGCGATAGGCATTATGCCCGAAGCTTTCCATGCCAAACCGCTCAGGATGAGCGATACGCTCCGAGTGCCCCAGATAAAGCTCTCCCCCCGGAAAAATACGCGCAGAAAGGTTACCCCATAACCGGTCCTGCGTTTCGCGATCAAAATAGATCGCGACATTCCGGCAGAAAATGGCATGAAAACAGGATGAAAATGGCCAAGGTTCAACCAGATTGAGGCGTCGGAAGCGGATCATCTCCCGAATTTTTTCGGACATGACGACCCGATCGTCTTCAAGCCGACAGGACGTCAGCAGTCCGTCTTCAAAAAGAGCCTCGGCTTCTATGGAAGCATAGCTTCCCAGGCGCGCCTGCTGCAGAACATCGGAATCTATATCTGTCGCCAGAATTTTCGCTTTCAGATGCGGAATGGTGGACAGACATTTTATGACGGTCATGGCGATCGAATATGCTTCCTCGCCACTCGAACAAGCCGCAGACCAAATCCTGAGCTCTTCTCCTCGCTCAAGACGACCATATAACTGCTGACGCAGCAGGGATTCCAGGTATGAAAAGTGGTGTTTTTCCCGATAAAAACTGGTGACATTTGTTGTCAGCGCCGAAACGAGGTGCTGACGTTCGTCAGAACCTGCTTCGCTCATCAGGAAGGCACAATACTCGTCGAAACAGCCAAACCCTTCCTGCCGGACACGGCGGGAAATTCTGGAATAGACGAGGCTCTTTTTCTTTTCTGACAGAGAAATTCCAGCGTAACTCTTGGCAATTCCAGCGATAATCCGGAAATTTCCATCAGAAATTCCGTCTGTTTCCAGCACAGGGATCGCTGTCATTGCAGACTCCCCTCAAACAGCGCGTCTACATTCACAGAGAATATCAGACGATCTGCTACAGGCTGGATTCCATTCAGAAAATATTTGAGATCATCGCTGGACAATTCAGGAAGAGGCTTGAATTCCTCCTCATCCAAATCCGAAATATCTGTCACATTTGAAACGGAGAACCCGATAACCTTGTCTTTGTTTTTCAGAAAAATAATAGCTTTCTTCTCATTACTGTTCTCAGAAACGCCCATCATCCGGGCCATATCCACGAGTGGAATTACGGATCCCCGAACATTCACCACGCCTTCAACAAACGCCGGTGCCGCCGGGAAAGGCGTTGCTTTTGACCAGGTCTTGATTTCCTTGACAGCCGAAATCGGGATAGAAAATTCCTGATTTCCCAAAGAAAAGACCAGCGCTTTTTCCCCAATCATACTCTTTCCTCCAATGAACTTTCTCTTTTCTTCAAAAGCTCACCAAAGAGAAATTCCACATCCAGAATAAATGCTACGTTGCCATCGCCCAGAATGGTCGCAGTCGAGAAGCAGGCAATTTTTCGATAATTATCTTCGAGATTTTTCACCACGAACCTCGATTGATCAATAATCTTATCTACAATGAATGCCATTTTTTCTTCGTTTTCATTTTCGATAACGAAGCATATTTTCTGATTTTTCTTATCAGAAGGAACGCCCAAAAGGTCTGAAGCATAAATTACGGACAGATAACCATCCCGATAAGGGTATCCATATTTTCCTTCTCCAATATGAAACGCCTTACTATTATCGAATATTATTGTCTCTGATACATTATTGATCGGAACGACAAAATCCTGCCCTTCTGATTTGAAGATAATGCCTTCGATAACGGAGAGGGTAAAAGGCAGAGAAATGGAAAATATTGTTCCTTTTCCCTTTGATGAACTGATGAAAATCCGTCCGTTGATCTGCTGGAGACTTTGTTTGACAACGTCCATTCCCACGCCCCGGCCTGAGACATCGGTCACTTCTGCAACAGTCGAAAACCCCGGCTCGAAAATCAGCGAGTAGATTTCCTCCCGATCCAGTCTTTGACCCTTTTCAATAATCTTCTTTTCAACAGCTTTTTCGTAGATCCTGTCCGGGTCCAAACCGGCCCCGTCATCCTGAATTTCCACGATGATCCGACCAGAACGCTGAAAGGCACGCAGTCGGAGCAGACCCTCGGGGTCCTTTCCCGCCTGCGCCCTGACCTCTGGACTTTCAATGCCGTGATCAATGGCATTACGAACCATGTGGGTCAGAGGATCGGAGAGCTTTTCCAGAATGGACCGATCAACTTCCGTGTCCTCTCCTTCCAGAACAAGCCGAACCTGCTTTTCTGTCAGTCTGGCCGTCTCCCGCACAACACGCCCCAGCTTCTGGAAGACCGTCTTGATCGGATAGGCGCGCATCGTAATGACGTTTTCCTGCAGCTCGTGGATAAGCTGCTCCTGCGCCGTGACCACGTTCCCCAGAAATGAATCTCCCGGCACCTTGTTGCGGCGCATCTGGGACTGAATGGCCCCCTGGTTGATCACCAGTTCTCCAATCAGATCGACCAGTTTGTCGATCCGCTGGATATCAACCCGAACGGTCGCAGAATCCTTGCGCTCGGTTCCTTTCCGGACCGGTGAATCCGTTTTCTCTTCTGCAACCGGAGCAGATGGTATTTTGGTTTGTTCAGGTTCTTCCGGCACAGATGTAATGACCGCCTGCAGATCATCGCCACACCAGTCAAAAATCTCATCAATGCTCTCTCGTGACTTTTCTGTTGTCAGCAGAATTTGCCACGTCAGATAACTCTGGCCCGGTGAAATATCGGCGAGAAGTGGCACAG
The DNA here is from genome assembly GCF_015244525.1 of Gluconobacter sp. R75690. Lineage (NCBI taxonomy): Bacteria > Pseudomonadati > Pseudomonadota > Alphaproteobacteria > Acetobacterales > Acetobacteraceae > Gluconobacter > Gluconobacter sp. R75690. The sequence goes on along the minus strand of NZ_JABCQB010000001.1, from coordinate 58,236 downwards.
CATCACTATCAACCTGTACCTTAATCTGCCCCAGACCTTCCAATGCCATCAGGATATTCCGGATGTCATCTCCGCGCTCATAAAACTCCGCGGATACGGTCAGGACAATTGAAAACTTCTGCTCACTGGGCGCCTCAATTTCAATTTTCACCGGTGCAAAAGACATGCCGAAGATATCTTCCGTCCCGACCTCTTCAGAGGCCGGCTCCGGTTCCGAAGCATCAGACCCGAGATAGCGCTCCAGTTCAGCAGTTATCTCCGGAGCAACCTCATAAGTGCTGGCTCCATTTTTAAAATCTGAAATGATATCCGACAGCACATCCTTGCACTTGAGAAAAACCCTGATGCTCTCAGCATTTACGGACAGTTCTCCGGACCGGAAACGGTCAAGCACGCTCTCGAAAAGATGGGAGAATCTTACCAGATCTTCCATGCCAAAGGCGGCCGCTCCGCCCTTGATGGAGTGAACGCACCGGAAGATCGTGTTGATCTTCTCTCCATTTTCCGGCTCGTCCTCAAGCGCCGTTAGCTCTTCTTCCAGAAGCGTGAGTTGCTCGTCGCATTCATCAAAGAAAATCAGCCGGATCGCGTCCATATCATCGATGAAATCTTCAGTGCTCATGCGCTGACACGCCTCACCGCGGCAAGCAGCTTGGGACCATCGAACGGTTTGACGATCCACCCGGTCGCACCTGCTTCACGTGCGGCACGACGAAGATCGTCACCGGATTCCGTCGTCAGAAAAATGATAGGGACGTATTTTGTATCTGACCGCGCGCGAAGGGCTCTGGTCAGTTGCAGGCCATCCATACGCGGCATGTTCAGATCCGTTATGATGACTGCCGGCAGAAAATCGGAAATTTTTTTCAGCGCTTCAACGCCATCTTCTGATGTTTCCACCTCATAACCGTCTTTGCGCAGCTCTCGACTGACAAGGTCCCGCATGGTTCGGGAATCATCAACGACCAGAATATTCATGCGTCGCCCTGCGCCTCAAGAAGAAAATCTCCGCCCATCAGCTGAAGATTTTCTCTCATCGCATCAGAAATATTCCTGATCTCGAAACCGGCACCCTGCACCTGCGCCGTTTGGTACGCGGAGACAAGCAACTGGAAACAGAGGCCACCGATCCGGCCAACCTGACTTCCATCCAGAACAAACTCCCTCTCTTCCTTTTTGAGGAGTTCCGAAAAAGGAACGGCGTATTTGGTGTCCAGTAGCTCAGGCAGCATCAGAACGCTCATCAGCGGAACTCCTCCCATCCTTCATCCGATGTCTGAAAGGACTCATTTCCCCACTGCGACGATGGAAGATCAGAGGCTGGCGTTTCGCTCTCGAAAAGAGGTTTTTCGGCGTCATGCAGGCTTTTCAGACGAAACCGCTGAAGGCTTCCGACGAGTTCCCGGGCCTCCGCGCTCAGGTTATGACTGGCGGCCGTCGCCTCTTCGACCATCGCAGCATTCTGCTGGGTGTTCTGATCCATCTGGCTGACCGCAACGCTGATTTCCGAAAGGTCATTGGCCTGACTGCGCGCAGCCGTCGCGATTTCCCCGATCAGAACACTGATTTCACTGACATTTTCCACGATGGATTTCATCGCGACCCCTGTCTCTTCAACCAGGGAGCTGCCCCGACTGACCTGCTGTGTGCTTGAAGTGATGAGCCCCTTGATTTCCTTGGCCGCATCAGCCGAGCGCTGGGCCAGGGCCCGGACTTCAGCAGCGACGACGGCAAACCCCTTGCCTGCATCTCCCGCCCTGGCCGCTTCAACGCCGGCATTCAATGCCAGGAGATTGGTCTGAAAGGCGATGTCATCAATCAGGCCCAGGATCTGCGCAATATGGATTGAAGACTGCTGGATGTCCTGCATGGCCGCCGTGGCCGCCGCCATCACTTCACCCGACCGCTCGGCCCGGTCGCGGGTCTGGCTTGCGACTTCACTGGCATGGACAGACGCGGCCGCCGTCTTGCGGACAGTCTCCGTGACGTTCCCCACCGAGACCGTGGTTTCTTCAAGCCGGGCGACCTGAAGTTCCGTACGACGGGCCAGATCGTCGGCAGCCGAGGCGATTTCCGCCGATCCGGAGGAGATCGTTGAAATGCTGTCATTCAGCGACACCATCATCTTCTGAAGCGACGATGCGGTATCATTGAAATCCTGCCGCAGCCGGTCGTACCGGTCCGGCAGAGCTTCTTCGAGACGAAAGTCCAGTTCGCCATCACGCAGACTGGCCATTGCATTCCCGAGAACCGCAATGACGCGCTCATGCTCGGTCGCTTCTTCTCTTGCCGACTGGCGGGCGTCTTCGGCCTCGATCCGCACAGCGGCAAGGGCCGACTGCGCCTGGGCGGTCATGGCGTCGCTGCGCTCGGCATGCGTCCGAGCTTCGCCGAGCAGGACCTGCAAGCGGATCAGGCTGGCTTCACGAACGTTCCGTGGTAGCGTTCCTTCCGACGCAAGTTGCCTCACGCCTCTGGCCAGATCGTCCCCGTAGGCCGCGACCTGAAAGAAGGCGACGATTCCAGCAGCACAAAAGAGAGCAAGAAGAGCCAGTTCAGGAGAAACGGACTGCCAGCTACCTGCAGTATGTCCTCCCGCAGTCTTCAGGTGCCATCCCACCAGACAGACAGAAACAGCGACGGGGATGGCAAACGCCAAAAGCAGGCGCCTGCGCAACAGGGAACTCCGCTGCATGGGAACAAAGCGCATGTCGGACATGCCAGACCGCCTCCAGAAACACAGATCACACCACGGCAGCCGCATGCAGCCGACCAGATGCTTCCCTTCCTAGAGAACAGTTGATTGAAACTCCGTTAATGCCTCTCAGACTTCTTCAATTGGCTGATGCTGGAATATCGACATCGTGCTGGACGAACATCCGGTGGCCCCAGCGGGGAATCCAGATCCGGTAATGCCGGAGAACATCCGCTCCCAGCAGGGCATCCGTATCGGGAAGATCACCCCCGACCCTCAGGACGACATCGCGAAAAACGATATCGCCCATCTGGAGGGTGTCGAAAGGATGGCGATAATTCTTCACCGGATCCCGCGTGAGGCCATAACCAGTCGTGACCGGATCCTTTTCCAGCATGGCCCGCGTCACACCCGCAGATCTTGCGCCATCCATGCTGATCAGGCTGCTGGCTGCTCCCGTATCAAGCACGGCGTCGGTCGCGTGGCCATTCAGGCGGATATCCAGCGTGGTCTTCTGGCCGCCGTTATAAGGATGGCTGATTGGAACCGTATGAATACGCCCCGTCCATCCCGGCGTCGGCGTTTCGCAGTCTTCGGTTTCAACCAGGCGCACCCGATGAGAGGGCATGTCCACGACCGTATCGTAGCGTCCCAGAAAATCACGCCCGAACAATCCCACGATCGGAAGGCCGGCGATCTTTCCGGTAAATTTCCCGGCCCCGGCCACAGCGATGTTCAGGGCCTTGGAACTTCCCATGTCCAGCGTGCGGATTGTCATGACACGCGCATACTCATCTCCCCCGACGCCACGGACGAACACGGTCCCACCTGTATCGTCCAGACCGAGCGGCTCCACGAAACTCTTCCCGATCGTGGTGGAGAAAGCGCCCGTATCAACAATCAACGCAACGGGGTGCCCATTGATCGCGGCACGAACGATGGGGCTTCCCCAGTCATTCAGAACCGGCATGTCACCGCTTATGATCAGTTTGCACTGACGCGGACCACTCTCGCACCCGGCAAGAACAGTCCCCATCAGCAGAAGCGCACCCAGTCGGCCCAGCGTCATGACATCCCCGCATCTGTATCGATCCGTTACAAAGGACACGTCCCATCCGGACCGGGCAAGGCAGTTTTTTTGCCCGGGTGAGCTTTTTTTTCAGAAAACCCTATTGCCACCCCCAGGGCAGGCTGATAAATCACCGCCACCGACCGAGAGGAAGCCAAACAGTTTCCCGAACGGAAGGTCCCAAGATGCTGGAAAGCAGCTTTGCGGGTGTAGCTCAGTTGGTTAGAGCGCCGGCCTGTCACGCCGGAGGTCGCGGGTTCGAGCCCCGTCACTCGCGCCACTCCTCTTCTGGAGTTGGCCACATTCCCAGAAAAAACAAATTCCGAAAACGATCGCTTACCTCTAGGTAAGGATATGGTTTTCTTCATTCTGAAATGTCTGATCTCGGGTGTTCTGATCGCTGCGGCCTCAGGCGTCGCGCGACGCTATCCGGGAGCGGGTGCCCTGATTGCGTCCCTGCCGCTGGTATCGGTTCTGGGCATGATCTGGCTCTGGGTGGAAAAGCCCGACCGCGTCGTCATGAGCCGTCATGCGGAAGCGACATTCTGGTATGTGCTTCCGTCCCTGCCGATGTTTCTGCTCATTCCGCGGCTGCTGAGAGTGGGAGTGCCGTTCTGGGTGGCTCTGATGGCAGGGTGTGCCCTTACGATCATCCTGTATCTCGGGACGACCTGGGCGCTCGCACGGTTTGGGTCAGGGAGTTGAGGGTGCCTCAGCCCGTGTGTTCCAGATAGACGTCCAGAACCTCGTCGGGTGAGGCATCCATCCGGACATGTCCATTCTCCAGCCACAGGACACGCGTGCACCACTGCCGCATGATTTCGGGCTGATGGGTCGAGAGCACCAGGATCTCCGCCTTCTGGACGAGTTCCTCAAGCCGGGTGCGGGCCTTGTTCATGAAAATGCCGTCGCCTGCCAGGAACCATTCATCCATCAGCAGGATCTCCGGGGCAGACGCCGTGGCCAGACCGAACGCCAGGCGGACACTCATGCCCGCACTGTAGGCTTTCACCGGCATGTCCATGTAAGGCCCGAGCTCCGCGAAGTCCTGTACGTCCTGTTCGATCCGGTCGATCTGCTGGCGTGACAGCCCTTCATACCGGCCTTTGAGACGGATGTTCTCACGACCGGTCAGATCGGGATTCATGCCCAGACTGCTATCCAGCAGGGTCCGCATCGTCCCCTCAAGCCGGACTCGCCCGGCAACAGGCTCATAGATGCCGGCCAGCGCCCGCAGGAGGGTGGTCTTGCCAGCGCCGTTACTGCCAATCAGCCCCAACCGCTCTCCGGAGCGCAGCGTGAAACTGATTTCCCGCAGTACGCTGACAATCGTGCGTTCCCGCTGGTCATGCATCAGATGCGCCGATGGCGAGGACGGTGCAAAGCGGGTCAGGGTCTTGCCGACCTGCCGTTTCAGGGAGCGGCTCTGGCCATGATACAGTGGAAAATCGATACAGAGACGGTCAACAACGATACCGGGCATCAGATCAGATCCAGTAGGGAATGCGTGACCGCATCCGGCAGAACAGGATGGCTGCCAGAAGCCACAGGAGCACGCTGTGTCCGATGGCCGCTCCCCAGACAACCGCATCAACCGTCCGCCCCAGAAGAGGCGCGCGCACGATTTCAAGAAGCGAATAGAACGGATCGAGCAGCAGGTACTGCCGCCCGGTCGTGATCAGCTCGGGCTTCCAGATGACCGGCGTTACAAAGAAAAAGATCTGCATCAGGGACGCCACGATCGGTGCGATGTCGCGAAACCGCGCGCCCAGCATCCCGATCAGCAGGATGATGCAGAAACTGTCCACGATCCAGACCGGAAGGCTGAGCAGCAGGCTCCAGATCTGGTGCGGCCAGATCCGGAAGACCGCAAACACAACCGCGACCACCACCATATTATGAAGCAGGATCAACAGGTTCCGGACGATCACCTGCGTGACGGGCAGGCTGGCCGGAATCCGCATCGAATGAAAGAGGGGAGTGTTCTGCGTAAAGACCGTTCCCGCATCATTGACGACCGTCCCGATATATCCCCACAGCACGATCGAAAGCGACAGGAAGGGCAGATAGGTTCTCAGGTCCATGTGAAAGAGGTAGCCGTACACCACACCCGTTGCGCCGATCATCACGGCGGTGGAGAGCGTCAGCCACAGCGGCCCCAGAATGGAGCCGCGATACCGCATCTTGATGTCCAGCCAGCCGAGTGCCGCGGCGAGCGGAAACAGCCGCAGGCCTGCCTTCAGATCGGCTGCGGCAGAGCGGACAAGCCCCCATCCACGCTGGGGTTCAAGAACCAGAACAGGAGAACGGGCATTCATGTCTTCCATGCGCTCTCCCTACCATGAAAGCGTGTCCTGCCCATCCCCCCTGACGGCCGAAACCACCCTCTGCCGCCCTCGCAACAGGATGGCGTGATGATTTCCCTTGCATCCTGCGCCAACCTCGCCGACATGCTGCGGTCATGTCATATGCTGTGAAGGAAATGTTCGTGACCCTCCAGGGCGAGGGTGCACAGACAGGCCGCGCGTCGGTGTTCTGCCGCTTCGCCGGCTGCAACCTGTGGTCGGGCCGCGAGCAGGATCGCGCCACGGCCGCCTGCACGTTCTGTGATACCGATTTCATCGGCACGGATGGTGAAGGCGGCGGCCGTTTCGAGACGGCTGAGGCCCTGGCCTCCACCATCGAGGCCTGCTGGACCGGTACGGCCGATGACAGCGGCCGGCGCTATGTCGTCTTCACGGGCGGCGAACCCCTGCTCCAGCTCGATGATGCCCTGATTGCCGCCGTAAAGACCCGCGACTTCGAAATTGCGGTGGAAACCAACGGCACCATCGCGGCTCCCGCAGGAATCGACTGGGTCTGCGTCAGCCCCAAGCCCGGCGGCGCACTCGTGCAGACTGAAGGTGCAGAACTCAAGCTGGTCTATCCCCAGCCGGAACTCCCGCCCGAGATGTTCGAGAAGCTTTCCTTCCGTCATTTCTGGCTCCAGCCGATGGACGGCCCCGACCGCATCGCCAACACACAGGCCGCCGTGGCTCACTGCCTGCGCCATCCGCGCTGGCGCCTGTCGCTCCAGACCCACAAGCTGATCGGAATCCCCTGATCATGACCATCAGCAGCAACACTGCTCTTGTCCTGTTCTCTGGCGGTCAGGATTCCGCAACCTGCCTCGCCTGGGCCCTCTCCCGCTTCGACCGTGTCGAGACCGTTGGCTACGCCTATGGACAGCGCCACGCCATCGAACTCGAATGCCGCGAGACCCTGCGCGAGCAGATGGCCGCCTTCTCGCCGGAGTGGAAAGTACGCCTCGGCGAGGACCACACGATCGACCTCGCTTCCCTCGGCGCCCTGTCTGAAACGGCCCTGACCCGCGAGGCCGAGATCGGCCTGAGCGAGAACGGCCTGCCCAATACTTTTGTACCGGGCCGCAACATCATCTTCCTGACTTTCGCAGCGGCCCTCGCCGTCCGCCGCAACGCTCGACATATCGTCACCGGCGTCTGTGAAACCGACTATTCCGGCTATCCGGACTGCCGGGACGACACGATCAAGGCGCTTCAGGTCGCGCTGAACCTCGGCATGGACCAGCGTTTCGTTCTGCACACGCCCCTGATGTGGATCGACAAAGCCCAGACATGGGATCTGACGGAACAGCTCGGCGGCCAGAAGCTCGTGGACGTCATCAATCGTGAAAGTCATTCGTGCTACATGGGCGATCGGACCCATCAGCATGACTGGGGCTATGGCTGCGGCACCTGCCCGGCCTGCAACCTGCGTGCCGATGGCTGGCGGCGCTACCAGCAGAGCCGCCATTCGCACGGAGGCGCCGCATGACTGCTGAACTCGTCTTCACCCGTCGTTTCTGCATGGGACACCGGCTTATCACGGGAGCCAGCGAACGCTGCGCCATCCCGCATGGCCATAACGAATATGTCCGCGTAACGCTGCGTCCGGCGAAACAGGCCCGGCTGGATGGTCATGCGAACATGATCCTGCCCTTCGCCGAGGCCAAGACGCGCTGGCACGATTTCGTGGACAACAGCCTTGATCACGCGCTCCAGCTTTCGGAAACCGATCCGCTGCTCGCATGGTTCCGCGAGAACGAACCCGAGCGCGCCCACCGCATTGTCGTTACACCCGGCGATCCGACGACCGAGCTTATGGCCGCTCTCATGCTCGCCAAACTGACCGCCATCCTCGCGGATCAGGGCGACATCCTACGTGTCCATGAGATCGAACTGGAAGAAACGCCCACCAACACCGTCCGTCTTGGCGGCAATCCGCAGCATTACCTGCCCACCGTTTCGCGGCCACCGGAACAGTGCTGGTGGAACAGGCCGGACGCCAGCATCGCCTGACATCCGGCCCGGAACCTGGGTCTCAGGCCTTGTGGACCGAAGCGTCGTAGATCTGGTCGATCGTCCTGCCCAGCGTCGCATCGAACTGCGCATCATCCATCTGATGCCGCAGATCCCCGATCAGGGCCCGGGAGAAACTCGCGATCATCCGATGATTGTGCCGCAGTTTTTCGCAGGCCTGATCCAACGGATAGCCACCGGACAGGGCAACGACACGGACCATGCGCGGATCACGCGCGATATCGTCATACAGATCAGGCACTTCCGGGATCGTCACCTTCAGCATGATCCGCGCGTCTTCGGGCAGCTTCTGAAGCTCCTCCAGAACATAATCATGCAGAAGCTGCTCACAGGCCTTCTTGTCCGGACTCTTGATCAGCACTTCCGGCTCCAGGATGGGGACCAGCCCATGCCTGCGAACCTGCTCTGCCACCGCGAACTGCTGCTGCACGATAGCGCGAATCCCGCTCTCGGACGGCAGACGGATCGTGGAGCGTTCCTTCGTCCCATAGACACCCAACTTCACGGCCCGCGCCAGCAGCTCATCCAGCCCCGGCATCGGCTTCATAAGCTGGACACCGTCTGCTTCCGCCTCCAGGCCCTTGTCGATCTTTACGAACGGAACAACCCCCCGCTCGCGCCAGAGATAGGCCGGGACCGGTTCGCCTTTCACGTCTCCATCCATGGTTCGCTCGAACAGGATCGCCCCGATCACTTTGTCTCCCGTGAAAGACGGCGCCGTGATGATCCGCACCCGCATCTCGTGCATCCGCGCGAACATCTCGCTCTCGCCCGAGTAATCGCTTTCAGGGATGCCATACTGTTTCAGCGCACCAGGCGTGGAGCCGCCGCTCTGATCCAGAGCAGCGATAAATCCGCCTTTTTCCGCCATCTGTGACATCATCGTTTCCGCGGTACTCATCAAGATCCCCTTCGATACAGGGAAAACCGTCACCACTCCCGAAGGACCCCACGGATCACCCCCCTGTCGCAGCACGTTTTCCGACACAGCCCAATCGCACGGACACCCGGGGAGTTCCGGTACGACGGTTTCAAGAAACCGTACCGCAAGCCTGCCCTCTCATGAAGGCGCAACACCACTCACCAAATCAGGATGAACCGTCCCCGGACCCGTACGGAGCATTTTCATAAAGCGCCAGAAACGCTTCGATATCGTCACTCATCAGACGCCCGGAGCGTTCTTCCACCAGCGTTTCCGGCCATTTCCACCATGCCAGCGCCAGCAGACGCGCAATGACCGTTTCGGAAAAACGGTAGCGGATCACTTTTGCCGGATTACCGCCGACAATCGCATAAGGCGGCACCGATTTCGTGACGAGAGCCTGCGCGGCAATAACGGCGCCATCCCCAATCGTCACCCCGGACATGATCGTGGCATGCGCCCCGATCCAGACATCATTGCCAATGATGACGTCGCCTTTGGAGGAGTGATCGTCCTCCCCCTCTTCGGCAGGGGGCCAGAAATGCGAAAGGGTTTTGAAAGGATAGGTGCTGACCAGATCGGCGCGATGGTTACCCAGGATGATCGTGACACCGGGCCCGATCGAGCAGTAATCACCGATCGTCAGACCAGCCTCTCCCGCTTCGAGGATGACCGGGGCGCCGTAGGTATGCGGACCGATCTGCCAGCCCCATTCATCGATCTGATAGGCCAGCGCATAACGCGTCAGGGCCTGAAACGCACGCTCTCCAAATGCCATGAGGGCCACTCCTTCATCGTGACATGATGCATCATGTCACCGAGTGGAGATCAACCATAGTCTGCATTTCCTCGTCCCACAGCACGTTGCTCCGAGCCTCACGGATACCATCCCGCCAGGTCAGGATTTTCACGTCCTGAAATGCCGGATGGGCCTCGTGACAGGCCAGCAGCCTGTAATTCGGAATGCCAGGAGCCATGTGGTGGACATGATGCGTTCCGATATCACCCGTAAACCAGCGCATCACCCGCGAGAAACGGAGAAACGAACAGCCGGTCACAGCCGCATCGAAACTGTTCCACTGAGGATTTCCGGCCCATTGCACGCCTTCAAACCTGTGCTGGACCAGAAAAAGCCAGACACCGGTCACGGCAGCTGGATAAATCACCATGAAGCTCACCAGCAGCACAAGCTTCCACCCGACAAGCCAGGAGAGAGCGACAAACATTGCCGCCAGACAGAGATTGGTTCCGTAAACGCCCACCCGCTCTCGGATCCAGTGCCGCGGTGTATCAAAAGCGAAGCGGTAGACGATGAAGAAGATGACTGGCGGCATCAAAAAGACCGTCAGGACCGGCTTCTTGCTCATCCGGTACAGAAACTTCTTCAATCGTGTCATTTTACGGTATTCGGCGACAGTCATACAGTCCGAATACAGGTCAGACAGACGCCCCCGCGTGTCCATATTATTCCAGGACCCGTGGTGCAGGGCGTGATGCTTCTTCCAGTGATCATACGGGGTCAGCGTCAGCAGCGAGCAGAGCCATCCTATCACGTCATTGGCCCATCGCCGTCGGAAAAGCGAGCCATGTCCGCAGTCATGCTGAAGAACAAAGGTCCGGATGGACAGGCCCGACGCCAGCGGGGTGAGCGCCAGAGACCACCACCAGCCCTTTACCAGACCGGCATAAATCAGGATGTAGCAGAGCAGAAGCAGGCTGACGGTCGAGACGACCTGAAACAGACTGGTCCAGAAATACGAGCCCTGATATTTGCGGACTGACCGTGCTGTTTCATCGGAATATCCTGACGCTTGCAGCTGGTTTTCCCTGACAGGCGTCATAATAATCCATATATTTCTCTAGAAAAATCAATAATATGAATTATTTATATAATCAATACCATATCCATTTAATATTTGTAACAAACAATACTTATCTGTCGCAATATTTTTTGGTACACTCGATTTTTACTGCCAAGCTCTTGATGTCAGGCCCTGTTTTTACAAATATCCGGGCGCCCGGCCAGGCGATACAGATCAGCCGCGCAGGAGCGACATGATCTCCATCCGCGCAGCGCTGTCCCTCAGCCAGGTGCCGCGTGCGATGGACGTCACGGTCGTCGAGCCTGGCGAACGCACGCCGCGCATGCTCATGCACATATGCTCGGCTTCGATCACGACCAGCACGGCTTCAGGTGCGAGCACATCTTCCATGCCCTGCGCGATCTGATCCGTCAGGCGCTCCTGAAGCTGCGGACGACGGGCAAAGCCTTCGACCAGCCGTGCAATCTTGCTCAGACCCGTCAGGCGGCCTCCCGCTGGCAGATAGGCAACATGCGCCTTGCCATAAACCGGCAGCAGATGATGCTCGCACATCGAATGGAAGCGGATGTCCTTGACGATCACCGCACCATGATGCCGGTCCGCCGAGAACTGCGTCTTCAGATGATCCCGCGGGTCCTGATGCAGACCGCTGAACACTTCAAGATACATCTTCGCCACGCGCTGCGGCGTATCGAGCAGACCCTCACGCTCCGGATTTTCGCCCAGAGCCTTGAGGATTTCCCGCACGGCGCCCGCAATCCGCACTTCCGCATCCGCAGGCAGCGGCAACGCTCCCATGGGGCGCAGTTCTTCGGAAGAAAGGCTGTCCTGACTGTCCGACAGACGTGCCGATGCGGCGGTCATGATCGTGGCGTTCAGGTTGGTCATGCGGGTTCAGGCTCCTTGATCCCCCAACGGCCCGTGCCGTCAGGTGCGCGCCGGGTCACATCCCCCGGGCTCCGCGGCAGGACTGCTAGCGCGTCCCGCACGCGACGTCCACCAATGACGTGATCTGGATCAATTTCTGCAAGAGGTTCGAGTACAAAAGCCCGCCCGAACAGACAGGCATGCGGCAGCGTCAGCACCCGGTCCCGGACATCCCGCTCCCCATAATAAAGAATGTCGATATCAATAGCCCGTGCGCCCCAGCGCACACCCGGCACACGCCCCAGATCAGCCTCGATCGCCTTGCAGACCCGCAGCAGTGCATGAGGCTCCAGTGTCGTCCGCCCGGTAGCGCAGATATTCACAAACGCCGGCTGCTCCACCCCGCCCCAGGGCGCGCTGTCATACAGTGACGACACATCCGCAATCTCAAGCCCGTCCACAAGCGACAGCCGATCCACCGCCGCTGCCAGAACAGCCTCGCGCTCCCCCAGATTGCTCCCCAGCGAGAACGCAACCTCATGCACCCGCGCCTGCTCAACGGCCACCGCCGTTCCCGACACCGCATATGGCACCGGCGCAGAAGGCTTGCGCACCTCGACCCGCACCCATTCCACACGCTCCAGCTTCGCCAACACGGCCTCGGCGATACGCCCTGCCACCGTCTCGATAAGCTGAAGGGGCGCCCCCGTCACGATGGCCGAAGCGATATCGCACAGCGTCCCGTAACAGACGGCCTGCTGATAATCATCGCCCGCAATCGCGCCTGACAAATCGGCCCGGATCTCGATATCGACCACGAAACGCTGCCCGATCCGCGTCTCTTCCGGCAGCACGCCGTGATAGCCAAACAGGCACAGATCCCGCACGAAAACGGAGGTCAGGGCAGGAGTGATCATCGGATATCCTTCAGAATCTGGCGCATTTTCAACGCATCCACATGCTCGCGCACATCATGCACCCGCAGGATCGCAGCCCCCTGCTCCACTCCATACAGATTGGTCGCCAGCGTTCCCGCCAGCCGCTCGGACGACGCCCGCCCCAGAAAATGCCCGAACATCGACTTGCGCGACACCCCCAGCAGAACCGGTAGCCCATATTCGGCCCGCAACTCCCCAAGCCGCGCCACGGCCTCGACATTCTGCGCCTGCGTCTTGCCAAACCCGACACCGGGATCAAGCACAATCCGTGCCTGCGCCAGCCCGGCCCGTTCCGCCAGTTCCAGTGAGCGGTCAAAGAACCGCCGCCAGTCCGCGCGCAGGTCGAGCGCCGTATCCACCTCATGCCGGTTATGCATCAGCACGGCCACGGCATCCGAATCCGCCACCACGGATGCCATTTCCGGATCAGCCTGCAGCCCCCAGACATCGTTGATAACATTCACCCCGGCCTCAAGCACCCGCCGGGCCACGAACGCCTTGGTGGTATCGACCGAAACAACGGCCCCTTCCGCAACCAGCGTTCCCACCACAGGCGAAAGCCGCGCCCATTCCTCTTCCGCCGGGACAGGCTCAAATCCCGGTCGAGTGGATTCAGCTCCGACGTCCAGCAGGTCCGCCCCATCCGCCAGCAACGCGCGTCCATGGGCCAGAGCCGCTTCAGGGCGCAGAAAACGGCCACCATCGGAAAAGGAATCCGGCGTGACGTTCACGATCCCCATCACTGCCACCGGCCCGTTTCCAGCCAGCTTCATCCGACTGTCTTTTATCCACGACGCTCTCATACAGGCATCCTCAGCATGGCTTTCGGGAACTGCGGCATCATCATCGTGTTTTCAGGTCTGCCGTAGACCAAATCCCGCCCCCAGAAAGAAGGTACGCTTCATGTCCATTATCGACGACACTCCCTTCGAAGGCGAAGACCGCAAATACCAGGTCGCGACCGAACAGGCCGAGGCCGCTCTCCGCGCCCGGCAGATCGGGGACGACGCCCTGGCCGAACGCCTTCTGGACGCGGCCGAACGCACGGATCCCGAAGCGCTTGCCAATGTGCTGCAGCGCGACATTGACAGTCCCAACAGTCGGTCCCCGAACCACAGAACGCCTCCTCCCGCATCCGATGACGATGTCGCAGCGATCACCCGCACAGTTCAGCCAGGCTCGGATGCTCCGTCACGCGCCGGTATCCTTGACGGCAACGGGGACGCGGATGGCTCAGGCGCAGACAGCGAGAAACGCTGACACCTTAAAGTGCCCCGATTAAAGTGTCAGAGGGTCACGCCTTGCGGGCACGCTCCAGAAACGCATCCATCTGGTCCGCTTCGAGCGCACCCGGAGCCACGGCCGCTGTACCGAAAATGAAGGTCGGCGTTCCGTCCAGACCAACGGCGCGCCCCTGATCCAGATTGGTATTGATCAGCGCCACGGTCTGGGGAGAACTCATGTCGGCCGTCAGCTTCTTCACGTCGATGCCATTGGCCTGGGCCAGTTCGACGATCCGCTCCATGCTGGGCTTGGTGGTGTCTGCCATCAGCGCCCGGCGCATGGCCTCATACTTGCCCTGTACACTGGCAGCAAAAATCGCCCGCGTGTCGAGAACACTGTTGGTGCCCAGAACCGGCACGACCTTCTCGACCAGCCGGACATCCGGATGGCGGCTGAGGAAACTGTCCACCTCGCCCATCATGGACCGGCAGTACGAACAGCGCGGATCATAGAACTCCACCACCGTGATCCTGCCATGCGGATTGCCCCGGATGGCGAAATCAGGCGCAGTCTGAAGCTCGGACTGATGCGCCTTCACGGCAGCAAGCGTCGAATCCTGCTTCTGCTCCTCGGCCTTTTCACGGATCGCACGGATGGCGTCCGTCAGGATGCTCGGATCGTTCTGCAGCGCATCACGCATGATGCCGACAATCTCGGCCCGCTGGGCAGGTGTGAAGGATGTCGCCGGAGCTGCCAGAGCCTGACCGCCCACAAGAAAGGCCATTCCGGCAACAACGGCAGACGCTGTGGCAAGCAGAGGGTATCTCAACGGAAAGCTCCGGATCAGCTGAAGGAAAGACAGGACATCAGGTCCATACGGCATAAAGAAGGTCTGTGGCAAAGAGAAGACACCAACTCGCCTCTCCCACAAACAACAGATTCCCGTTATGAGGGAACAACAACCGGACCAGGACCCACGGCGCAGACCCGTCTGCCCGCGCCCGCCATCCGCGAAGGCCACGAGGCCGGACAGTCGTGACCAGACATTGGAGAAACGCCAGGTGGCGCATCGACAGCACCAGATTTCCACCCCGGACGCCACACAGGCCCGTCGCGTCTCTTCCCGCCTGCCTGCCTCACTGATGGCGTCGGTCGCCTCGGGCCTTCTGCTGGGCGCCTGCTCGTGGATCCCGGGCTCCCATCTCGTCGGCATCAGCGAAACATCCGCTCCCGCAGGCGGCAGCATCGGCACGGTCGTCGCTGACGAACCGCAGGCTGCCCTGGTCGGCCATGACGTGCTGGCCCGTGGCGGCAACGCAGCCGATGCCGCCACCGCAACGGCCCTGGCGCTCGGCGTCACCCTGCCGTCCCGTGCGTCTTTCGGCGGCGGGGGCGCCTGCCTCGTCAGCCGGCCCGGCGAAGTGGCACAGTCCATCACGTTCCAGACCCGCGCTGGCACCAGCAAAGGCGCCGATCGTCCGGCTGCCACACCGGCCGACTTCCGTGGGCTGTATCTGATGCAGCTCCATTACGGCACGGTCGATTTCAATGATCTGATCGCACCGGCCCTGAACCTTGCCAGCACGGGCATCACTGTCAGCCGCACGCTGGCAGCCGATCTGGCCGCCGTCCGCCCGGCCCTTCTGGCCGATGACGGCGCCCGCGCCATCTTCGGCCGCGGCGAGGCCTCCACTCTCGTGGCCGGCGACAGCCTGGCCCAGCCGCGCCTCGCAGGCTTCCTGGAACGCCTCCGCGTGGCAGGCGTCGGCGACCTCTATAACGGGGCTCTGGCTGACGTCTACGTGACCGCAGCCCAGAAAGCCGGGGGGGGCCTGAACGATGACGACATGCGCCAGACCCTTCCCCTCCAGACAGAAGCCTTGACGACCCGACAGGGCGGTGTGGACGCCTCATTTCTGGCCCCGCCAGCCGATGGTGGTCTTGGAGCTGCCGTCCGCTACACGACCGGCGCCTCCGCACAGGGCACCGTCGCCGCATGGCGCGCCTCCGGCAACACATCGCTCGCCGCTGCCCAGGCGGCTCTTAACAGCGGCCGTTCCGGCGGCGGCTCCCTTCCGGCCCTTCCGGCTTCGACATCCTTTGTCGTGACCGACCATTCTGGCATGGCTGTTGCCTGCGTCCTGAGTGACAACAACCTGTTCGGAACCGGCCGTATCGCGGGCAGCACCGGCGTCGTACTCGGCGCATCTCCCGCCCGTACACCCCAGCCGCTGCTCTCCGCCGCTGTCCTGCGTGACCAGCGCAACCTGAGCGCCGTCATCGCGGCCTCCGGCCAGAACGAAGCCGCCGATGCCGTTGGAGACGCTGCCCGCGCCGCCGCACATGAAACCCCGATCCCGCATGAAGGCGCCGGTCGCATCAATGCCATCCTTTGCCACGGCAACGATTCGTGCCGCGGCTCCACGGACCCCCGCGCCGCTGGCCTCGCCGCCGGTACGACGAACGACAGCAGGAACTGACAAAAAAGCCCCGCCGATCCACTGACCGGCGGGGCTTTTTCCTGACCCGGGCCCCTACCCGGTGAAACTTCGCACCAGACTTCCCGCCACCAATGACCAGCCGTCCACCACAACGAAAAAGATCAGCTTGAACGGCAGAGACACTGTACTGGGCGGCAGCATCATCATGCCAAGGCTCATCAACACGCTGGACACCACCAGATCGATGACCAGAAATGGCAGATAGAGCAGAAATCCCATCTCGAACCCGCGACGCAGCTCGCCGATCATGAAGGCCGGAACCAGCACACGCCACGGCGTGTCCCCAATCTTCGCGGGCGGCTTCTCATGCGCGATGTTCAGAAACGTCGCTACATCTGCAGGACGTGCCGTCACAGCCATGAAATCATGGAACGGCTGGGCCGCGGCCGTCAGACCTTCCATTTCACCGACACGCCCGGCCATCATCGGCTCGATCCCCGCATCCCAGGACTTCTGAAGCGTCGGCTGCATCACGAACAGCGTCAGAAAGAGCGCCAGCCCGATCAGAACCGTATTGGGGGGCGTCCCCTGTGCGCCCAACGCACTTCGGAGCAGGGACAGGACGATCACAATCCGCGTAAACGCCGTAATCATCACCAGCAGGCTCGGCGCCAGAGACAGAACAGTGATCAGAGCCGTCAGCTGAACCAGCCGACTGGTCGTCCCTGCGCCACCAGAACCGCCATTCTGCCCCAGATCGATGCTTACGGCCTGAGCATGCGCCAGATGCGGAAAAGCCAGACAGGCCAGCAATACGAAAACCGGGACCAGCCCCCGAAGTACGGACAGACCCTTCTTCATGCCACGTCCTCCACGCCAGAAGCGTCGAGCGCCGAAGCAAACGTGTCCCGCTCTGTCCAGTCCATCAGGATGTCCTGATTGCCGCCCGTCAGCACCAGCACTTCCCGCGCGCCATACCGCACGACTGAAAGACGCCGCGTCCGATCCAGAGCCATCTGCCCCACAAGCGACAGTCCCGCCTGCCCATCCCGAGCGCCGCCCCTTTTCTGTTCCAGAAAACGCAGCAGGGGTCGGGCACAGAAAATCAGCACGATAATGAAAATCAGAACGGCAATCGCGTTCACGCACTCATGCAGGGTCATAGGTCAGTCATCCTCATTCCCCGGCATGATGCCCAAGACCTGTTAACGACCGCTTAATTGCCCGCCAGTTTTGCCGAAAATGCCGCTCAAAAAGCAGCACCCCCCTGTCCTGAGCATGCTGTCCCTGTCAGAAATATTTTTCTGAATGTTTCTGCGCAGGACCAGACGTCGTGAACACCCATCCCCAGACGATCCAGATTTTCCTTCCCTCCGGCGATCCACAGGGAATCCGGATCGCCTCCATTACCACCCGGATCGTGCAGGTTGTCGAAATCCCCCGCCTGCGACTGGAGGAATTTCTTGAACGGCCCGAAGCCAACTCGGTCGGCATCTACATCCTGTTCGGTGAAAACGACGAAACGGAACGGCCACGCGCCTATGTCGGGCAGACCGGAAATTTCGGAAACCGGCTGAAACAACATAACGAAAAGAAGGGCCTCTGGTGGAACCGGGCCGTCGTCGCCTTCTCGCTCACCCAAAGCCTGACCGTCACACACGCGCACTATCTGGAATGGCTGGCCCTCAGCCATGCCACACAGGCCCAGCGCTTTGAAATGGACAACGGCACAGGTGGAACAAGACCCCATACCCTTCCCGCGTTGGAGGCAGAATGCCGTGAAGTTTTCGAAACGATCGATATCCTGCTGACAACCTTAGGGTACCCGATTTTTGAACCCCTCATTCGCAACCGCAATCCTGTCGCTGTTACTCAGATGACCGAATCTGTTCTGGATACACAGAAACAATCTATCCCAACCGAATTTTATTGTCGCGCATCTGGCGTGGACGGACGCGCCAAATACACGGAAGAAGGGCTGGTCGTATTAGCGGGATCCTACGGACGCTCTGAAGTTTCCAACAGTTTTCTCAGACATAACTATTATCAAAAGAGACAAACCCTTCTGGATCAGGGTCTTCTTCGCATTGAAGGGGACCGGATCTATTATACTCGGGACGCCCTGTTCAAATCCCCCAGTCCGGCTGCCGTTTATCTTCTGGGGCGCGCGGCCAACGGATGGACAGAATGGAAAGACAGCAGCGGACATACCCTTGAAGAGGCCATAGGCCGCTCTACGCCCAGTAACGATTACGAAGCCTGACGAAGTCCCCTCACACCCTTCTCCCGCAGCAGAATCGACGGCTCAGGCAACCATTTATTAAAGATTTCACGCCATCATGCGCTTCGCCGGGATTTTTCCGGCACCTGCATGATGGAGACTGTCTCGATGCGTAACATCGACCCAACCAGCGCAGGCGGCACCGACCTTTTTTCTCTGGGCCGTGACCGCATGAACTGGCTTCAGGCGCGCCAGCAGGTGCTGGCCGGCAACATCGCCAACTCCGATACACCGGACTACCAGGCCAAGGACGTCTCCCCTTTCGAGGCGGCGATGGGCGAATTCGACATTACGCCCACCGTCACCCAGCCCGATCATATCGGTTACAACGCCTCAGGCACCCACACCATCGAGACCACATCCGAACAGTCCCTGGATGGTAACCAGGTTTCCCTGGACCAGCAGATGGAACAGGTCGCAGACGTGAACGACCAGCAGCATCTCGCCGTGAACGTCTATTCGAAATACCTGAGCATGTTCCAGACGGCACTCGGCAAGTAAGGAGCCTGACGGATGAACCTGTCCACCACCATCGGCATTTCCGCAAGCGGCATGGACGCACAGGCCCAGCGCCTGCGCATCGTCGCGGAAAACCTCGCCAATCAGGATACGACCGGCTCCCAGCCCGGCGCAGATCCCTATCGTCGCAAGACCATCACCTTCGCCGAACATGTAGACGACGAAACGGGTGCCTCGACCGTGGATGTCCAGAATGTCGGACAGGACATGTCGGACTTCGACACCCGCTACGACCCATCCCATCCCGCCGCTGATGAACGCGGCTACGTCAAGGTTTCCAACGTGGATTCCATGACCGAGATGATGGACATGCGTGAAGCCGAACGCTCCTACGAAGCCAACCTCAACGCCCTTTCGAGCACCCGGACCATGCTGTCCCGTACACTCGACCTGCTAAAGTAATCCAGATGCTCACATCCCTCACCCAGGCCCATAATGCCTACGCCGTCCAAAGTCTCCAGAGCCGCCTGCAGGGGATTACGGACAATGTCGATGACGGGATCCAGTCATCCGCAGCGACCGCCAGCAGCAGTTCCGGTACGGATTTCGGATCCATCCTTTCCCAGTCCGTCAGCAGTGTCATCGACAGTGGTCATGATGCCGAAGCCAAAGCTGCACAGGGCCTCACAGGCGGCGGGGACATGACGCAGATCGTCACCGCGGTGTCCAACGCGCAGCTCGCTCTCCAGACCACGACCGTGATCCGCGACCGCATGGTACAGGCGTATCAGGACGTGATGAAAATGACGATCTGACCATGCAGGCCATCGATCTCGGCGCCATTCTGGAACAGACCTTTCTCGTCGCTCTCAAGCTGAGTGCCCCCGCCCTCCTGACTGCCCTCGGGGTCGGCCTTCTGGTCTCGCTGGTGCAGGCGGTCACCCAGCTCAACGAGGCCACACTGTCCTTCGTCCCCAAGGTGCTGGCGATCGGGGCCGTCATGGTCATGGCCGGCTCCTTCATGACCGCAACGCTCATCAGCTTTACCCGACATCTCTTCGACCAGCTCATCCTCGTCGGCACGACCTGAACCTTTTCCCCTTCCGGATCCGGAGTTGACTGACATGCCTGTGTCCGGATTTTCCGGTCTGAAAGATGCTCCGCTGTGAACGCCGGTCTTGCCGGTCCGGATGGAGCAACCGCGCTACAGGGACTGGACCTCAGCGGGCCGGTCCTGAGCGTCTGGGCCCTTGCCTTCGTCCTGGTCCTTTCCCGCACCGGGGCGGTCGTCATGGTCATGCCGGGCCTTGGCGAGCAGTCCATGCCCATGATGATCCGCGCGGGATGCGCCATCACCCTCACGGCCCTGCTCCTTCCGCTTGTCGCCCCCCTGCTGATGCGGAGCCATCTGGATGCCCTGGCTCCCGTGGCTCTGGGCGGCATGATTGCTGTCGAACTTTTCGCCGGGATCCTGATAGGCTGGATGGCACGTCTGATCTGCATGGCCCTGCCGATTGCCGGACAGATCATCGCGGTCTGCATGGGGATTTCGAGCGTTCTTCAGCCGGACCCGGATCTGGGTTCGGGCAGTTCCGCGCCTGCCCGCTTCCTGAACCTTCTGGCGCCTCTCGTGCTTCTCGTGACTGGCGCATATATCCTGCCCGTCCGCGCAATCCTCGGCAGTTACAGCATCATTCCGCCGGGAGGAGCCCTGCTTGCCGCTGCTTCTCACGCACACTGGAACCTGCTGGGCGATTCCGCCCAAGGCATCATCCAGCTCACCGAACGCAGTTTCGCTCTCGGTCTGGAGCTCAGTGCGCCATTTCTGATCCTGTCGCTTGTCTGGCAGGGCATGCTCGGCATCATGACGCGCCTGCTCCCCACCTTGCAGATCTATAATGCCGCCAGTCCCCTTCAGCTTCTTGGCGGCATTGCTCTTCTTGGCCTCACGTTGAGCACCATGGTCACGATCTGGCAGGGACAGGCTTTCGACATCCTCCGGGCTCTTCCAGGACTTTGAAGCATGTCTGATTCCGACGACAAGACAGAAGCCCCGTCCTCACAACGCCTTCAGAAGGCGCGTGAGGACGGGCAGATCGTCATGTCCCGCGAGGCCATGAATTTCGTGGCTCTTCTTGGCGGATTTGCAGGAATTTTCATGGTTCTGCCGTATCTGGTGACGGACTTTGTGCACGTCATGCAGGTCCTCATGGCCAATGCCGGCACGGTCCCCATGGCACAGGGTGGCCTGCTCAATAGTACGGACCACGCTATTGAAACCGGCCTGAAGCTGGCCGTGCCAATGGCAGCGACCGTCGCCGTGCTCTGTCTTGGGGCAGGGTTCCTGCAGACAGGCTTCCTCATCCATCCTGAATCCCTGCTTCCGAAATTCGAACGGATTTCTCCCCTGGCGGGCTTCAGGCGCATCGCCGGTGGCGGAACGCTTCCCGATACGTTCAAGGCACTCGCGAAATTTGCGATTTTTGCCGTGGTCCTCTGGAACATCTCCAAAGGTGCCATCCCGAGTGCGCCGCGGATGGTCGGGCTGGAACCCGGCCCCCTCCTGAAAATGATGGTAGATCTCGGCTTCAAGGCCGCATCCGCCATGATCCTGGCGCAACTGGTCATCGCCGGCTTTGATATTTTCTGGATGCGTTTCCGGCATATCTCCAAGCTGAAGATGAGCCGCGAAGACCTCAAGGACGAATACAAGAACACAGAAGGCGATCCGCACGTCAAAGGCCGTCAGAAAGCCCTGCGTGCGAAAGCCGCCCGGCAGCGCATGATGGCCGCCGTCAAAACCGCGACGGTTGTCGTCACCAATCCGACGCATTACGCCGTCGCACTTGTTTACGAGAAGGGCAGCGGTGGCGCGCCAAAAATCGTCGCAAAGGGCATGGACGAAGTGGCGGCCCGCATCAGGGAAATCGCACAGGACAACCGCATCCCGATTGTGGCCAACCCGCCGCTGGCCCGCGCACTTTTCACCCTTCCTCTCGAAAGCGAAATCCCTGCTGAACATTTCAAGATCGTCGCGGCCATCATTGCCTATGTCTGGAAACTCAAACGCCCTGCCAGCCGTTCTGCTCCCCTGAGATAGACACAGCCGCCGTTCCTGAAAAAATCTTTCCTGAAAGCAACCAGGCCCCTTGGCGGAAAGGGGGTCAGACATGATATGTTTGCGCGAGAACATTTTGCGAACACAGGAAGCCGGCAATCGCGGAAATCGCGGCTCTTTGCGAGAGTGGCCGCCCGGTCTATCGTATCCTGGAAACGCCAGCCCCAACCTATTGCGAGGATTGAATGGACAAGACCAAGGCGCTTGAAGGCGCACTCAGCCAGATTGAGCGCGCCTTCGGCAAAGGCTCGATCATGCGCATGGGCCAGCGCCCGAAAGTGGAAGCCAATGTGATTTCCACGGGATCCATCGGGCTGGACATCGCTCTCGGGATCGGTGGCATGCCCCGCGGCCGTATCGTCGAAATCTACGGACCGGAAAGCTCGGGCAAGACCACTCTCGCCCTGCATGTGCTTGCCGAAGCCCAGAAAAAGGGCGGCACCGTGGCCTTCATCGATGCCGAACATGCGCTCGACCCGGGCTATGCCCGCAAACTCGGCGTCAACATCGACGATCTTCTCCTGAGCCAGCCGGATGCCGGCGAACAGGCGCTGGAAATTGCTGACACGCTGGTCCGCTCCGGCGCCGTTGACGTGCTGGTCGTGGACTCTGTCGCCGCACTTGTGCCCCGCGCCGAACTCGAAGGCGATATGGGCGATAGCCATGTTGGCCTACACGCCCGTCTCATGAGCCAGGCCCTGCGCAAGCTGACTGGAACGGTCTCGCGCTCCAACACGCTCGTCATCTTCCTGAACCAGATCCGCATGAAGATCGGCGTGATGTTCGGCAATCCGGAAACGACGACCGGCGGTAACGCGCTGAAGTTCTACTCTTCCATCCGTCTCGACATCCGCCGCATCGGCTCCATCAAGGACAAGGACGAGGTCGTCGGCAACCAGACCCGCGTCAAGGTCGTGAAAAACAAGATGGCGCCCCCGTTCCGCCAGGTCGAGTTCGACATCATGTATGGCGAAGGCATCAGCAAGATGGGCGAACTGCTCGATCTGGGCGTGAAGGGCAACATCGTCGAGAAATCCGGCGCATGGTTCTCCTTCGACAGCCAGCGCATCGGACAGGGTCGTGAAAACGCCAAGCAGTTCCTGCGCGATCATCCGGAGATGGCCTCCGAAATCGAGCGCCGCATCCGCGCAGAAGCCGGCGTCCTCTCCGACGCCCTGATGACGGATCCGGAGCCCGACGCCGAAGGCACCCCGGAAGACTGAAACAAAAAAGGGCTCCTTCCGGAGCCCTTTTTTATGCCGTTTGACTATCGAGAAGAGGATCGCTCAGGCGGCGATCTTGCTCCGGACCCGATCCCAGAGCTTTGCACCCTTGATGATCGCACGCGCTATCGCCGGCGTCGTCGTCGGCCGCAGCAGACGTGGATCATAACCGGAAAACCGGCGGTCATCCTCGTCCAGACAGAGCTGCATCAGGTCTGGAAGACTGATGTCCATCGTCGTCATGTCCTTGGCACCCGTGACCGTGAAATTGTTGTCCTGCGTGTGTTCTTCACCGTTCTCGTCGATCGAACGGGCCAGACCCATGCGCTCATAGGCCAGGAACAGCCACACTGCGATCACACGCAGCTCGAACCAGGGCCGCTTCCAGAACGGCATGGTCGCCCGGTGCCAGGCCAGCCAGTTCGCGAACAGCAGGATATGGCGGCACTCTTCCTGCATCACCGGCTCGAACGTCTCGATCAGTTCCTGCGGGAACAGCCCGGCCCGCTCGGCAAGCGCGAACAGACCAAACGCGAAGAAGCTGTCCACACATTCCGAGAAACCCGTGACCAGATACGCCCATTCCGTATCCTTCGGCGTCACATACGGAGGCTCCGGCGCCATCGGAATGTTGTAGGCCTCGACCAGCTTGGTCAGGACTTCCTTGTGCCGGTTCTCTTCCCAGGCATTACGCGACAGCGCATCCTTCATGTCCGGGTCGGTGATCATGTCCGCATAGGCGGCCATGCGCAGGCGGGCCTTACCCTCGGTCTGGACCGCAATATCCCAGATTGGCAGCGACGTGATGCGATGCAGCGTCTCCCGATCCAGCTTCGGCCAGTCGATCACGGACGGCTTGTACGGATTGAACGTATCACGGAACATCGCGGCGACGGCCCGTTTGTGCTCTTCCGTACCCGGCTTGAGCGGCCCCTGGATCGGGCTGCTCCAGTGGCGCGCTTCGTAATCAACGCGCTCGAGCGTCTTCTCCGACGGTGCGTCGGGAAGATGGGAATAGATTTCGGCCAGACTTTTCATAACTGTGTTCGCGGCATGCCGGAAAGGCACGCCGTGCCCCTTGGAGCTTGTAGTTTTTACTTGAGTTCGGTTGCCGAGTGGATGATGCGGTTCACGAGGCCATAGGCAATGGCTTCATGGGCCGACATCCAGTAGTTGCGGTCCGTATCCTTGGCGACCTTTTCGTAGGTCTGCCCGGTTTCCTTCGCAAAGATCCGGTTCAGACGCTCGCGCATCTTGATGATCTCGCGGGCCTCGATGTCGATATCCGTTGCCGGACCACGCACGCCACCCATCGGCTGGTGCAGCAGAAAGCGCGTGTTCGGCAGGCAGACCCGTCGTTCCGGACGGCCGGCAGCGTAGATCAGCGCACCAGCGGAAGCGACCCAGCCGGTTCCGATCATGTTGATCGGCGCAATCGAATCCACGAAACGGATCATGTCATGGATGGTGTCACCACTCTCCACATGACCGCCCGGGGAGTTCACATACACGTCGATCGGCTTGTCGGACGTCCCGGCCAGCGCCAGAAGGCGACCGGTGACATCACGGGCGATCTTGTCGTTGATACCGCCGAAGATCAGGACTTTCCGCTGATCGAACAGACGGCCCTCAAGCTCGCTGATCGGGCTGTTCAGCGTCTTGTTGTCGTCTTCCCGGGTCTCGGGCTCCGGAGCATCCGGCTCGTCGTCCAAGCGGGTCGGGGTCATTCTGGTGATATCCATATCGTTTCCAGATCCAGCATGCATCTTCATACCCCCTATCCTGCGCTTCGTTTTCGTCGGTGCCAAGTCCTCCTTCGGATCGGGCTTCCGATCCGGACCGACAGGAACTCTCGCCATCCCTGCCACGAACCGCTAGTCTCCGCCGCATTTGGACATTCTACAGACGGCAGGAACGGCACAGTGGTCCCAGGGAACAGCAGGCAGCCCATGACAGCGGCGACACGCAGGACTGCGGGAAAAATCCCGTTTCTCCTGCTGATGACCGCGCCGCTGCTGGCGGCCTGCCAGCATCAGGACGCAACGGATACCGTAACCGGCTGGTGGCACAACTTTGAAGGCGGCGAGATTGCCAAGCTGCGCGCCCCACCGCCGGGCGAGAACCTGCGCTATCCGCATGTCGGCCGTACCCCGACGCAGGCCCCCGACCTTCCGACGCCCGAGGCGCGTCTGTCACTGACGACACAGCTTGAAGCCCAGCGGAACCTGGCCCAGCGCGAAAGTGCGGCCCAGGGTGCCCTGCCGACCATTCCCCCGCCGCCCAAACCTGCCCCGGCCGCCACGACAGCCAATACGGAACAGAGCGGCATGACCATGACGACAGTCGGACAGCCGGAACCGGAGAGCCCTTCCGCCATCAATCCGGCTCCCGATCTGGCGACGACATCGATCCCCAATGCTTCCGCACCGGCAAAAAAGACGGCGCCCTCCGCCCCGGCGGCGGAAGCGGAACTTCCCGCCGTCGTCGCGAAATCCATTCCGCCGACCCCGCCGGGCCAGTTCCCGAAAATCGGTGATCTGCCTCCGCCCCCACCGCAGTTCCCGGGCTTCGACCTGCCGCGTGATGCAATGGTCAGTGATCCCGTTCGCCCGGATATCGACACGTCCACGCCCGAAGGCACCCTGATCCGCTTCCAGCCTGCAACGGACCACGTCACGGGTGATCCGCAGGGCGATTACCAGCACATTGTTTCTCTGCGCGGGAACAAGCGCCTGACTATCCTTGGCTTCGGGGCCTTCATGAGCGCGGATGCAGCCCTTGCGCCCGCGGACCAGAACCGGGAAATCGCGCTGGGCCTGCTGCGCGCCCGCGTGGTCGCCCGCGCTCTGATCGCGCGCGGCGTGCCCGCATCCGCAATCATTCTCAAAGCCGAAGCCATTGGCGATGGCGTCCGGGTTACGATCAACCACTGACACTGCGAGCAGCCCGGAAGAGCCCCCCTGGAAGGCGACATTGTGAGATCGGGAACAGTCAGGCTGTTCCACTCCTGAAAAAACCTGTCTATCGTCGCTGCTCCCTTTCACCCTCTGTCCCAGAGCTGGTCATGACCGAAGAGTTCCACCGCATCCGCCGCCTGCCGCCCTATGTGTTCGCTGAAGTGAACAAGGCCAAGGCCGCCGCGCGAGCCGCCGGTGACGACATCATCGATCTGGGCATGGGCAATCCCGACAGCGCGCCCCCGGCTCACGTCGTACAGAAGCTGATCGAGACGGTCGGCAATCCGCGTGCGCATGGCTATTCCGTCAGCCGCGGCATCCCGGGCCTGCGCAAGGCCATGGCGAACTATTACGAGCGCCGGTTCAACGTCTCGCTGGACCCGGAAACCGAGGTCATCGCGACCCTTGGCTCCAAGGAAGGGCTGGCCAATCTGGCCGCCGCCATCACGAGCCCCGGCGACACGATCCTGGTTCCGAACCCGTCCTACCCGATCCACCAGTTCGGCTTCATCATCGCCGGTGCGTCCGTCCGTTCGATCCCGGCCACGCCGGATGAGGACATGCTCCGCGCGCTCGAACGTGCCGTCCGGCACTCGGTCCCCAAGCCGACGGCCCTGATCGTCAACTTCCCGTCCAACCCGACAGCCTTTGTCGCGAACCTTGATTTCTACAAGGAACTCGTGGCCTTCGCACGCCGGGAAGAGATCTGGATCCTGTCCGATCTGGCCTATGCGGAAATCTATTTCAACGAGAACGAACCGCCCCCATCCCTGCTCGCCGTTCCAGGTGCAAAAGATGTGGCTGTCGAGTTCACGTCCATGTCCAAGACCTATTCCATGGCAGGCTGGCGCATGGGCTTTGCGGTCGGCAATCCGCGTCTGATCCAGGCCCTCACGCGCATCAAGTCCTATCTGGACTATGGCGCCTTCACTCCCATCCAGGTCGCGTCCGTCGCCGCCCTGAACGGCCCGCAGGACTACGTTTCCGAAATCCGCGCCATGTACAAGGACCGCCGCGACGTGCTGCTGCGCGGCCTTCAGAGCGCAGGATGGGACGTCCCCGCACCGGCAGGCTCGATGTTCGCCTGGGCACCCATCCCGCCCGCTTTCGCCGAGATGGGCAGCGTCGCCTTCTCCAAGCTGCTTCTCAAGGAAGCAGGCGTGGCGGTTGCACCCGGCCTCGGATTCGGGGAATACGGCGAGGGCTTTGTCCGGATCGGACTTGTCGAAAACACCCAGCGGCTGCGTCAGGCGACGCGGGCCATCAAGGGCTTCATGTCCCGGCACGGCGCCGGGGCCAGAACCGCTGATCTTCTTGGAGCTGCATCATCGTGAAACCACTGCGGATCGGACTGGCTGGACTCGGGACTGTCGGGATCGGTGTCATTCGTCTCCTGCGTGAGAACGCTGACCTGATTACCGCCCGGGCCGGCCGCCCGATCGAAGTCGTGGCCATCACGGCCCGGGACCGTACCCGCGACCGCGGCGTGGACCTGTCCGCCATGCGCTGGCACGACAGCGCCACCGCCGTGGCGCAGGACCCGGAGATCGACGTCGCCGTCGAACTCATTGGCGGCTCCGAAGGCCCGGCCCGCGACATGGTGCGCACTGCGCTCGAACGCGGACTGCCGGTCGTGACCGCCAACAAGGCACTCGTAGCCCTGCATGGCGATCGTCTCAGCCGCCTGTCCTCGGAAAAGAACGCCCCGCTCCTGTTTGAGGCGGCCGTGGCTGGCGGTATCCCCGCCATCAAGCTCGTCCGCGAAGGACTGGCCGCCGACCGTCTGCTCAGCGTCGGTGGCATTCTGAACGGCACCTGCAACTACATCCTGACCGAAATGCGCGCCACAGGCCGGGACTTCATGAACGTCCTGACCGAAGCGCAGGCCAAGGGCTATGCCGAAGCCGAACCGTCAACGGACGTGGACGGCTGGGACACGGCCCACAAGCTGGCCATTCTCGCCGGTCTGGCTTTCCAGCCCATCACGTTTGATACCCTCTCGGTGCAGGGTATCCGCGACATCACCGCGACCGACCTGAAATTCGCCGACCAGCTCGGATACCGCATCAAGCTCCTCGGCATGGCCCGGCGGGACGAAACCGGCCCCCTCGCCGCCTGGGTCCGTCCGTGCCTCGTCCCCACCGACGCGCCCATTGCGAGCGTTGAAGGCGTCTTCAACGCTGTTTCCACGCAGGGTGTGTTCAGCGGCCCGATGACCATTTCCGGTCGCGGTGCCGGAGAAGGCCCGACAGCCAGCGCGGTCGTCGCCGATCTCATCGATCTGGCGCGGGGAACCGCCATTCCTGTCTGGGGCAGGAGCACCGTTCCGGCAGCCATCGACTGTGCCGATCTCGCTGATTTGAACAGCGCATTCTATTTACGTCTGAACGTTCAGGACCGTCCGGGCGTAATGGCTGACCTGACATCGGTTCTTCGGGACCACAATGTCTCTGTCCACTTTGTTTCCCAGCACGATGCTGCAACAGGATGTGCCGACCTAGCGATCGTAACCCATCAGGTTCCTGAAAAAGCCATCCACGCAGCTGCCACAGCGCTCGCCGTCCTTCCTGTCGTGACAGGAAAGCCGCTTGCGCTCAAAATCGAGGATCCCCTTGCGTGATCGACCCTCAGAATGTTCTCCCGTACCGCGTCACTGACCGCAATCTTGCTCTCGAGCTTGTCCGTGTAACGGAAGCCGCCGCCATCGCTTCGGCCCACTGGACCGGTCGCGGCCAGAAGAATGAAGCCGACGGCGCGGCCGTTCAGGCCATGCGCGCCGCGTTCGACACCGTGGCCATCGATGGCGTCGTCACCATTGGTGAAGGCGAGATGGACGAAGCGCCGATGCTCTATATCGGCGAGAAAGTCGGCTCCGGCGGCCCGGCGATGGATATCGCGGTCGATCCGCTCGAAGGCACAAATCTCTGCGCCAAGAGCCTGCCCAACGCCCTGACGGTCGTGGCCCTCGCCGAGCGCGGCAAGTTCCTCCATGCGCCTGACATCTACATGGAAAAGATCGTCGTCGGCCCGGACCTTCCGGACGGGGTGGTGGATCTGGATGCCTCGATCGGCAACAACCTCCGCTCGCTGGCCAAGGCCAAGAAGCGCGATGTCTCTGACATGGTTCTCTGCGCACTTGACCGCGAAAGACATGAAGAGATGATCGCCCATGCCCGCGAGGCCGGCGCCCGCGTCATGCTCCTGAGCGACGGTGACGTCGCCGCCGCCATTGCCACCTGTATCGAAGGCGGCGGCGTGGACCTCTATGCCGGTTCTGGCGGCGCTCCAGAGGGCGTGCTGGCCGCAGCGGCCATCCGCTGCATGGAAGGCCAGATGCAGGGACGCCTCCTGTTCGAGGATGATGCCCAGCGGGAACGTGCGCGTGAGATGGCCAACGGGCTCGATCCGGCCCGCAAGCTTTTCCTGCACGACATGGCTTCCGGCCACGTCCTGTTCTCCGCAACGGGCGTCACTTCCGGCCCGCTGCTGAAGGGCGTGGAGCGTCCGAGCCCGACCAAGGCCCGCACACATTCCATCGTCATGCGTTCAAAATCTGGCACGGTGCGCTATATAGAAAGCCACCATACCTTCAAACCGAAGGCACAAGCCGCTTCCTGAACGGAGAACCATGCTCGCAGATGATACGGGTGCCGTCCTCGGCGTAACCCGAAGTGCAGGACACCGCCGCTGGATCTGGCGCGATCCCCGCTTGGCGGAAGCAGACAACCGCCTGGCTCTCGCCCTGGCCCAGCAGGCCGGTATTCCCGAACTTCTGGCCCGTATCCTCTCGGCACGGGGCGTCGCCCCCCACGACGCCTCTTCGTTTCTCAATCCCCGTCTGCGCGACGCCATGCCCGACCCGTCCTGCCTGCAGGACATGGACCGGGCCGCCGAACGCTTCGCACAAGCCATCCGTAACCGCGAGCATGTCGGCCTGTTCGGCGACTATGACGTGGACGGCGCCTGCGGCACGGCCCTCGTCTGCGACACCCTGCGCGAACTGGGCTGCACCGTCAGCATCCACATTCCGGACCGCCTGACCGAAGGCTACGGCCCCAACACCGTAGCCCTTGGAAACCTGCTCTCCCAGGGCGCCACCCTTCTGGTCTGTATCGACTGCGGCACAGCAGCCATCGACATCCTCAACGGCCTGACCGACCGCGCCGACATCATTGTTCTCGATCACCACAAGCCCGATGGCGCCGCCCTGCCGAAATGCATCGTGGTCAACCCGAACCGGCTGGACTGCACCTCCGGGCTGGGCAGCATCTGCGCCACGGCCGTCGCCTTCCTCACGATGGTCGCCACGATCCGCCACCTGCGTCACACCAGTTGGTTCGATGAAGGTCAGGCCATCCCCGACCTGCTCAAACGCCTCGACCTCACCGCGCTGGCCACCATCTGCGACGTCATGCCCCTGACCGGCCTGAACCGCGCTCTGGTCATGCAGGGCCTGCGCGTCATGTCCCGCGGCGAGCGCCTCGGGCTGGCCACGCTCTCCTCCGTTGCAGGCGTGAAGGAAGAAGCCAGCGCCATGGCCTGCGGCTTCGCCCTCGGCCCCCGCATCAATGCCGGTGGCCGCATCGCGCAGGCCGATCTGGGCCTGAAACTCCTGCTCTCCGAAGATGTCGTGGAAGCCCGCGCTCTTGCGGAGCAACTCGATCGCGTCAACCGCCAGCGTCAGACCGTCGAATCCACAATCCTCGACTCCGCCATGGAACAGGCGCAGCAGCAGCTCGAAGCCGGCCACGCCGTCATTTTCCTGCACGGTGAAACATGGCACCCCGGCGTCGTCGGCATCGTCGCAGGCCGCCTGAAAGAGCGCTACAACCGCCCTGCCCTCGTCGCTGCCCTGACAGATGGCGTCATCAAGGGCTCGGCCCGCTCCGTCCCGGGCCTGGATCTCGGAACCGCCATTATCGCAGCCCGCCAGAACGGCCTGCTGCTTAGCGGCGGCGGCCACGCTATGGCAGCCGGCTTCTCACTTTCTGCCGATCGTGCCGACGAGTTCCACAGCTGGCTCGACACACAGCTTTCCGGCGCGCTTGCCCTCCCGAAACAGGATGCCCTGAAGCTCGACGGCATCATGACGCTGGCCGGCGCCTCCATCGCTGTCGCGGACCAGCTTGCCCGGCTGGAACCCTTCGGCCCCGGCAACGAGGAGCCGGTCCTCGCCATCAGCAATGTCCGTTGCGTCAAAAGCGAGCGTATCGGCAAGGATGGCAACACCCTGCGCGTCATCCTGCAAGGCGAGGACGGAGGTACACGCCTGCGCGGCCTGGTCTTCCGTGCAGCCGACAAATCTTTCGCCGCCCTGCTGGAAGACCGCTTCATGCCGCTGGTCCATGTCGCAGGCACCCTGCGGGCCGAGACATGGCAGGAGAGAAAAAATCTGTCTTTTTTCATTTCTGACGCAGCACCCGCTTGACGGAAGCAGACCCCACCCCTATACACCCGCTCACGCCTCCAGTCCCGTTCGTCTAGAGGCCTAGGACACCGCCCTTTCACGGCGGCAACACGGGTTCGAATCCCGTACGGGACGCCATTTTAGTATAAAACTGGGGACTTTAGGGTTCAGCTTGGGATGGCATAAGACACGCTATTTAATTAGTCTGTCTCTTTTTCCGCAAATGCGGATTTCTTCATCATAGATTTTTGTATAATTGATGATTGTGCAAACACACTCTGCGCATGTCATTGGACTATCAGGAAACTTTGCCGCAGATTTTGCAGGAACCATTTTAATCATTTTGCCAGCTGCTGAAAACAATCACATCATCAAGGCTGTCACATTGAAATCCGGAACGGAACAACTCTCGCTCTGCTTTAGACGCAAAGCGAAAGGCATTCTGTAGGGCCGTCAATTATTGTCCGACGTGCCTCAATCAGGCATCAGAAGAAATCAATGCTTCTTTGATCCTTCCATCCGCGTCGCAGCTTTGAATGGTTTTTCGACTCTAGCGATACGAAAGCAAAAACATTGGTTCGCATTTATGAACCAATATTTTTGGATAGCCAGAAGTCACTGGAATAAAGCATGGTCTAAGCCCGTTTGCATTTCCACTAAGACCAGCCTCTCAAACCACCCTGTTGATCAGAGACTCAGCAGCTTCAAATTTTCGGATATTTTCCAACAGAAGTCTGGCGACATTAGGTGCGTATTTCTCGCTGTCCCCGGCATTGTGTGGTGTCACTAGAACATTAGCCATATCCCAGAGCGGACTGTCTTTTTGCAACGGTTCACGCTCGAATGTATCAAGAGCAGCCCCTGCAATCACACCCCGTTCAAGAGCGGAGACCAGTTCCTGCTCCCGCACGACACGCCCACGTGCAACATTCACAAGCCAGCTTGTGGGCTTCATGAGATCAAGGAACCTGCTGTCTACCAGCCCTTCGGTTTGTGGCGTCAGAGGACAGCTCAGAACAACGAAATCCAGATCCGGCAAAACTGTATCCAACTCACTGTAAAGAGCCGTTCTGATGTCATTGTCCATACGTCCGTCTTCGGACTGTTGACGCCGAACCGCTGTCACTTTCATTCCCAGCAGACGACATAGTTCGCCGATCGTGCTGCCGATTTTTCCATAGCCAATAATCCCAACCTGCTTTCCCTCAAGTTCCTGCTGTCGATCAGGGCTGCCGTAACGAGGAGGATTCCAGTGATGGGCTTTCTGGTCGTCCCGGGTTGCGTAAAGGCGGCGGGAGATATTCAGCAGAAATGCCAGCGTATGCTCAGCAACCGTTCGGGAATTGGTTCCCCCGGCCGTACAGAGTGGAATATTGCGCTCTTTCAGGCGCTCCATCGGGAAATGATCCACACCTGCGCTGATTGACTGGATCATCTTCAAGTTGGGTGCCAAATCCAGGAATTCATCACGCCACATCATGGAAATGCACAGGACTTCAACTTCGGCGAGCAGAGGCCTGAGATCCTGTTCCGTGAAGGCATGAGGCGATGTCACAATCGGCGCATCTGGTGGCAAGGCGGCTGTAATATCGTAGATGGGATGGGCTGAAACGAGTTTGGGACTGTCTGTGATCCAAGGCATCAGGGCATCCTGCAAAGCTGACATGTCCAGTTAGGCAAACCGGATACGCAATGATATAAATCCGATAAATGTTTCGCTAGCGGCTTATTTTCGATACTTATATGATAATTCGGACCGGGACTATTCGTGGTGGTTATCAGTGAATCTCCGACAGCTTGAAATTCTTCGCGCCATCGTACGTTACAACACGACGGTTGCAGCCGGACATGCGCTTGGCCTGTCCCAGCCTGCTGTCAGCAATGCCCTCAAAGTCATGGAAGAGCAGATCGGGTTTGCGCTGTTCCAGAGAGTTAACAACCGTATTTTTCCAACACCTGAAACGAAGATTCTCCTGGCTGAAGCAGAGTCAATCTTCGATACACACAAGCGTCTCGAGAGCCGGATAAAAGACATAAGGGACAACAAGGCGGGACAACTCCGCCTCATAGCGACGCCTCCTGTCGGATACGGCGTTCTGGCCCACGCCATTCGCGAAATGCAGATCCGCCGCCCACGTGTCCGCACGTTCTTCGACACCCGGCGTTACGAGGAAGTCCTCGAAAGCATAGAGACGCATCAGGCCGAACTGGGCTTCATTCTTGGCTTTGCCGAGCGGCCGGGAATCTGCTCGGAGGTCCTGTATGAAGGAGAAATGGTTTGCGTCATGCTCCCAGAACATCCTCTGGCTGCCTGCGAAGTCATCACGCCGAAAGACCTGCACCAACATCGCCTGATCGCACTGGAACAGGAAACCAAGCTCGGTGCAGCATTACACCGCGCCTACGAACAGACGGGCGTGGAACTGACTTTTGCGGTAGAAGTCCGCTACGGCCTGACAGCCTGCATTCTGGCAGATCAGGGGGTAGGAGTGGCCGTGGTTGACCCTCTCACCGCCAGTTCTGCCGGACGTTTCCGCCTCATCCAGCGCCCGTTCTCCCCTTCCATTCCGGTAGCAGCATCAGCGGTCTGGGCCGAAAACCGGTCTCTCACACGGCTGGCCAAAACCTTTCTGGGAGAAATGCGCCGACTGCTGAACCAGCAGGCGGCGCAAGGACGCTGAGACGACTTTTCAGACTTTCGAGAAGGACGCAGAGCGCCCCTCCGCATCTCCGATAACCTCGTCATCACGCATGACAATTTTTCCGCGCACAACCGTCATGATCGGCCACCCCGTGCACTCATGGCCGTCAAACGGGGTCCATCCACATGGAGAGACAATCCAGTCCGTCGTAATGGTCCGCTGCGCTGCCATGTCTACGATGGTGAAGTCAGCATCATAGCCAGGCATGATATGGCCCTTGTTACGCAAGCCATAGACTCTTGCCGGTCCGGCGGACATGAGCTGCACCATCTGCTCAAGTGACAGGCGACCAGCCGAAACGTGATCCAGCATGACCGGCACTAGCGTCTGCACACCCGTCAGACCTGCCGCGGTGGCTGGCCATGGCCGCATCTTGGCTTCAAGGGGATGTGGTGCATGGTCAGAGCCAATACAGTCCACCCTCCCTTCCCGCACGGCTTTCCAGATCGC
Source organism: Gluconobacter sp. R75690 (assembly GCF_015244525.1). Classification (NCBI taxonomy): domain Bacteria; kingdom Pseudomonadati; phylum Pseudomonadota; class Alphaproteobacteria; order Acetobacterales; family Acetobacteraceae; genus Gluconobacter; species Gluconobacter sp. R75690. The sequence continues at coordinate 23,281 of NZ_JABCQB010000001.1, read as the reverse complement.
ATCATGATGAAACTGGTCACGGATCGGCGGATTCATAACGGCAAGACCACCCAGCCGGTCATAGATTTCCGGGCCGACATGCGTCAGGTGATTGACTAGGATTTCGGTCGTCACGAGATGGCGATAAGCCTTGAGATACTCCAGTTCCTCCGCTGTCGAAACATGCAAGATATGAATCGGGCGTCCCGTTTCGACCGAAAGCGCTGTCAGCCGTCGTGTTCCAAGGAAGGCGCATTCCACATCATGCCATTCCGCATGGAGGCGATGCGGCTCCCCCTCTTCGTACATGGCCCGACGCTTCTGAAGCCGGGCGTGGTCTTCGGAGTGAAAGCAGATACGCCGACGACCATGGCGCATGATGCGCTCTACGCTCTCGTCGTCATCTACAAGCATATCGCCCCGGGATGAGCCCAGAAACAGCTTGATGGCGCAGACCGCATCATGCGTCTCGAGTGTTTCAAGCTCGAGCGCATTCCGTTTGGTCGCCCCGATATACAGGCCGACATCACACCAGATCTGCCCCTGCATGGAGACAATCTTTTTCATGAGTGTCGGAAGATCCGTCACGGGTTCCGCAGTGTTGGGCATATCGAAGAGGGTCGTAATCCCTCCCAGAACCGCCCCCCGTGTTCCATCACTGAAATTCTCGACTGCCGGATCGCCGGGATCCCGAAGATGGACATGCGGATCAATCAATCCCGGAAGCACGGTCAGGTTCCGGCAGTCCACCTCCTGATCCGCCGTAGCCGTACGAAGATCCCCAATAGTGCTGATCCTGCCGTCCCGACACGCGATATCCGCGACATAGCGGCCCTGGGGCGTGACGACCGTCCCGCCTCGCAATAGCAGATCATAATGCATTTCTGCGCCCTCAAAGCAGGTAGCTGATATCCTGCCGGTCGATCATGCGCAGACATGCATCCCAACCCATTTTTTCGATATGGAGTTGCTTGGGCGTCACGGCCTGCCTGCCCATACGGTTCTGGATATCCATTGGTGGCGTCACCAGTTCCGGATTCCCTGCCAGCGCGGCCACCTGAATTTCACAGGCCCGCTCAAGGTTATAAATCCGGTTGAGAGCCTCAGCTGCATTGTTGCCCACTGCAATCAGACCATGATTGCGCAGGATCAGCACCTTGTTATCCGCAAGATCGGCAACAAGGCGACCCCGTTCTTCATGCGACAGCACAAAGCCCTCGAACTCATGATACCCGACAGCACCATCAAACATCATGGCCTGCTGACTGATAGGCAGCAGGCCATGCTTTTGGGCGGAAACAGCAGCACCTGCGCGCGTATGGGTATGAATCACAAACCCAATTCCCGGCATCGCTTCGTGAATTGCGCTGTGAATGTTGCAGCCGGCATCATTGATGTCCGCATCCTGATACTCCGGGAACGGTACACCGGCTTCGTCGATCTCGATCAGGTTGGAAGCGGTGACTTCATCAAACAACAGGTTATACCGGTTGATCAGCAACGCACCATCACGATCCTTGATCCGGGCCGAGGCATGGGTATGGATCAGGTCCGTCATCCGGAAATGAGCTAGAATACGGAAGGTCGCCGCCAGCTCCTGCCGGACGGACAGGCCTGTGGACGTAACGGACGCTGCATTCTGTGTCATGATCATGTTCCTGTTGTCTGTAACGACAGGATATCGGTCCCATTCCAGAATGAAACCGATACCCCGCATGTCGTGGGAAAAATCTTCTCCGCTTAAAGCGCCGCAGAGAAGGAGAACATCGCCGTGAAACCGGCCCCTATGATGTAAAGCGGAGCCGAGCCAGCGATTGTCGATCCGTTCATGGCACGCGCAGATTTTGCATTGAACTGCGTACTGTAGATCCCGGAAAGATAGTGATTGTTTGTCAGATTGACGAGATTGAGCTGAATCTTGGGCGCCTTGACCGGGCCAATTTTCGGCAGACGATAACCCAGAGTCATATCAACCGTCTTGAAACCGGGAAGTTTTTCGTCGTTCATGAACGTCGAATACTGGCTCGATGCATAATGCATCTGGATATTACCAAAGATCCGACTGTCATTATAGTTTACGCCAAGGTTGGCCGTCCATGTCGGCGAACCCGTCGCAGTATTTCCGGCAGTCCGAAGATATGTTCCCTGGGTCGGAATGTTGTTGTCAATCGTTGCATGCAGGTATTCACCCGATGCAAAAATGGAGAAGTGGTGAAACGGCGTTGTCCCAACCGAGACATCCGCACCCCGGCTTGTCTGGCCGCCAGCATTGACATACTGCGTAACCAGTCCTGCATTCTGAACAACAACCGTCTGAACCTGACGGTTCGTGAAGTTATAGTTGAAAAGCGTTAGCTGGGCGTTGATCATCTTGCCGTTATAGCGATAGCCAAGCTCCTCGATGATCGACGTTTCGATCTTCTGGTCGCGGGATGCCCGTCCCGTGATCTTGCCCGTGCTGGCACTGACGGAGTCCGCAATCTGGCTCGGATCCGGAACACGGGAGTTCACACCCGCATCCATGAAAATCTCATGCTCGTCATTGAAATCATACCGCGCCCCAATGCTCGGCATCGGAGCTGTCTGATTGTTGTTGATGTTATAGGTCACGCCGGGAATACGGTTGAAGTCCTGCGCGCGGTAGAACAGATATTTGAAACCAGCCTCAAGCGAAAGACGGTGATTCAGATAGGATGCACGATCGCCCAGGAAAATCTGGTTCGTCTGGATGCGGTTGAGCACGTCAGAGAAATTGTAGAGCTTTCCGTTTGGCAGATAGACGGCCGAGGACGTACTGCCCCACAGGCTTTTGGGGCTACCAGAAGCATTCAGATAGTTGAACTGACCTGCCTGTGACTGCTCCGTAAAGCCATACCAGTCTCCGAAGATCAGACGGTTATGCTCGCCAATTTTCCATTCAAGCTTCGCATTGATGCCCGAACGCATGAACAGCGCTGGTGAATTGGAATACAACAGTGCCGAGTTGGCCGTAGAGCCGTTTCCTGTCTCAAGCTGAAGTCCCGAGATCTTCTGCGTGCCCTGGTAGGCCGAAGACGCAGACAGGTTCATTGCACCCGGAATGGCTGCTTCTGCCCAGTAGAGATACGGGTCAACATCCAATGCAAGGTTATGCGACAGCGCAAAATGCTGGTTCAGGGTCGCAAACATGCCCTGATAGACATTCTGGTGCAGCTTGTAATAGTTGGTGTCACCCGACGTGAATTTGCTCGTATAATTGTAGTTCTTGCCGTAGGTGTTCCACGCAGACATGCTTGGAGGACGCTCGAGCTGGAAGTTGAGCTTGGTCCATTCCACTGCAAGGGTCGTCTGGTGGCCACCCTGCCAGTCCTTGATGAATTTGGCATCCACGTGCTCGCGCCAGTTATGCCCCGGACCGCGCCAGTCATCACCGACGAAGTTGGAATAGGACACAAAGCCACGCACCCCGGTATTCCCGATATCACCCGTATCAATACGCCCATAAACCTGACGGGTATTATGGGCGCCATAGGTAATATTGGTTGATGCTCCCAGCTTGTGATCGGGATTATGCAGAGCCATGCGGATCGTACCCGCAGCACCATTGGAACCTGGCAGATCGAAGCTGGTTGATCCAGGGCTGAGCCGGACTTCCTCAAGGTTCAGCGCATCCACCGCTTCCTGAGGATAGAATGTACCATCATTGGTGATTGGAGAATTCTCGTACAGCCAGATGATCTCATTGTTGTTCAGCCCACGGACCGTGATGTTTCCCGGCTCGATACCATAGGGATCCTGCGTCGCCACAACCGCTCCCGGCTGCATCGCCATCAGCTGTTCGGGATTGGCTGTAGCCGGCTGCGTCTCGATGAAAGCACGGGTCGTTGCAACGGAAGAGCGGATATCCTTGGTCATGGACAGCAGGCCGCCGCCGCTCTGCCGACGCGTATGCACGGCAATCGCTTCGATATCACCCTTGGCATCAACGCTTTTCGGCCCCTTGGACCCGCCTTTGACCGGCTTCGGCTTTCCTGCTTTCGCCTGCGGCTGAGAGGCGGATGCTGACGTAGAATGCCTGCTCTTGGTGTCCGCTCCATATGCTACGGTACCAGCTCCGTAAATCAGGCCAGTCGTAGACAGAAGCAGTATTCGTGCAGCTGACCAGTGTCTCATCGCTCTGCTCCCTATAATACCATGATGGTCGCGTGTTTTACTGTGACTGTCGCTCTCCCCGGAGGCGATGCCGTACAGCAATATTAAGCAACGCGAAAATGTTTCCGTTTCGTGATGATATAAGCATCCGAATATTTGAGGCGGCAACAAATTGGTTATTAGGAGATCAGCAGCGCTATATCGTCTCGTGATAGCTTCCTCACAAACAGCACGAAAATCCGACAGAAAAAGCCAATATTTCAATTACTTGTTATTATTCACAGTCTTATACCACCCTGCGGATTTTAGAGGTTTTAGTCGGATTCAGGTTTGATTAGGGTAATTTTCGGCAAGCGAGAGAAGGATTCCCTGTAATCGGTTCGGATTCGAATCCATATCAGTAGATGGTATTCGTTCTTTCGTTACAAACATGAGCTGGCCTTACAGGTCTGGCTGCCAAGGTATCCTGCCCACCCGGGCACCGGTTTTGCGGAACACAGATTTATACGGAGCGCGACATGTTGCTTGTGAGGGGTGGCCACGTCATCATCGATACCGGAACGATCCTGAAGGATGCGGCCATCTGTATCGAAGGCGAGACGGTCGAGGAATTCGGTTCATGGTCAGAGATGCAGCAGAAATATCCTGCTGCCGATGTCATCGGTGATGGAACTTCGCTCGTCATGCCGGGCCTTATCGACGCCCATTCCCATGGCCGTGGCCTGTCGCCCATCCAGAAGGGCGTCCTCTACGACTACCTCGAGAACGCCTTTCTCGACTGGTCGGCAATGGTCTATCTGCCGAACGACCTGTGTTCCGCCCTTTCAGCGGTCCGTCATCTGCGTGGCGGCTGCACGACGATCCATCACACGGGCTGGAACGACGAAGGTCCCAAGGCGTTGGAACAGGCCCGTCAGGCCATCAACAGCTATCGCGAAACCGGTATCCGCCTGGCCTATTCGCCAGCAGTGCGTGACCGCAACCGGTTCTGCATTGATGAAGGGGACTTCCTCAAGACCCTCCCGGTCGAACTGCACGATTTCGTTCTGCCGATGACGCGCTATGATGCCCGCGCGATTGCAGACGGCTATCTCGACCTGTTCGAGACCCTGCACCGCGAGGAAGACTCTCCCATGAGCCGGGTTCTCCATGGCCCTTCATGGGCGCATGGCTCCACGGATGAGTTCTTCACCCGCATCCGCGACAGCGCCGACTCCCACGGTGGCACTCCAATCCATATCCATACACTCCAGACCCCTCATCAGCGCGCCTGGAGCATCAAGACCTTCGGATGTTCCCTGGTGGAACATCTGGACCGCATCGGTCTGCTGGGGCCCAACACCACGCTGGGTCACGCCGTCTGGCTGTCGGAAAAGGACATCGACCTCATCGCCGAGCGCGGTGCCAGCACGACGCATCATGGCTCCTGCAACCTGCATGTCCGCAATGGCATTTCCCCGGTCTGGTACATGATGCGCAAAGGCATCAACGTCGCTCTCGGCATCGACGACAAGTCCCTGAACGATGACGATGACGTGCTGATGGAACTGCGGATGTCGGCCATGCTCTCGCGTGTTCCGGGCTTCGATCTGGCGGACATGCCTCCCCTGACGTCTGCCCAGATCCTGTCCATGGGAACGACAAACGCGGCCCGGACGCTGGGTTTCGAGCAGAATCACGGCACCCTTCAGGTTGGCGCGGCTGCTGATCTCGCAGTCATGGAGACGGGTTCCATGCTTCACGACCCCTGGACTTCGGAAAATCTCTCCATCCCCGACCTGCTGCTATGGCGCGGAAAAGGACAGGATGTCCGAGACGTCGTCGTCAACGGCCGCATTGTAATCCGTGACCGGAAGTTCCAGACCATTGATGTCAAAGGGCTGTATGGTGAAATCCGCAGCTACGTGAAGCATCACGAGACGAAGGCCGCAACACCCGAGCGTATCTCCGCACTCGCCAAACTGCGTCCCTATTTTCATGACTGGCACCGCAAGATGCTGGATCACCTCGATATTTCGGAACCGTTCTATCTCGTCAATGGCCGTCGCTAAACCACAACACGCCCGGTTCCGGGGGAGTACTCTCCGCAGTGTTCCCCAGTCCTTATCATCGCTGAGGAAAATCATGATGCATCGTCGCTCCCTGCTGACCGGAATGCTCACCCTTGCCGGAACATCCCTGATCGGGAGAGCCCACGCATCAACTCTGGAGAGTGTGCGCCAGCAGGGCTTCATGCGCATTGCGACAACAGGAGCCAATGCGCCCTACAGTTTTCTGGACGCTGACGGAACCCTGACAGGTTTCGATCTCGAATGGTCCCGGCTGATCTGCAAAGGCCTTGGTGTCGAGCCACGTTTTTCCTACCTGTCCTGGAGCGGGATCCTCCCCGGCCTGATGGCCGGCCAGTATGACGCTGTCATGAGCGCCGTCCGCGTCACCCCGGAGCGCAAGGCCAGCTTCGTTTTTTCAGAGCCTTACTGCACTGATTCCGCTGCGGTGATCGTACGGGCTGACAACACCTCCATTCATGAAGTCGAGGATCTGCACGGACTGACCATCGGCGTCGCATCCGGCAGCATTCTTGAAGACGTGGCCCATAATCAGGCCAAACCCGGCACGCTACGCTCCTATCCGGGCCTGCCTGACATCATCATGGATGTCATGTCCGGCCGTCTGGACGCCGGGATTGTCGGACGTGGCGGCGCGCAATATGCCATCAGACAGCAGCAGGTGCCCCTCAAGCTCGTCGGACGTGAAATCGATCCCCATCCTCTGGCAATGATCCTGCCATCCGGCTCCGAAACACTTGCAGCAGCCGTCTCGGAACAGATCCGCGCCAGACAGGCAGACGGTCAGGCCAAATCCCTGTCCAATCACTGGTTTGGAGCCTGAAATCCGTGGTGAACTGGCATTTCGTCGCCCATATCATGCCGCGCCTCCTCCGGGCCTGCGGCGTCACGCTCGAAATCAGCATGGCGGCGCTGCTTATGGCCACCTGCCTCGGGTTGTGTATTGCGCTGGCACGCCTGTCGTCGATGCGCGCCATCTCACTTCTGGCCTGGGGATATGTCTGGATTCTACGAGGCACGCCTCTGCTGCTTCAGCTCTTCGCAGTCTACTATGCCGTCCCCCAGAGCGGCTTCCGGCTTGATCCATGGAGCGCCGGCATCCTGACGCTCGGCCTCAATTCCGCAGCCTATTTCTCCGAAATTTTCCGCGCTGCCATCCAGTCCGTCCCGTCAGGACAGGCCGAAGCAGCAGCCGCGGTCGGTCTTGCGCCTTTTCAGATCATGCGCCGCATCGTCCTGCCACAGGCGCTCAAACCCGCATTGCCCCCTTATGTCGGACAGGCCATCACACTCATCAAGAATTCGTCGCTTGTGTCCGTCATTGCCGTACCGGATCTGATGCTGACCGCCCAGAGCATCTATTCCGTAACATTCAAGGTGACGGAAGTGATGGTCGCAACCGGCATTCTCTATCTGGCAATCACCACCGTTCTCCAGATCGCACAGGCGTGGATCGAACGCCGCCTCAGCTATTACACGGTGCGCTGACATGACCGTTGTTTCCTTCCAGAACGCCTCCAAATCCTTCGGAGAGCGCCAAGTCCTTACGGACATCACATTCGATGTCCCACAAGGGCAGGTCGTTTCCCTGATCGGCCCCTCCGGTGCGGGAAAGTCCACCCTGCTCCGCTGCGTCAACCAGTTGGATCGCCATACCTCCGGCAGCATTTCTGTCGCCGGTCAGCAAATCTCGCCCTCCTGTCGCCAGCGCGACCTCATACAACTGCGCCGGCATGTCGGAATGGTTTTCCAGTCCTTCAACCTGTGGCCGCATCTCTCGGCGATCGGTAACGTGATGGAAGGTCCCGTGACTGTCCTTGGCACACCACGCGCACAGGCACGCGAACAGGCTGCGGCACTGCTGGAGCAGGTTGGTCTTTCCGCCCATGCCGACAAGTATCCGGGCCAGCTCTCCGGCGGACAGCAGCAGCGCGTGGCCATCGCCCGCGCCCTCGCCATGCAGCCCAAGGTCATGCTTTTCGACGAAGCCACAAGCGCACTTGATCCCGAAATGGTGCAGGAAGTGCTCGGCGTCATGGAAAAACTGGCCGAGAGCGGGATGACCATGCTGGTTGTCACACATGAAATGGCCTTCGCACGCCGTATCGGCCATCGCGTCCTTTTCATGGTGGATGGACAGATCGTGGAAGACGAAAGACCCGAGACCTTCTTCACCGCACCTGCCACCGAACGTGGACGCGCCTTTCTTTCAAGAGCCCTGCCAGCATGAGCCGCATCGAAGCCGTAGACGGACTGGCCTTCCGCCTTCCCTCATCCCTGACTGGTCAGCCACGCGACGAGGAATGCTTCCTCCTGCGGATCGTCACTGAAGACGGTCTGACGGGATGGGGTGAAGCCCATGGTAGTCCCTTCCTGTCCCGCGCCGTGGTGAACGCACCCAAAACCCATGTCACCGCGCAAGGGCTACGCTGCATCCTGCTCGGCGCCGATGCATCCGACATCCCGGCCCTGCGCCGCCGGATGGAAAAGGACACCCAGTGGATCGGTCGTGACGGTGTGGTCATGCAGGCCATCGCCGCGGCCGAACTGGCTTTATGGGATCTGGCCGGGCAACGCGCGGACCTCCCCATCAGCCATCTGCTCTCGCCCAAAGCCCGGACATCCATCGCCTGCTACGCGAGCGACAAGGTTGCCGCCACGCCGGAAGCCACGGCGCTGCGCATCGGTGCGGAACGTGAGGCCGGCTTTCGGGCCCACAAGCTGGGCTGGCCGCCTTTCGGTGCCAGCGAGGAAAGCGACGTCGCCTTCCTTCAGGCCGCACGCAACGTCGCCCCCGATGCAACATTGATGGTGGATGCCGCACAGGCCTTTACGCTGGACGAAGCCCTCTCCCGCGCCCGGGCCTTCGAGCCTTTCAATCTTGCCTGGATCGAGGAACCCCTCAACCGCGACGATCTGGACGGTCAGAAGAACCTACGCAAGCAAAGCGCCGTCCCGATCGCGTCTGGTGAGGGCGAGTGCGGGATTATTGGCCTGAAACGGATTGCCCCTCTGGTGGACATCCTGCAGCCGGACATCACACGCTGCGGCCTGCTCGCAGCCTGCGAAATTGCCCCGCAGGTCCCGCAGGTCTGCAGCCATTCTTTCACGACACCGCTGAACATCGCCATGCATGCCCACTGGCTGGCAGCAATGCCCAATGCGCTGTTTCTGGAATGGCCCATGTCCAAGGCGGCACTCTGGACGCCCTATTTTCAGGGAAATCTCGCTCCCATAAATGGCGAGGTTCTTCTTCCGCAATCCCCCGGATGGGGTATCCGTCCGGATCTGGACGCACTGGCTCCTTTTGTCATGCCCTCTGAAGGCTGAAACGCAGAAAGGGAGAGAGCCACAGGCTCCCTCCCTTTAACAGGACAGTTTCGCAGGAAAAAAGTCAGCTCTGCCGGACGTACCGGATGCAGGCCTGCGCCAGCGCTCGTGTTGAGTCCACGTAAGGCAGGATATCTCCGATCGCCTCACGCAACAGCGGCAGTTCCGTACAGCCAAGAATAACCGCATCCGCCCCACGTGCCTTCAGCCGTCGGCTCGCGTCCCGCACAGGTGCGATCGCCGCAGTGGTGTTCCCGCCTTTCACCAGGCGTATGACCTCGTTGATGAGGGCCTGCTCTTCGGCATCAGGAATCATGCACGCAAAACCCGCCTTCTCGAGACGATGGCGATAAAACCCGGACATGATGGTTCCTGCAGTCGCCATCAACGCCACAGCCTGCACCTGACCTCCGTCATTCCGCAGCCGACCGAGGTCCTCGCAGACCGCATCCGCAATGTGCAGAACGGGAATATCCAGTGCGGCCGCAATATCGGAGTGAAAATGATGAGCGGTATTGCACGGAATGACGAGTGCCGTAGCGCCCGCCCTCTGAAGCCGCACAGCATGATCCTGCAACATCGGCAGCGGAGACGGGGCAGTGGCATCCAGAATGGAGGTACTGCGGTCCGGTATGACCGGGTCAGAGAAGATCAGAAGCGGAATATGCTCCTGATCCACCTTCGCTGAGGTATTGGCAATGACCTGCCCCATGAAATCCGCGGTTGCCGCAGGGCCCATTCCGCCCAGAACGCCAATCAGCTTAACGGGCTGATCCACGACGCTGTCCCTGTTTGAGGATAATCCGCCCGATGGCGGCAGAAACGGCCGACCCGACCGGATCAATGACGCGGACCCCCAGGCGCTCCTCCAGAGGCTCGCGGAAATGGGACATGCTCGCGCAGCCCGTCAGGACAATATCCGCCCCACGTGCCACAAGGGCCTGTCCGGCTTCCAGCATCCGGTCCAGCAGTTCCGGAGAAGTCGCCTCGACCGCGTTCGATGAAATGTCCTGACTTCCCACATACCGGTCAGCCACACCCATCATGCGGATCTTGCGACGCTGTCGATAGGTAGAAAGGATCGACAAAGAAATGATCCCGAACTGGTCTGCTTCTGTCAGGGCCTGAAGGATTGCATTTTCACCGCATCCAAGGATGATTTTTTCCGGGAACGTTTCCCGGGCCCCCAGCAGACCTGGATCACTGAAACAGGCAATGACATAGGCATCAGCTTCGTTTTCCGACACGATCCTGCGCACCATTGGCGCAATATCATCCGCATCCTGCTGATACGATACGCCCGGCGGAGCGCCCGGTGTGCCCCGAACGTCGATCCTGACAGGAGAAAGCGCCCGGAAATGCTCAACTTCACGATCAATTGCCGCCGTGACCAGCTCCGAGGAATTCGGGTTGATGACCAGTATTTTGGCGGTATCCGTCATAAAAAATCCCCACTGACAGGTTGGAAAAACCGCATTTCATTTACGGATGATGGCCCCCACCTGCTCGGTAATCGGGGTGTACCATTGCGGGCGCCGATGTGCCTCGAAGTTGAACATCTTGGACTTGCCCTGCAAGCACTGGCCCATGTCGCAGTCCGCAACAACGACTTCATCTACAAGAGTTTTCGTTTCCGCAACAATCTGTCCGTCCGGATCAACGATGCATGACCCGCCGATCAGTCCGGATCCGTCCTCGTTACCAGCTTTGGCAACCGCCACACTCCAGCACGCATTCATGTAGGAATTGGACTGCGCCACGAGCTGGGCGTGGAAAGTCCGCAGTGCCGCACTTTCGGTGTCGCCGCCATTGGGATCGTAAGCCGCCGAATTGTAGCCGACACAGAGCAGTTCCATGCCCTGCAATGCCAGACATCGCCAAGCTTCCGGCCAGCGGCGGTCATTGCAGATCAGCATGCCAATAATGGCATCCTTCAGCGCCGGACCAGAATGGACGACCGGGAAGCCCATGTCCCCATATTCAAAATAGCGCTTCTCAAGCTGCTGATAGACCGCACCGGGACGCGGTTCGACCGAACCGGGGAGATGGATCTTGCGATATTTCCCCATGATCTGCCCATCCGGACCGACCAGAACGGACGTATTGAATCGCTGGCCGTCCGGCGTTAATTCCGCATAACCAAGATAGAATGAAACTCCGAGTTCCCGTGCCCGGTCGAACAGCGGCTGAACATTGGGATTCGGCATCGACTTTTCAAAATAGTCTTCCAGTTCCTGTCCTTCCAGAAGCCAGCGCGGGAAGAACGTCGTCAGCGCCAGCTCCGGAAAAACCACCAGCTCGGCACCCTGCCCGGCAGACTGTTCCAGAAGCGTTATGAGCCGGGCAAGCGTGTCTGCCCTTGAGTCCGTACGCTGGGTGGGCCCCATCTGGGCGGCAGCAATTCTGATAATGCGGCTCATTGTGTTCTCGAAGCTGTATTGGAGGAGAATAGGTATTGCGTCTATTTTTGACCCGTCTTGACGTTATGGAAATTCCGAAATCGAATCAATTAAAGGCCTATAACAATTGAATGACCTCTATTTGAATTTCTTATACATATACCGCCGGTCTGAAATGTGGGATCGCTTCCAGAAGCTGCGCCGTATAATCGCTTTGCGGGGTCTGGAAGATATCCTCACACTGCCCAGCCTCAACGATCCTCCCCTTCCGCAGAATGATCGCGCGGTCGCACAGCATGCGCACAACATGCAGGTCATGGCTGACGAACAGATAGGACATGCCCTGCTCCCGCCGCAGCCGTTCAAGAAGCGCTAGGACCTCGGCCTGCACCAGCACATCCAGCGCAGCTGTCGGTTCATCAAGAATCAGCAGGTCTGGTGATACAATAATCGCCCGCGCAATACCCACACGGGCGCATTGTCCTCCCGACATCTGGTGTGGATAACGCTCCAGTATATCTTCCGACAGCCCGACGGACCGCGCGGTCTGCACGACAAGCTCCCGAAGCGTATCTCCCTCAGGAACCGGTCCCATCCGCAGCAGTGGATCAACAATAGACCGGAAAGCCGTGTAACGCGGATTGAGGCTGCCTGCCGCGTCCTGAAAAACGAACTGGATCTGCCGACGCTGTGGCGCCCGATAAAAGTCCTCGGCGGGAACTGCACTGATCGACGTTCCGTTGAACAGAATTTCACCGCCGTCCGCGTCCACCAGACGACTGACAAGCCGGGAAATCGTGCTTTTCCCCGAACCGGACTCTCCGATCAGTCCAAGACATTCGCCCTGACGGATAGAAAAGGACACGTCATCCACGGCCCGGAACCCGCTCTGATATTCCTTCACCAGATTTCGCACTTCAAGCAATGGCACAGGACCACTGTCCTGCCAGGCGGCCGCATCCTCCGGCATTTCCAGTAGCGATGTTTTATTGGGACATGCTGCAACCAGCCGACGCGTATAGTCGTTCTGTGGGGTGCTAAAGAGCATTTCGGGCGTCCCGTGCTCTACGATTTCACCATGTCGCATAACCGCAACATCATCGCAGTACTGCGCTGCCATTCCCAGATCATGCGTCACGAGAATCATGCCCATGTCCTGCTCGCGCGTCAGGCGCAGAAGCAGATCCATCGCCGATTTCTGCGTCAGAACGTCCAGACCCGTGGTTGGCTCATCCGCAATGATCAGATCAGGAGAACATGCCACTGCCATGGCAATGACGATGCGCTGGCACAGACCACCTGAAAGCTGATGGGGATACGCATTCAGACACCGAGAAACGTCCGTAATGCTCACCTGATGCATCAGTTCCACAAGCCGCACCTGCAATGCAGCACGGTCCAGTCTGTCGTGAGCCCGGATCACGTCCGCAAGCTGGTCTCGCACCCGCCGTGTCGGATTGAGCGCCGCGCGCGGATTCTGGAACACCATCGCAATGCCCGCCCCGCGCAGGCTGCGCGGAACGTGACGTGTAATATCCTGCCCCCGGAACCGGATCGTCCCTTCCGTCACGACAGCCTGTTTCGGCAGCAGTCCCATCGTGGTCAGCCCTGTTACGGACTTGCCCGAGCCGCTTTCTCCCACAAGCGCAAGCACCTTCCCGCGCTCAAGGGACAGGGAAATGCCATGCAGGACTTCCCTTCTGCTCCGGTCAGATGTGAAGCTGACGCGAAGACCATCAATGGTCAGAAGAGGTTCGTTCATGAGCGTGTCCTCGGATCGAGCAGGTCCCGCAGGCCATCACCCAGCAGGTTGAAGCACAGGATGGTCACCATCAGCATTCCACCTGGAAACACGACCAGCCACCACCGCCCCGAGGACATGAAATGTGCCCCGTTGGCGACCATCACCCCCCATTCAGGCGTCGGTACCGGAATCCCCAGCCCCAGAAAGGACAGCCCAGCGGCATTGAGAATAGCCCAGCCCAGATTGAGGGAAGCCTGCACGACAATGGTCGGCAAAATGTTGGGCAGCAGGAACATCAGTACGATGCGCGTGGGCGACGTTCCGCTGACATGCGCCGCCTCTACCCAACCCAGATTACGCCGCGCCGCAACCTCACTTCGGGCGATCCGGATATAGAACGGGAAATTAATGATGGCCGTCGCATAAATCAGATTGGCGATCGAGTTCCCCAGAACCGCCACAAGCGCCATGGCCATGACGAACAATGGAAACGCTGTCAGTACATCCACAATACGTCCCGTCACACGGTCCAGCCAGCCCCCCTGATATCCACAGAAACACCCGACTGTCACACCAGCCACAAGCGAGATTGTCACGGCAGAAACGGCAATCGACAGGTCGAGGCGCGCCGCCACAAGAATCCGGCTGAATACATCACGCCCCAGTTCGTCGGTTCCGAACCAGTGCTGCCCGTCAGGCGCAAGAAGCGCATGCGGCACGTCCGAGCCCAGCGGATCATATGGCGATATTACCGGGGCAAGCGCAGCCAGAAGCACGATGATCGAAAGACCACCGATCGCCAGCGCTGCCACAGGCTGCTGACGGATAAAACGTCCGATCCCGAAGCGCTTTGAGCGCGTTGTGACATTCGTCATGGTCATTCCACACTCACCCGCGGGTCTAACACACCCAGCAGCAGGTCAATCACCAGATTTACCAGAATGAACAGGCACGCCATCAGCAGGATAAACTCCTGCACCGGCGCATAATCGGACGAAACGAGCGCATCGAGCGCATAGGACGCCACGCCCGGCCAGGAGAAAATCTTCTCCACCAGCACATTCGCCCCCATCATGGTCGAAAATACGATCCCCACCGTCGTCAGGACCGGCATCAATGCATTGCGCAGCGTGTAGACAATCATGATCCGCCAGGTCGGAAGCCCCATGGCTCGTGCAGTCCGAATATAATCCGCCCCCAGCACCGAAATCACTGCCGCCCGCGTCATGCGGGTCAGAGGCGCAATCACAAACAGCGCCATCGTCATGGCCGGCAGAACAAGCTGACCGGCAGCTTCGTGCCACGCTGTCCAGTCTCCCGCCAGCGCACTGTCAATCAGGAGGAGGCCCGTCAGCCGTGGAGGCTGGGGAAGGAAGATATTGATCCGGCCTGTCGGATCCGGAGCAAGGCCCAGCCAGTAATAGAAGACGTAAACCAGCAGGATGCCCGAGACGAACGGCGGTATGCAGAAGCAGGCCGAACAGAAAGCGCGGACGAACTGGTCATATTTCGAGCCGGACCACCAGGCCGCCGTCAGACCCAGCGGCAGGGAAATCAGTAGGCTGAAAGCCAGTGCCGTCAGCGTCAGTTCGAGCGAGGCAGGCAGGCGCTCGTGCATATCCTGCGCCACGGACTGGCCGGTCGTCAGGGAACGGCCGAGATCACCCATCGCGAGATTTTCGAGATAGTGCAGGAACTGGACGGGCATGGGCGCGTCCAGCCCCATCTTGTGGCGCAGTTCCTGAATTTCAGCCTGTCCGGCATTGGGGCCAGAAGCAAAATAGACGGCCGGATCACCGGGAAGCACCCGCATCATGATGAAGGTGAAGAGAATGACGCAGAAGAGCGCGGGAAGTGCCGCACCCAGACGCAGTCCGATCCGGCGGACCAAAGGCGGGAGGAGATGTTTTTCCGCGGACATGGTCAGCTCCGGGCCAGGGTACGGAAATCGACCTGACGGTAATACTGGTATGTAAAGCCAGTGAGATCAGGGACGGTCACGGCATCCATGTTGGGCTGCCACAGAAGGATCAGCGGAACCTGATCGACGAGCAGGTCCAGCATGGCCTGACATTCGGCCACATAGGCCGCCTCGTCCGTTTCAAAACGGGCCTTTTCCACAAGCTCCACCATGTGCGGGCTGTTCCAGTTGGAGAAATTCCAGCGCTGGTCACGGGTGAAATACAGGTAGAAGAAATAATAGGCATGCTCGATCCAGCCAGCCGCGGTGTCGGTGTAGAAATCGAGCTGTCGCCGAGCCTGCATGGTGTTGAACTGCGCATCCGGGAGCTTGTCGATCCTGACCGTAATGCCGATATGGCCCAGCGCTTCCTGGATCAGCGCGGCCATGGGCTCGGCTGTGGTCGTCTGGCTGGTGGCATAGGAAAAAGTCGTGTGAAAACCCTCGGGATGGCCAGCTTTCGCCAGCATTTCGCGCGCTTTCTGGACATTCTGCGAGAATGGCAGGGGCTGTGGGAAATCCGGCGCCTGAGACTGCCCTGACCAGTCTGCACCATAAAGGGGTTTGCCGCGTCCAAAGATACTGGCTGCAAACAGGTCCTGATACGGCAGAGCCAGCGCAATGGCACGACGGACGAGCACGTTATTGAACGGCGCGCTCTGGGTATTGAAAGCCAGATGTGTGAAGCAGTTACTCTCCACGACGGAATCGATATGGACCTTGCCGCGACGGGAAAGCGCCATGATATCATAGGCTTCAAGATCGATAACGATGTCGGCATCTCCGCGTTCGATCAGCCCGGCGCGGGTGGTCGCTTCAGGAACGGTCTGGCTGATGATCCGCTCGAAAAAAGGCGCTGCTCCACCGTGCCAGCCGTCATGACGGGTCAGGGTGACATTCACGCCGGGTTTGAAATTTTCGACGCGGAAAGCGCCCCCGGCCGCCGTATTGTGCTGGAGCCACTGCTGGGCCCAGGGATCGTCTGATGTGACATGCTGTCGGGCCAGCCGACTGTTGACCATGATGGCGTAGGGCATGGCCAGATTGGCCATCGCCAGACGGTCAGGCTTGGGCAGGGAAATCTCGATGGTGCGCTCACCGGCGATGCGGAACTGATCCGGTGTGGTCAGGGATCCGCTGCTGAACTGGGGGCGGGCCAGGGAATTGGCCGAGACACAGCGATCAAGGGACCATTTGATGTCTTCAGCCGTGACGGGTGTGCCGTCATGCCAGACGGCATTATCCTGCAGATGAAGCGTAAGGCTCCGCTGATCGGCACTGATCTCGCAGGATTCAGCGAGTTCGCCCTGCAGATGCGTGGGATCAAACGTCGCGAAAGCCCCGATGGAACGGCTGCCAAACGTCATGAGGCGATCATAGACATTCATGCTCAGCCCGAAGGACTCACGGGTTGACCCGAGCATGGTAGGGTCAAGCGTATTGATGGCGCCACCCGTCACATGGCGCAGCGTCTCCCTTCGGGACTGCGCCAAGGCAGCACCCTGCGGATACGGCAGGGTCAGGGCAGCGCCCGCACCGAGGGTCGAAGCCAGGAAGGTCCGGCGACTGAGGGGATGTCTGGCCATAGGCTCAGGCATCTTCCAGTGTCATGGGATGACCTGCAGGCCAGCGCAGTTCAGCCTGCCGGATGTCATACCCTTTCAGGTCCTGCCAATAAGCTTCCACATCGTCGCGGAAGAGGGCACCGGTAATACCGGAGACCAGTTTGGGCACGGAGAATTTCATGGCGTTGATGGATGATCCGGACGGGCCAAAACTCATCGTGGCCGCGATGGAGAACAGATGGATGTTCCGCAGCCACGGCGTTTCACCGGGGGCGCGCTCCTGAAGCGTGTAGTCGTTGCCCAGATAGGGAAAGGCCGACAGGCGGCTGTTCTGCTCATCCGGAGCTGGCGTAAAGCGGTCTTCCCAGCGCGCGATATTTCCGGCGGCACGGGCCAGTTCGGGGCGCTGCGCGGGATTGTGCTCGATGCCTGTGGCGCAGATGACGTAATCCGCTTCGAAAGGCCCCTGCGCTGTCTCCAGCAGGATTTTTTCCCCGTCCATGTGGGCACCGTTCCAGCCAGCTCCCGTATGAAGACGGAAATTCATATGCTTCGCGCAGCGGTCCCATGTGGGCTGGGGGAAGCCTTCACGCAGGCCAAGAATGTAGTTCATGAAGCGCCATTTCCAGACGTCGTCGAGTTCGGAAAAATGCTTCAAAAAGCCTGTAAAAGTCAGCCACAGATAGGGCTGCACAAGCTGCGGCTCCACCCGGCGACAGAAGAGATGCACCTCCCCTGCCCCCGCTTCCAGAGCAGTTGCGGCATTGTCGAACGCGGACGCACCAGCCCCGAGGATGGCGACACGCTTTCCGCGCAGAGCGGAGAAGTCGATGCCCTCCGCCGTATGGGCGCGGACCCGTGAAGGCAGTGCCTCGATAAAGCCCGGCATGGACCAGCGGCCCAGGCTCTCCTGTCCCGTGGCAAGAACAACCTTGCGGGCATAACGGCGCACCGGCTCAGCCCCTGCGTTTTGGAGCAAGACGCACAAACCGCCTTCACAGGGCTCGATGTCCAGAACAGTCGTATCATTCTGGACGGGGATTCCAACGGTATCACGCAGCCAGAGCAGATATTCGACCCAGTGCTGCTTGGTGATCAGATGCAGTGCCGTCCAGCTCTCCGGTCCAAACTTCGCTTCATGCCAGCTCTGATAGGTCAGGGATGGAATGTCGAGATCGGGACCGGTGAAGTCCTTCGGACTGCGGAGCGTATGCATCCGGGCATAGCTCAGCCAGGGCCCCTCCAGCCCCCGGGGAGCCTGATCGACCACCAAAATATTGCGGACCTCATCACGCATCAGCCCGAATGCCGCAGCAAGCCCGCTCTGCCCACCGCCCACGATCAGCACATCGAGCATCGCCTCGCCGGAGGGAGCGTCGTGCCGAAACGTCCAGGGGCGCCGCGGATGAGCAATGCGGTCAAGGTCGTCCCGAACGCGGGCTGTCAGTTCGGCCAGGGCGCGGTCTGTCTGCGGGAGGGCATCTGAGGTCATTTTGTACACCGCCTGTCATCTGAAATATCGTTTGCAGAAGAGAACGAAAAGCGGCTGATGTGAACTGTTTTCCCGGCTTTTTCGATTGCGAATCATTGCCGGGTATAAGCCACCTCAATACCGTCCCGGAATAAAGAGCAGAATTGTAATTATTCCATCTCCCGTCCTGTCGACAGGGTGTTGGAAACTGTTCCACAGTGGTGCTGCATACGCCTGTGAAGGGGAAAATCCATGGATCTGGGTCTGAATGGAAAAACGGCTCTCGTGGTCGGAGCAAGCCGAGGGCTGGGACGTGCAATCGCGATTGGCCTGTGTGCCGAAGGTGTCCATGTCCTGGCGGCCTCGCGGCATCCCGCTGACATCGAAGCCTGGCGTGCTGAACTGCCTGAAGAGCAGCGCAACCGTATTACAGCGCTGCAGGCCGATCTTAAGGACCGTGCATCCATTATCGCACTGGCAGACAGCGTTCTGGCCAGCGGAGGCGTGGACATTCTCGTCAACAACAGCGGTGGCCCCCCACCCGGCCTCGTCAGCGGTTTCTCCGACGAGGACTGGATCGCCCAGTTCACGGTCATGGCCAGCCGCTTCTTCCTGCTGGCATCCCGGCTGGTTCCCGGGATGCGGGAGCGAAAATGGGGGCGCGTGCTGACTGTAGGGTCATCAGGCATCATGCAGCCCATCCCCGGACTTGGTCTCTCCAACGGAATCCGCGGGGCGATTGCCGGCTGGTCCAAGACACTCAGCAACGAGGTTGCAGCGGATGGTGTGACGGTCAACATGCTGATCCCCGGGCGCATTCATACGGATCGCCTCGACCAGCTCGATGGTGCGGCGGCCTCTCGTGACGGAATAACGGTCGAAGAAGTTGCCAGCCGCTCCCTGCGCAACATTCCCGCCGGACGTTATGGGCGGCCGGAAGAATTTGCCGACGCCGCGGTTTTTCTGGCCAGCGAACGGGCCTCCTACATCACCGGCAGCCAACTCCGGATCGACGGGGGGATGATCCGGAGTGTGTGATGGCGCCTGATCTGTCTTCCCTGCTGGAAGCAGAAGATTATCGCACAGCCGCACGTCGTTATCTGCCCCGGGTCCTGTTCGAATACATGGACCGGGGAAGCGAACGCGAAACAGCCCTCAGACTGGGAAGAGCCGCGCTGGACCGTCTGCGGATCGTGCCGTCCGTCCTCACCGACGCCAGCGACTGCGACCTGTCCTGCAACGTTCTGGGGGAAACATTACCTACCCCCCTGATCGTCGCCCCCACGGCCATTGCAGGCATGATCCGCCCCGGCGGAGAAGCCCGGATCGCCTCGGCTGCGACCCGGTTGGGAATACCGGTCTGCCTGGCGACACAATCCATCGTGCCGATCGAAACCGTTGCACGGGCAGGACGGGGAAATGTGTGGTTTCAGCTCTATGTCTGGCAGGACCGGAAACGGACGCTGGAACTGCTGGAACGTGTCAAAGCCGCTGGTGTAGAAACACTGGTGATCACAGTAGACACGGCCGTGCAGCCGTTACGTCACTACAATAGGCGCAATGGGTTCAGCATGGGATTCCGGGCAACGCCAAGGTCTGTTCTCGACATTGCTTCCCATCCGCGCTGGGCATGGAATGCACTTCTGCGCCCTTTGCTGCGGGGGCGTGGAATCCCGGATTTTCCGCATTATCCGGAATATCTGCGTCCGGACGTCCTGCGTCCCCGGCAGGACCCGTCCGTACGGCTGGCACGAGACGTGACGTGGCAGGATATCGAACATCTGCGCGTAGTCTGGAAAGGAAAGCTTGTGCTCAAGGGAATTCTGTCCCCTGAAGATGTCATCCGCGCCAGACGGATCGGGATTGATGGCGTTGTCGTCTCGACACATGGGGCGCGCAATCTTGATTCAGCACCTGCCGTGGCGGATGTGCTTCCTTCCCTGGCAGACGAAGCCGGGAACATGACGGTCATCGCCGATAGCGGCATCCGGCAGGGAAGCGACGTTTTCAAACTGCTCGCTCTTGGCGCGGATGCGGTCATGGTCGGACGTCTGCCACTGTATGGTCTTGCCGCGGGCGGAGCCGAGGGGGTGGAGCGCATCCTGAACATGCTTCTGGACGAACTGCGCGTAACGATGGGACTGAGTGGGCAGACTGCTTTGTCAGAGCTGGAGCTGAATAGCCTCCTGAACGTCAGGGGGCAGGAGTAATACGACGCTCCAGAAGCCGGTCTTTCCTGCTTCTGGAGCAACATGCCCGTGAGCTATGTGGAAGGAACAGATCCCTTACGGATCAACCTCCAGAAAAAAACCGTGGCAACTCCCAGCATCAGGGCATCCATAATCAGCCCGCGGGCATAGGCTGACGTCGAACCGGAAAGAGACGCAAAGACCACCGGACCAAAGAAATTCCCGAGGTTCCCGAATGAATTGATCAGCGCAACCCCGGCGGCTGCCTGAACGCCGTGCAGAAAACGTCCGGGCAAGCCCCACATCAACCCCAGGATCACGAAAAGTGCGGCCGTAGCCAGCGTGAGCAGGCCCCCCTGCCCTGCAAGAGATGGTGAGAGCGTCATGCTTGCCAGTGCAAGGCAGGCAATCACCAGAGCACTGAGAATGCGTCTGTTATCAGTGGCCGTCCCGGTTCGCCTCACGCATATCAGAAGAGCCACGGCACCCGCAAAATATGGAACGGTCGCAAGCCGGAGAACATTGTGCCGGTCGAACCCGACATGAGCAATCATCTGGGGCAGCCAGAAATGGATCGTGCCGCTCACAAAAGAAATACAGAAGAAAACAACGGCAATCTTCCAGACGATCGGGAACCTGAACGCGCCAAGAAACAGGTCAAGGGAGCGCGACTGCCGGGAAGCCTTCAGATAGGCAAGACGACCGGCCATAACTGTCCGCTCATCTTCTGTCAGCCACGCGGCGTGCTCCAGCCGCTCAGGAAGATAATGATAGAGGAGAACACCCAGAAGGATTGAGGGAAGCCCTTCAATCAGAAAAAGCCATTGCCATCCGTGCAGATTCCATGTCCCGTTCAAGTGCAAGATGACACTTGCAAGCAGTGATGACACAGCGCTCGCCACGGGGATGACCACAATCAGATAGCTGACGACCCGTGCATGGAGCTTGGGCGGAAAGGTCTGCATCAGGAAAAAGAGAATTCCGGGATAAAAACCGGATTCCGCCACCCCGAGCACGAAACGCATGACGAGAAACTCGGTCCCGTTCCCGATAAAGGCCATGCCTGCAGAGACAAGCCCCCAGGCAATCATGCAGACTGAAAGCCACAATCTGGCTCCCAGTCGACCAAGGATGTAATTGCCCGGCATCTCAAAGAGAACATAGCCGATAAAGAAAATTCCGGCGCCCAGTCCATAAGTCGTGCCTGAAAGCAGGAGGTCATGGCGCATGTCACCGGCAGCAAAGCTGACATTGACCCGGTCTACATAAGCAAAAAAAAAACACAGGACGAGAAGCGGCATCAGACGAATGAGCAGCTTTCTGTCAAGCGGATCAAATCCTGGCATTATTCTCTCCGCAGGCTTTTGCCCTGCCGACGCTACTCACGTCCACAGGGCAAGAGGATGTCAGGCATCAGGAGCTTCAACAAAGGTCCCGTCAAATATAACACGATCAGCTGGCACGCGCTGTGAAGGCACTTCACGCACCCGCAGATCTTCCGGAAGAATCTCGGCCGGAGCCTGCTTTCCGATGGCGATTGCGGTTTCAAAAGCATAATCGGCCGGCAGGCGCAGACCCGCATGGGTCAGGTCGACATCACTGACACCACTCATGGTATGAGCCGCCCATCCAGCATGGTGCGCCTGCAAAAGGACAAGCATGGCAGCAGCCCCGGCATCATAGGAATGAGTGCGGGAAAAAACACGATCCGGCGTTGTTCTCGGAATCATGGTGGTACGCGATGCAATATAGACGAGCGCTGACGCTGACTTGGCCCATCTCTGGTTCACCGGCTTCAGCCAGGACAGGAACTGTTCCCAGTTTTCCGTTCCCCTCCGGGCGTACATGAACCGCCACGGCTGCGAATTATACTGGGAGGGAGCCCAACGGCCCGCTTCGAGAATTTCACGAAGAGCTTCGTCAGAAATGGTTTCGTCCGTAAAGGCGCGGGGGGACCAGCGATTGACGATCATTTTCATGATTGAGGAAGATGCTTCGCGGTTGGGGGCTTCGGTCATCACGGATCTCATGTTGTGGGAATGGAAATATCACGCAGCATGCTGACGAAGCCCAACCCTAACAGGATTTCCGTTTCGTGTTGGTATCATAATAAATCCGAGGCTATAGCTTCAGGAAATAGCGTGTTCCTGAAGCCTGCCGTGAAATATCGGGGTTTCCAGTCGGCACCATTACCGACGTTTTTGGATACGGACGGCCCCAGCCTCCAGAAGCTGTCATACTCTCCTTCTTGTTCTGTTTTTTTACTTTCGGTGAAACAGGTGGAGAGTTCTAAAAACTCCACGGTTTTGTGTACGTCTCTGTGATTCCATTTTTCCGGTGTTGATGTTCAAAATCCTGGTGATCCAGACACTGAACAAGCTCTCCGACGAGCGGATGGAAGACCTGATCAATGACCGTCTGTCTTTTATGCGCTTCCTTGGTCT